>NZ_JADCLB010000024.1:32176-194340 GCF_014982245.1 Enterobacter cloacae complex sp. P6RS
ATTGCATCCAAAAACGTCACCACCAATTATTAACTTACATCTAAAAAATAAATAAAAAAGCATACTGCAATCAGAAAAAACTCAACAAAAACAATCTAATAATAAAATAAATACATAAACCCCATCAATAAATTAATGGCCTCTTTACGACCTACCTCTTTATTTACGAAAGCTTAATTTGCACATTCACCGTTTTCTGGCTATATCATTTTTATATCCTCAAAACCAAATCCTCTATTAATTACAGGGTTTTATAAGGCACAAAATACGCATAGCAAACATTCTGTCTCGTAAGTAATTACATTCGCTCTGATGTTGCCACTCTGAATCCTGGCGGGCATCGTTCGCTCTAAAAAAGACGGTGAGTGCTGTTTAAAAAACAGTAACTCCGCCGGGGGCGCCCTTTACCTTCTCCAGAGATGGCTCGTCTTGCTCGTCGTTCACGATAACTCTGCTGGAGTAATACCTAAATGAGCCAAATCTCTGTTATATCAAAACTCACTGGCGTCGAAACGACTACGGAAGGCACACAGGTTACGTTGAGCCATTCCTCTATCGTTGAGCTTCATGTAGAGCGAGCCGATGTCTCCCACTTCGCGCGAAGTGGTAACGATCTGGTGGTGACACTGCACTCAGGGGAAGTGATCACCCTTAAAAATTTCTATGTCACCGACGCGCAGGGCGTGAGCCAGCTGGTGCTCCAGGAGAGTGACGGTGCGTTATGGTGGATTGAAGATCCCACCGGGGCCGCCACGTACGAATCCATCGCGTCCACGGACGCCTTGCTGGCCGCATCCGGGAGTGATGCAGGTGGTGCCGCCATCTGGCCGTGGGCGCTGGGCGGCATTGTCGCGGCTGGCGCCATCGCGGCGGTGGCAAGCTCCAGCGGCGGCGGCGGCGGGGATGACGATGATGGGAATAACAACAATCCTAACCCTAACCCCAGTACGCCAGTCGATCCCACCAACCCGGATACAACACCGCCGAATGCACCCTCCAGCCTTCAGTTCTCGTCGGACGGTAAAAGCGTCACCGGTACCGCCGAGCCCGGCAGTACTATCACGCTGAAAGACGCGAACGGCAACGTCCTTGGCACCGGAAAAACCGGCAGTGACGGCAACTTTACCGTGTCTCTCGGCACTCCGCTGACCAACGGCGAACAGGTGACCGCCACCGCGACGGATGCAGCCGGGAATACCAGCCAGGGCACAACGATTACGGCGCCGGATCTCACCGCACCCGATGCCCCAACGATCGGCAGCGTGACGGACGATATTGATCCTCAAACGGGGTCGGTCACAAACGGCGGCAGCACCAACGATCCACGCCCGCAGCTCAGCGGCACTGCGGAGGCGGGTTCCACCGTAACCATCTATGACGGCGGAGTCGCCATTGGCACGGCGCTCGTCGCCAGCAACGGCACCTGGACATTTACCCCGTCAACCGATCTGACTGAAAGCACCCACCAGATTACCGTGCGGGCAACCGACGCCGCCGGCAACCTCGGACCGGCCTCGCCGGTATTTACCCTCACCGTGGATCTTACCCCGCCGACCGCGCCAACCGCGATTGTGCTGACCGACGACACGGGTGCGATCAGAGGAACCATAACCGCAGGCACACCTACCGATGCGTCAAAGCCGATCCTGGCGGGAACGGGCGAGCCCGGTGGCACAATCACTATCTACGATAACGGCGTTGCGGTTGGAACCACAACGGTGCTGCCGAACGGCACCTGGAGCGTCACGCCAGACGGCCCGCTCGCGGACGGAACGCACACGATAACCGTCGTTGAAACCGATGCAGCCGGAAACCAGAGTGCGGCCTCAGAGCCAATCATCTTCACCGTGGACACCACGCCGCCGCTGGCCCCCGGCGACCTCGTCGTATCGAATGATGGCGGCACCATCACCGGCACCGCGGAGCCTGGCAGCACGGTAACCATCCGTGAAGGCGACGCTATCCTTGGCACCCCTGTGGCCGACAGCGAGGGCAACTTTAGCCTGACGCTGACCCCGCCTAAGCTCAACGGCGAAATCCTGACCGCAGACGCCACCGACGCTGCGGGCAACACGGGGCCAGCAACCTCCGCAGCAGCGCCGGATATCACCCCACCGCAGGCCCCGGTTATCGTGTCGGTGATTGACGACGTGCTGAACACAACCGGTCCCGTGGACCAGAATGGGCTGACCAACGACCGGGCACCGACCCTGAACGGCACGGGCGAACCCGGTTCGACCATCACGATTTTCAACGGCAGCGATATCATCGGCACGGTGGCCGTCCCCTCATCTGGCCTGTGGAGCTTTACGCCGCCCTCACCGCTGGCCGATGGCACGTATGTGCTGACGGCAACGGCGACGGATGCCGCCGGTAACCCGAGCGGACAATCGAACGCGTGGACCATTATCGTCGACGGGACGGCGCCAGCCGCCCCGGTGATTACGCAGGTCGTTGACGATGTGCCTGAACGAACCGGCTCGCTCGACCTCAATGAGACCACCAATGATTCAACCCCGACGCTCAGCGGTACCGCCGCGGCCAACGCCACGGTCACCATCCGCGTGGATGGGGTTGATATTGGAACCACCGTCGCCGATGGCCTCGGCGCGTGGAGCTTTACTCCGGACACCCCGATCGCTGAGGGTCAACATACCCTGACCGCCGTCGCAACTGACGCGGCGGGAAACATTAGCGACGTATCCAACAGCTGGGGCATCATCATTGACAGCGTTGCCCCGGATGCGCCGGTCATTACCCAGGTGGTGGATGACGTGCCAGAGCGCCTCGGCGCGCTCAACCCTGGCGACAGCACCAATGACACCACGCCGACGCTCAACGGCACCGCGGAGCCGGGCTCAACCGTCACCATCCGCCAGGACGGCGTCGATCTCACTACAATTGTGATCGACAGCAGCGGCACGTGGACCTATACCCCAACCACACCGCTTGTTAACGGCACCTATACCTTTACCGCCGTCACCACCGATGGAGCGGGTAATACCAGCCAGCCGTCAGGCGGCTTTACCCTGACCGTCGATACCACGCCGCCAGCGGCGGCCACCATCGCCACCGTAACCGATGACGTCGGCGGCGTTAACGGGCCGCTTACCAGCGGCGACACCACCGACGACACCACGCCGACCCTGAGCGGCACCGCGCCGGCAGATGCGGTGATTACCGTCTATGACGGCACCACCCTGCTCGGCACCGCGACCCTCGACGGCAGCGGCGGCTGGAGCTTTACCCCCGTTATCCCGCTCACTGACGGCCCGCATACGCTGACGGTGCATGCCACGGATGCCGCGGGCAATACCACCATCTCAACGCCGTTTGAGCTGACGGTAGATACCGTTCCGCCGGCCACGCCGGATATCCCGGCAATCACCGTCAATCCTGACGGTACAGAAACGCCGCTGAACCCGGGAGAAACCACCCGCGACACCACGCCGACCCTGAGCGGCACCGGCAATCCGGGCGATACCGTGACCATCTACAACGGTGGGGTCAAGCTTGATGATGTGCTCGTGGACGGCACCGGCAACTGGACCTGGACGCCAGCTACCCCGCTGCCTAACGGCACCTATGACATTACCCTGACCGTCACCAATATGGACGGCACGGGCAACGAAAGCGCCCCGTCCCAGCCGGTCACCATCACCATTGATACCGATGCGCCAACAGCACCAGCAGCACCGGTAATTACCGATAGCGTCAGCCAGATAACCGGCCCCGTTCCCGATGGCGGAACCACCAACGATCCGCGCCCGATCCTGAGCGGCACCGGTACGGCGAATGACGTTATCAACATCACTGATACCGTTAACGGCACACCGACCATCGTGGGCACCGTGACGGTAGACAGCAACGGCAACTGGAGCTGGCGTCCTGACAGTAATATTGGGGAAGGCAGCCACGTCTATACCGCCACCGCCACCGATGAGGCGGGCAACGTCTCTGACCCGTCGCCAGCGATTACGATTACCGTGGATACCGTAGCACCGGATGTCCCGGTGTTTGACGCCGTCGGGGGCCAGCCGAATGGGGGCTTAATCACCGATGCGACGCCAACCGTCGGAGGTACCGGCACGACTGGCGACACGGTCATCGTTTACAACAACGGCGTTGAGGTAGGACGTGTCGATGTCGTTAACGGAGAATGGAGCTTTGTCCTGCCACCACAGCAGGACGGCCTGCTGAACATCACCGTTGCGGGAGTCGATGCCGCAGGTAACGTCAGCGCGCCGAGCCCGGTCGTTTCCGTCACGCTCGATACCCTTGCGCCTGAAGTCCCGGCCATTACCGAGGTTGAGGGCAGCCAGCTGTCTAATAACCTGCTTTATACGAATGACGGCACGCCGACCCTGACCGGGACCGGCGAGCCCGGCGCCACCGTTATCGTCTCCATCGACGGTACCCCGTCAGGAGCACCGGTAACGATACAGTCGGACGGCAGCTGGAGCTGGACCGCAGGCACAACGCTACCGGATGGCCAGTATGCCTTCACCGTCTCTTCCAGCGATCCGGCGGGAAATATTTCAGGGAGTTCCGCGCCGGTGAGCGTGACGGTAGATACCGTTGCCCCGGCAGATCCGGGCAACATGAGCCTGCCAGATGAAGGAACACCGCTGACCGGTACCGGTGAAGCGGGCAGCATCATTACCGTGACAAACGGTACTACGGTCATTGGTACCGGGGTTGTCGGCAGCGACGGCAGCTTCTCCATTGCGCTGAGCCCGGCGCAGCTGGATCCAACCACGCTGACCGTGACTGCCACGGACGCCGCAGGAAATGCCAGCGCTGACGTGCCTTTTATCGTCACCGACTCGCCGCTTGAGCTGCCGCAGGTTCCCGTTATTACGGCCATCGTCGATGACGTGGACCCGGTCACCGGCGATGTGAAAGGCAAAACCACCAACGACACCACGCCAACGCTTACCGGTACGGCCGAAGCGGGCAGCGTGATAACTATCTATCAGGACGGTAGCACGACGCCATTAACAACGGTGACCGCCGACGGCAGCGGCAACTGGAGCTATACGCCGGCCGCGCTTGGCGAGGGGCTGCACACCTTTGAGGTGACCGCGACCCTCAACGGTGCCACCAGCGGCCGCTCTCCGGCGGCCAGCGTCACCGTCGATCTGACCGCGCCGGGCACGCCAACTATTGGCTCGGTCATTGACGACGTGGGTCCTGTCACCGGTCCGTTGACCAGCGGCCAGACCACCAACGACAGCCAGCCGACCCTCACCGGCACCGGCGCGGTGGGTGATACCATCTCCATCTATAACAACGGTGTGCTGCTGGACAGCGTGGTGGTTGGTAATACCGGCACCTGGAGCTACACCACGCCCGCCCTGCCAGAAGGCAGTAACGTTCTGACCATCCGCGAGACCGATCCGGCGGGAAATCAGAGCGGTCCTTCGGCGGACTTCACCATCGTGGTGGATTCCATTTCCACCACGCCGGTCATCACCAGCGTAACGGATAATGTGGGCAATACCGCCACCCCGGTAGCCAGCGGCAGCGAAACGAACGACGCCACGCCAACCCTTTCGGGGACAGCGGACGCAAACAGCATCGTAACCATTTTCGATGGCGCTACCCAGATTGCCGTGGTTACGGCTGATGGCACCGGCGCGTGGAGCTTTACGCCAGAGACCGCGCTTGTCGAAGGGCCACACGCGTTAACGGTTCAGGCAACCGATCCGCAGGGTAACCTGAGCCTGGTCTCAGCCCCGTGGAGCGTGGTGGTTGACCTCACGGCGCCGACGGTTCCAACGCTGGATACGGTAAGTGATAACGTCCCTGGCGGCGTCACGGGCAACCTCACCAGCGGGCAGGCGACCAACGACAACACCCCAACGATTAGCGGCACCGGACAGGCAGGCAGCACCATCTACATCATGAATAACGGTACGCAGTTGGGTACGACGACCGTCGACGGAAACGGTAACTGGTCCTTCACCCCGACCACGCCGCTGGACGACGGCAGCTACTCCCTGCGCGCGTACGCAACGGATGCCGCGGGCAACGCCTCGGCGAACTCATCGGTCTTCGCCTTCACCGTCGATACCGCAGGCCCCGGCGTGCCGGTGGTGACCAGCGTGATTGACGATGTCGCACCGATCACGGGGACGCTCACGTCGGGTAACAGCACTAACGACGCGCGTCCGACCTTCAACGGTACGGGCGACGTGGGTTCTACGGTGCACGTGATTGTTGATGGCAACGAAATTGGCACCGCCGTGGTCAATGCCCAGGGCAGCTGGACCTTCACGCCGGGTACCGATCTGATCGACGGACCGCATGCCATTACCTTCAACGCCACCGACGCGGCGGGCAACGTGGGTACTGCAACGGCACCGTTTAACCTGACGGTGGATACGGGCGTGCCGTCTGCGCCGGTCATTTCAGCCGCGGCAGATAACGTGGGCAGTATTCAAACCCCGCTCACTTCCGGGCAAAGCACCGACGACACCACGCCAACGCTGAGCGGCACCGCGACGGCCAACGCCACGGTCACCATCTATGAAAACGGGCAGCCTGTCGGCACCGCGCTGGCAGACGGTACCGGTGCATGGAGCTTTACGCCGTCCACGCCACTGGCGGCTGGCAGCCACACCTGGACCGCCACGGTCACCGATGCCGCAGGGAACATCAGCCCCGCCTCGCCAGGCTTTACGCTGGTTGTCGATAGCACGGCACCCACCGCGCCGGTTATCAGCCAGGCGATTGACGATGTGGGGAGCATTACCGGGCCAATCACGTCCGGGCAGACGACCGACGACACCGTACCGCGGCTGGTCGGAACCAGCGAACCGTTTGCCACCGTGAATATCTATGAGGGAACCACGCTGGTCGGGACGGGCACCGCAGACGGCAGCGGCAGCTGGAGTATCTTACTCAATACCACGCTGACAGAGGGGGCGCACAGCTTCACCGCGCAGGCTACGGATGCCGCAGGCAACACCAGCGCGTCGTCCGCAAGCTTCAGTCTGACGATTGACACCGCGCCGCCAGCGCTGCCGGTGCTCACCAGCATTCTGGATGACGTCGGCAATGCGGCAACGCCTGTCGCGAACGGAGGAATAACCAACGACGCGCAGCCAACCCTCAGCGGTACGGCGGAAGCGGGTTCTACGGTGAAAATCTTCGATAACGGCGTGCAGATCGGCAGCGTGATCGCCACAGGCGGGGCGTGGAGCTATACGCCTTCTCCGGCGCTGGGCAACGGCCCGCACACGTTGACCTTTACCGCCACCGATGCAACGGGCAATGCCAGCGCGCCAACCGCCGGGTACACGATTAACGTCGATACCCTTGCCCCGGCAGCGCCGGTCATCAGCTCGGTAATTGATGATGTCGGCAGCGTCATCGGACCGGTAACCGGCACCAACCCGACCAACGACACGCGTCCGGCGCTGAGCGGGACCGCCGAAGCGAATGCAACGGTACGGATCTACGATGGCATCACGCTGGTGGGCACCGTCACCGCCGACGGCAATGGCAACTGGACGCTGCCGGAAACCACCACGCTGACGCAGGGCACCCACAACTTCACCGCCACGGCCACCGATGCCGCAGGCAACACCAGCCCGGCATCGGCCGTGACGACGATTATCGTCGATCTGACCGCGCCAACGGCCCCAACCGGAACCTTCAACGCCGACGGTAGCGTATTAACCGGGAATGCTGAAGCAGGCAGTACCGTCACCATCCGTCTCGCGGACGGCTCGACGGTCACGACCACAGCGGGCAGCAACGGCACGTACAGCTACACCTTCGTTAACAAACAGACTGAAGGCCAGACGCTGCAAATCACCGCCACCGACGCGGCGGGCAATATCTCGCAGCCCGGCTCGGCGCTTGCGCCAGTGGTGCCGCTCTCCGCCAGCAATAATGTCGAAGAGCTGGATCTCAGCACCACGGCCACCGTCACCAACAGCCAGTACAGCGACTACGGCTTCCTGCTGGTCGGTGCCGTGGGCAACGTCCTGACGCTGCTCGGTAATGACACCGCTCAGGTCAACTTCACCGTGGGCAGCGGCGGCAGCGCGGATATCGTCGTGAACGCTAACGCCACGGGGGCCGTGCTCTCTCTGCTCAACACCCTTGAGCTGGTGGTTCAGCGCTTTGACACCGTTAACAACACCTGGACTACCGTAGTCGATACCGGACAGCCGCAGTTTGCCGACCTGCTGACGCTGGGGGCAACCGGCGTTTCGCTGAACCTGACCGGGCTGGCGGACGGCAACTACCGCGTGCTGAGCTATAACACCAACCTGCTGGCAACCGGCTCCTACACCAGCCTCGACGTGGCGGTGAAAGAGACCGGGCCGGGCACCGTTACGGGCGATACCAGCCTCGGCGGTAACGTGATCACCGACGTTGACCCAACCGCAGGCAGCGACAACGCTCCGGCAGGGGCAACGGTCACGGCCGTCACTAACGCCCAGGGTGTCACCACCAGCGTCACTGCCGACGGCACGGTGATCCAGGGTCAGTACGGTACGCTGACCATTAACCGCGACGGTAGTTACACCTACGATCTGACCAACACCAGCGCATCGGTGATTGGCCGGACGGAGAGCTTCAGCTACACCATCACGCATAACGGCGTCAGCGCGTCGGCGAATCTGGTGCTGTCGCTGGGCACCGGTACCGCCACCAGCGGTATTGTCGCGGTTGACGATACGAACTCGCTGACCTTCGATACCACCGTCAACGCGATTAACAACGGTACGTCGTCCCAGGGCGGCTTTACCCTGGTGGGAATCAATCTCGGCAACACGCTGGGGCTGAACCTGCTGGACGATATGACCAATCCCATCATCTATAACGTGGAGGAAGGCACTACCCGCACCATGACCATCCAGGCCTCCGTGGGCGGCGTGGCGCTGGCGTCGGTGTTTGATCTGTATGTCTACAAGTTCAACAACGCGACCCAGACCTTCGAGCAGATGCGCGTTGAACCAGGCTGGCTGCGCGCGCCGCTGTTGGGCGGCACCTCGCCTCAGCTGACGCTGCAACTGCCGGCCGGTGAGTACCTGTTCCTGCTGAATACGGCTGCAGGGATCACCGCCCTGACGGCCTACACGCTGAACGTGCTGCAGGATCATGTCTACAGCGTGGCGAGCGTCAGCGCGAGCACTACCGGGGACGTTCTGTCGGATGATATTGCGCCAGTCGGCACGCTGGTGACGGAAGTTAACGGCGTAGCGGTGAACAGCAGCGGTCTGACGAACATTACCGGCGAGTACGGTACGCTGAGCATCAACGCGGCCGGGGAGTACACCTACACCCTGAATAGCGGCGTAGGCGTTGACCACATCAGCACCCCGGATACCTTCGTCTACACCATTACCGCGCCGGACGGCACGAAAGACACGGCTTCGCTCAACATCACCCCAACCGCGCAGCCGATGAATGCGGTGAATGATGTCAGCACCGCGATGGACGTGACGTCGGTACACCACACCGCCGCGTACTCGGATACAACCGTCGGGACGGCGAGCTGGAACGCCGCGCTGCTCACTTCAACCCAGGGCTCCGGCTCCGGCACCTTCGTGGTGGATGCCAATACCGCGCTGCACAACGTGGTGCTGTCGTTTAACGTCGCCTCGTTGCTGACGCTTACAGGGTTGACGGTTGACTGGACGCTGACCAACGGCGCCACCACCGTCAGAACCGGCTCGTTCAACGGCGGGCTGCTGCTGGGCGGCACGGCAACGGTCAACCTGACGGGTCTCGACCTGGAGGCGGGGACCTACACCCTGAGCTATACCGGCAGAATGGGGCCGCTGGGAGTAGGAAATATCACCATCACCCCAAGCGTCACCGGCACAAGCTACTCGCTGTCGCAGTTCGACGCCACGGGCACCCACACCGTTGACGGCAACATTTTCGACGGCACCGGTTCCGCAGGGACGATGGACCAGCTGCACTCGGTGGATACCCGCGTGAGCATTACCGGCTACGACGGCGTTACCACTACGCTGGATCCCTACACCGGCAGCACGCAGTCGAGCATCACGGGTCACTACGGCACGCTGGCGATTGCCGCAGACGGCAGTTACACCTATACGCTCAACCCGGGGATATCGCTCTCTACCATTACCACGAAGGAGGTCTTTAACTACACCCTGACCGATGCCAACGGCACCACGGACACCGCGTCGCTGACCATCAACATGGCGCCGAAATTTATCAGTTCGGAGCATAACGATGTGATTAGCGGTACGGCCTACGGCGACACGCTGATTTATCAGGTGCTGAACAGCACGGCGGGCAACGCGACGGGGGGCAACATCACCAGCGCCGGCGGCGACCACTGGACGAACTTCTCCCTGGCGCAGGGAGACAAGATCGACATTGGCGATCTGCTCGTGGGCTGGGACGGCAATACCGCCTCGCTGGGGAATTATATCAATGTCACGCAAAGCGGTAGCAACACTGTGATCTCTATCGACCGTGACGGCGCAGGGAGCACCTACACTAATACTGCACTCGTTACGCTTGATAACGTGCAGACCACGTACGACGAGCTTGTGAACCAGCAACACATCATTACCTGATAGCACCTGCAGGACATGACCCGGGCGCACAGCGCCCGGGCATAAATAATAAAGCTGTACTTATTTATTAGGGACAAGACATGGGAATAAAGATGCCTTACTGGTGGCTCTCGTGCTGCCTGATATCTGTACCCGCCATCGCGGCAAACCCGGCGGCAACCATCAATACCGGACAGCTCCGCGAAACGCAGGAACTCCCCTCACTGAATGGCCGCGTCGCCCCGGTGGCAGGCAAAGCCGCTCCCGGTTCACTACAGCTTGGCGAGGCCGTTAATCGCGCCGTCACCTGGCACCCGGCGATCGCTGAAGCCGTGGGCAAACTCTACGAACAGAACGAAGAGGTCGACGTCGCCAAATCGAAATACTATCCGCAAATCAACGCCGGCATGGACAACGGGTATTCCCACGACGGCGACCAGAACGGCTTTACGCCGTCGCTGGTGCTCTCTCTTTCACAGATGCTCTACGACTTCGGCAAAGTGGCAAGCCAGGTGCGGGCCGAAAACGCCGGGGTCGCCCAGCAGCAGGCCAACGTGCTGGTCAGCATCGACACCATCGCCCACGATACCGCCATCGCCATGGTGCAGGTGCAAACTCTGCAGCAGATGGTCGACACCGCCAAAGAGCAGCTCGACGCCCTCTCATCAATCGGCAAGCTGACCCGCCTGCGTAACGACGAAGGGGCCACTTCCCTGTCTGACGTGGTGCAGACCGACGCGCGCATTGAAGGGGCACGCGCCCAGCTGATGCAGTATCAGGCCAGCCTCGACAGCGCCCGCGCCACGCTGATGAGCTTTCTCGGCTGGAACAGCCTGAACGATATCAGCAATGACTTTCCGCAGAAGCTGGCCCGCAGCTGCGATATCGCCGAGCCGGACGATCGTCTGGTGCCTGCGGTCCTCGCCGCCTGGGCACAGGCGAACGTCGCCCAGGCTAACCTTGACTACGCCGATGCCCAGATGACGCCTACCGTCTCGCTGGAGCCGGAAGTTCGTCACTATCTGAACGATCGCTACGCGGGTAACGAAACGCGGGACCGCACCCAATATTCCGCCTGGGTGAAAGTCCAGATGCCGCTCTATCAGGGCGGCGGGCTCACCGCCCGACGCAACGCCGCCGGTCACGCGGTGGAAGCGGCGCAGTCGACCATTCAGCGCACGCGCCTCGATGTCCGCCAGAAGCTGCTGGAGGCCCGCAGCCAGGTCATGAGCCTGCAAAGCACGCTGCAAATTCAGGGCCGCCAGGAGGCGCTCAGCGCCCGCACCCGCGAGCTCTACCAGCAGCAGTATCTCGATCTCGGCTCGCGCCCGCTGCTGGACGTGCTCAACGCCGAGCAGGAGGTCTATCAGGCGCGCTTTACCCAGCAGCAGACCCTCGGTCAGCTGCATCAGCTGCAGCTCAACTGCCTCTATAACACCGGGCAATTGCGTCATGCGTTCGATCTTGATAACCGCACCATCCAGACCGTGGAGATCCAGCCATGAAGCAACGCGACATCCCGCAGGGGGAAACGATGACGGATGAGGCGCTGGAGCAGTGGGCTCAGGCGTTTGGCTTTGTCGCCACGCGCTACCGCGTTGCCTGTTCGCCAGGCTCGCTCGTCGCGGGCGCGCCGTGGCTGAAAGGCAAACCGATGGTGCCCGCGCTGACTCAGCTTGCCCGTGAAGCCGGGCTGACGTTCCAGCTGCTGACGGCCGATCAGCAGTCGATCAACAGCTGGCGTCTGCCGGTGGTGGTGGCGCTGAACGACGGAAAAATCGGCGTGATCGAGAATTTCGACGGAGACGATACGCTCGAGGTCAGCTTTTTCGACGACAAGACATACACCAACCGCCTGTCGATGAGCGCAATGCTGCCCGCCATCCGCCACGTTATCGCCCTGCGTCCGCTGGCCGCGCTGAAAGACAGCCGCGTGGACGCCTACATCTCAAAGTACCGTCCGGACTGGCTCTACCGGCTGGTGATGCGCGACCTGCGCCCCTACAGCTGGGTGATGCTGGCGGCGCTGTTTATCAATGTGCTCTCCCTCTCCGGCATTGTCTTTTCCATGCAGGTGTATGACCGGGTAATCCCCGCCCAGTCCTACCCGACGCTCTACGTGCTGACCATCGGAGTGCTGATCGCCACCCTGTTTGGCTTTGTGCTGCGCGTTGCGCGCGGGCACATTATGGATCTGCTGGGCAAACGCTCGGATCTGCGCGTCTCGGATCGCGTGTTCGGCCACGCGTTACGGCTGCGCCACAGCGCCATTCCGCGCTCCACCGGCAGCTTTATCTCCCAGCTGCGCGAGCTGGAGCAGATCCGCGAGATGGTCACCTCCTCCACCATCTCGACGATTGTCGATCTGCCCTTCTTCTTCCTGTTTGTGGTGGTGCTGGCGATCATCGCCCCGCAGCTGGCGTGGATCGCCCCGGTAGCGGCGGTAATCATGGTCCTGCCGGGCCTGCTGCTGCAAAAGAAGCTGGCGGAGCTGGCGAAGCAGTCGGCGCATGAATCCACCCTGCGCAACGCGGTGCTGGTGGAGAGCGTGCAGGGGCTGGAGGACATCAAGCTGATGCAGGCGGAGAACCGCTTTTTGCAGCAGTGGAACAGCTATATCCAGATAACCGCGGAATCCGGCCTACGCACCCGCGAGCTGACCCAGAACCTGATCAGCTGGGGGATGACCGTCCAGAGCCTGGTTTACGCCGCCGTGATCGTGGTTGGCGCGCCGATGGTGATTGACGGCACGCTGACCACCGGCTCGGTGGTGGCCGCCTCAATGCTGGCCTCGCGGATGATCGCCCCGATGGCGACGCTGTGCGGCGTGCTCGCCCGCTGGCAGCAGGTTAAGGCCGCCAAAGAGGGGCTGGACAGCATTATGCAGCTTCCTACTGAAAATCAGCGTGAAGAGACGCCGATCCGCCAGGACGTACTGCGCGGACACTATCTTTTCGAGCAGGCGCAGTTCCGCTATCAGCCGGAAGATCCGCGCATGGCGCTGCGCATTAACCGTCTGGAGATCAGGCCGGGCGAGAAAGTGGCGATCCTCGGGCGTAACGGCGCGGGCAAATCCACTCTCCTGCAGGCGATGGCGGGCGGCATGGATCTGGCGGCCGGCGAGTTGCGGCTCGACAACCTCAGCCTGCCGCATCTGGACGTGGCCGACGTGCGGCGAAACGTCGGCTTTATGACCCAGAACGCGCGGCTGTTTTACGGCACCCTGCGCGAAAACATCACGCTCGGCATGCCGCGCGCCACCGACGAAGAGATCTTCGAGGTGCTGGAGATGTGCGGCGCGGCCAGCTTTGTGCAGAAGCTGCCAAAGGGGCTGGACTACCCGATTATGGAGAACGGCGTGGGATTGTCCGGCGGGCAGCGGCAGTCGATTCTGCTGGCGCGGATGCTGCTGCGCGATCCGAATATCGTGCTGATGGACGAGCCGACCGCCTCCCTTGATGAACACACCGAGCGGGAATTTATCCAGCGCCTGGGGGCGTGGCTCGGCAACCGGACGCTGGTTGTCGCCACCCACCGCGTACCGGTGCTGGAGCTGGTGGAGCGCGTGGTCGTACTGAAAGATGGGATGCTGGTCATGGACGCGCCAAAAGCGCAGGCGCTGAACAACAGCCGCATGCAGCAACAGCAGCAGGCAGCAACCGGACGGGAGTGGAAAAATGAAAATCAGTCAGCGTGACGTGGCCGCGATGGACGATCTGGATAATGCGCTCGACTCCGAAAGCGGCTATACCGGCGCGCGGCGGATTGTGATCTTCTCGCTGCTGATGTTTGTGGCGCTGGGCGTCTGGGCGTGGTTTGGGATGCTGGATGAAGTCTCAACGGGAACGGGAAAAGTGATCCCCAGCTCGCGCGAGCAGGTGTTGCAGTCGCTGGATGGGGGGATCCTCACCGAGCTGAACGTTCACGAAGGCGATCAGGTGCAGGCTGGACAGGTGCTGGCGCGGCTGGATCCAACACGTTCCGAATCGAACGTCGGCGAAAGCGCGGCGCGCTACCGCGCGTCGCTTGCCTCCAGCGCCCGTCTGTACGCCGAGGTGAACGATCTGCCGCTGAAGTTCCCGCCTTCGCTGGAGAAATGGACCGAACTGACCGCCGCCGAAACGCGGCTCTACAATTCGCGCCGCGCGCAGCTTGAGGACACGCAGCGTGAACTGCGTTCAGCGTTAGATCTCGCAAACAAAGAGCTGGCGATCACCCAGCGGCTGGTAAAAACCGGTGCCGCCAGCCACGTGGA
The DNA here is from genome assembly GCF_014982245.1 of Enterobacter cloacae complex sp. P6RS. Taxonomy (NCBI): domain Bacteria; kingdom Pseudomonadati; phylum Pseudomonadota; class Gammaproteobacteria; order Enterobacterales; family Enterobacteriaceae; genus Enterobacter; species Enterobacter cloacae complex sp. P6RS. The sequence goes on from NZ_JADCLB010000024.1 coordinate 46,988, forward strand.
AGTGCTCCGCCTGCAGCGACAGAAAAGCGACCTGGAGCTGAAGCTCACCGACGTGCGTTCCCAGTATTACGTTCAGGCGCGCGAGGCGTTATCCAAGGCCAACGCCGAGGTGGATATGGTCTCGGCGATCCTCAAAGGCCGCGAGGATTCCGTCACCCGCCTGACCGTAAAATCCCCGGTGCGCGGGATCGTGAAAAACATCAAAGTCACCACCATCGGCGGCGTGATCCCGCCCAACGGCGAACTGATGGAGATTGTGCCAGTGGACGATCATCTGCTGATTGAAACCCGCCTCTCGCCGCGCGATATAGCCTTTATCCACCCGAACCAGGAGGCGCTGGTGAAGATCACCGCCTACGATTACGCCATCTACGGCGGGCTGCACGGGGTGGTGGAGACTATATCCCCGGACACTATCCAGGACGAGGCCAAGCCGGAGGTGTTCTACTACCGCGTGTTTATCCGCACCAGCCAGGATTACCTGGTGAACAAGGCGGGCAGGCATTTCTCGATCGTGCCGGGGATGATTGCCACAGTGGACATCAAGACCGGAGAGAAAACGGTACTGGATTATCTGATCAAGCCGTTTAACCGGGCGAAGGAGGCGCTGAGGGAGCGATAGTCTTCGCCGGGCAGCGGCTACGATCTTCCCCTTCACCCTCTCCCCAAAGGGGCGAGGGGATGATTCGCTGCTCGCATTAATTTGTGGGGATTCTTCAGCCCTGTGGGAGAGGGCATCATGCCGCACCCACACCACAATCCCCCTTTTCTGGAATCCGCCTCGAAGAAACCGCTTTTAATGACGCCTTACGCTTTCCTTCAGCCTGCATCAGGGTAACATAGCCGCCAATCGAAACGCACTTGCGCACTGTGCAAGAGTGCATTACTATCCACATAGCTTCATGGAGTGGAGCTCATAAGCGCTATGATTAATCATTTTCGTGATCAATGGCTTAAGGATTTTTTTCTGTACGGGAAATCAAGCAATGTGATCCCTTCAAGCCTTGAATCAGCCTTAGCGAGGAAGCTGGATATGATCAACGCTGCCACCTCGCACCGGGAGCTGAGATCCCCGCCAGGCAATATGTATGAATCGCTGAATCCCCCGCTTGCAGGGTACTCTGCGATTCGCGTTAACAGGCAATACAGGTTGGTATTCAGGTGGTCAGAGGGCAAAGCAGACGATCTCTACCTCTCTCCGCACAAGTACACGCCATACAAATGAGGCATTACCTATGACTCTTCAACAGGCTCTACGCAAACCCACCACGCCGGGCGATGTGTTGCAGTATGAATATCTTGAGCCGCTCAATCTGAAAATTAGCGATCTTGCGGAAATGCTCAACGTGCACCGTAACACCATCAGTGCTCTCGTTAATAATAATCGTAAACTGACGGCCGATATGGCAATCAGACTGGCCAAGGCATTCGATACCACCATTGAATTCTGGTTGAACCTGCAGCTAAACGTCGACGTCTGGGAAGCGCAAACCAATTCCCGGACTCAGGAGGAGCTGAGCCGTATAAAAACGATTGCAGAAATCATGGCAAAAAGGAAATCAGGCCAGCCGGATGTGGTCTGAATCAAACCGGCTCTACAGCGCCACCTTTAATCCCCCACTGTCCCGGCGTTTTACCGGTCCACAATCTGAAAACTTCAATAAATGCGCTGACGCTGCTGTAGCCGCAGGACAGCGCAATCCATCCCACCGGCTTCCCCGCCGCCAGCCACTCCATTGCCTGCATGACGCGCGCCAGCTGCCGCCAGTTGACGAAGTTCATTCCCGTCTGGGCGCTAAATCGACGGTTAAACGTACGCACGCTCATCCCGGCATGGCTGGCATGGCTCTTGACCGTTTGATTATCATCGACACACTGCAGCAAGTGGCTGACCACGTTCTTCAGACGCGGATCCGTCGGTACGGGCAGATAAAAGCGCACCTGAGACGTCAGGGTAAGCTCATCCAGCAGCAGGGTGAGCTTTCGCGGATCGCACTCGTTTTCTGCAACGCTTAAGCGGGAAAACAGTGCATGAGTGAGATCGTCGGGCTCGAACAGCGCGGGGGCATCGGGAAGCATTGCACAGCACGCAGGGTCAAGATAGATAGCGCAGCCTTCTATCGCGCTTTCAGAAAAGGCGGCGTGCTGCTGGCCCGGCGGGATCCAGCCAATATGGTTTGCCGGTACAACCGAACGCCCCTGTTGGGTCTCAATCACCAGCAGCCCCGTTGCAATACGCCAGAGTTGTCCGGTGGGATGGCTGTGCCACGCGGTGCGGTAACCGCCGGGATGGCGGAGCGTCTCTGTACCGATCATCTTATCCTGGCCGAAAATCGTTATTCATCGACATATTACAGAAACTGCGCCGTCGACTGTCAAGGATAATGGTGGCTCAACTACACAAGGAGCCAACATGAGCATCATCACAACCCTGATAGCCCAGCCTGACAATACCCTACAGCGCGAAAAAATGGCGTGCCTGTTAAGCCGCTTGTTCAAAGGCGAATTAGAACCCGCAGAGGTGTTCACGCCCGATTACCAGCAGTACACGGATGGTCACGCGCTTGATTTTCGGGGTTTTGTGCAGCACCTGAACCACGTCCGCTCGCAGATCCGCGCGATCGCATTCAGGGTAGAAGAGCTGGCCTGTCACGAGAATCTTTTAGCAGACCGGCACTGGGCTACGGTGACGTATCCAGATGGTCGCCAGGCGGAATTAGAGGTGTATATGTTTGCCGCACTGCGCGAGGGGAAAATCTGTCGTATCCATGAAGTGACGCAGACGATCGGCGGCGATGCTTCAGACCGCGCGCTCGCCCACGCCACGCAATAAGCTCACCCTGCGCGCACAACGGCAACTGCCGTTATGCGCGCTCTGTTACAGGGAGATCTTCAGGCGTCGAACCGCTTCTTTAAGCTGCTCATCCGTTGGGGTGACGAATGACATGCGCAGCGTTGTCGGGTCCGGTTCGTTGCAGTAGAAGAACTCGCCCGGTACAAACACCACGCCGTTGCTTAAGGTTTTTTCCAGCCATTTCGTCGTATTCATGCCGTTGTTCATTTTTGCCCACAGGAACATCCCGCCCTTCGGCTTGTGGAACGACATCACATCGCCCAGCTCGGCTTCCAGTTCCGTTGCAAACGTCTGGTATTTCTGGCGATAGGCCTCGCGGATCATTTTAATCTGGTTCGCCAGACGCCCGGTTTTCAGGTACTCGTAGGTCATCAGCTGGGACAGCGTGCTGGTGTGCAGATCGGTGGTTTGCTTGAGGTTCACCACCGCGCGCTTCAGCCATTCCGGCACCAGCACCCATCCTACGCGGGTGCCCGGCGCGAGGATTTTGGAGAAGGTTGAGGTGTACACCACGTTATCCTCATTGCCGATATCTTTCGCATGGGCAATCAGCGGGCGGAACACGTCGTCGGTGTAGTTAATTTCGCTGTACGGATCGTCTTCGATAATCACGAAATCATAGCGCTTTGATAATTCCACCAGCTGTTTACGGCGCGCTTCGGAAAGCGTTACGCCGCCAGGGTTACCAAAGGTTGGAACGATATAAACCGCCTTGATGGTTTTCTTCGCCACCAGCGCTTCAAGTTCATCGACCTTCATGCCGTCGCCGTCGGTGCCGACGGATTCAAAATTCGCCTGTGCCAGGCCAAAGACCTGCAGCGCGGCAAGATAGGTAGGACGTTCAACGACAACCGTATCGCCCGGATTAATTAACGCACGCGCCAGCACGTCCAGAGATTGTTGAGAGCCGGAAGTAATGACCACGTCATCGGCCTTACAGGCGATGCCGCGCCCCTCGCAGATGCGTTTAATTTCTTCGCGCAGCCCCGGTACGCCTTCCGTCAGGCCATACTGGAACGCCTCGCCAAAATTCTGTGACAACACGGCATCGGCGGCAATTTTAAGCCCTTCGCGATCGAACAGGTCCGGATTGGGAATACCGCCGCCCAGCGAAATCACGCCCGCCATTTTGCTATGTTTTAATAATTCACGGATGGCAGATGATTGCAGGCCCTGCGCGCTGCTGGCGAGTTTGTTTGCAGACATTCTTTGATTACCTTCTTTTTTATATTGTGCCCAATCTTAGCAGAATATGAGCAATAAATTCCGTTAGCTTAGGGAGGGGACGCAAATCCTGACGCCATAGTAAATGTACCGGCCTCGGCGCGGGCGTGAACGGCTCCAGCACGCGCACCAGCCTGCCGCTTGCCAGCTCTTCCGCCACCAGCACTTCCGGTTGCAGCAGCAGCCCTGCCCCGGCTCGCGCCGCCATCCGTAAGCCGTAGCCGTCGTTGCATCTTAAGATCGCATCCCGCTTCCAGCGCACCTCCCCTTCCGCACCCGGCAGCCGCCACTCGTTGCGCGCGGTCCACACCGTGTGAGACAGGCACAGATGATCCACCAGATCGGCGGGCGTCTGCGGCATGCCGTGTCGCGCCAGATAATCCGGCGCGGCGCAGATCACCATGTTGTAGGGACACAGATATTTCGCCACCAGATCGTCATTGCGGATATCGCCAATGCGAATGGCCAGATCGACCCCCTCTTCCACCAGATCGACCATCCGGTTGGTGAGATCCAGTTCAATACGCACTTCCGGGTAGCGCTGCAAAAATGTGGCCGTCAGAGGGGCGATCGCGCAGCCGCCAAACGACGTGGGGGCGGTGACGCGCAGGGTGCCGGCGGGCGCCGCGCGCAGCCGTTCAACCGCGCTTTCGGCAATCGAGACCTGCTCCAGCACGCGCCTGGCCTCTTCGAAATAAACGCGTCCGGCGTCGGTCAGGCTCTGGCGACGGGTATTGCGCTCCAGCAGCCGCGTGCCGAGCTGAGATTCGAGCAGCGCAATATATTTCCCGACCATCACCGCCGACATCTCCAGGCGCGCCGCCGCGCCGGTGAAGCTGCCGCTCTCTACCACCGCGATAAACGTCTCCATGCCGCGAAGCTTATCCATATTCCAAACCCCTGGTTAGCAATCATCTAACTTTAGCCCAGTTTTTCTGACTTTTTATTTATTAAAGAATGAGGGCTCACAACATGAGGAGTCGGATATGAAAATCGTCATTATTGGTGCCAGCGGTACGGTCGGTCGTGCCGTAACCGAAGAGTTAAGCCGTCGTCACGAGGTCATCCGCGTGGGTCGCACGCGGGGCGACTACCAGGTGGATATCACCTCGCAGGCGAGCGTGCAGGCGCTGTTTGAGAAAATCGGCCCGGTGGATGCGATTGTCTCCGCCAGCGGTGGTCTCTACTTTGGCCCGCTCGCGACCATGAAGGACAGCGACTTCAACCAGGGCCTGCAGGACAAGCTGCTCGGGCAGGTGCGTCTGGCGCTGACCGGCCAGCATTATCTGAACGAAGGCGGCTCGATTACGCTGATAAGCGGAATTGTGGCGCACGAGCCGATTGCGCAGGGCGTAAATGCCACCACGGTCAATGCGGCGCTGGAAGGGTTTGTCCGCGCCGCAGCCTGCGAACTGCCGCGCGGGATCCGCATTAACCTGATCAGCCCAACGGTACTGACGGAATCCGCCGAAGCGTATGACGGGTTCTTCCCTGGCTTTGAAAGCGTTCCCGCCGCGACCGTGGCCCAGGCCTACCGCCGCAGCGTGGAAGGGGTGCAGAGCGGGCGGGTGTATAAGGTAGGTTACTGAGCCTTACGGGCGGAAATCAGCACCAGCATCGTGCGCTCCGCCTCTTCGGACAATGCAGGCCAGGCGTCAATCTGCGCCTGCGTTGGTCCCCACTCATTGACTTCACTTATCGTTAATCCCGCCTTGACCAGCGCGTTAAGCGTGGTGCCCAGCGTGCGGTGGTATTTAATCACTCCATCCGCCAGCCAGTTGCTGACGCGCTGGCTTTCGTCCTGATAATGGTTCACGCCCCAGAACCGCTCGCCGCTGTCGTCGGTCAGCCAGCCCTGACGGGTGGCGCAGGTGTAAATTGGGTGCTCCATCGAGAAGACCAGGCTGCCACCCGGTTTTAGCGCGCGCTGAACGTTGGCGAATAGCGTGTCCAGCTCCGGCAGGTAGTGTAGCGCCAGCGAGCTATAGACCAGATCGAGACTGTTTTCGCGAAGCTGAAGAGATTCCAGATCGCTACGCTGATAGTGAATCTCCGCGTCATCCGTCAGTTCAGCCGCGCGGGCAAGCATTTTTTCTGAGATATCGACGCCCGTAACGTCAGACGCGCCCAGCTCGCGCGCCGCGCGGCAGAACCAGCCGTAACCGCAGCCGAGATCGATAACCGCTTTGCCGGTTAAATCAGGCAGCATTGCCTTGAGCGCAGGCCACTCAGGCGCACCGTCCAGCCCCTGAACCGAGCGCGGAAGCTGAGCGTAGCCTTCAAAAAACGCCGGGTTGTCGTAGATGTTTTGTGCCATGGCAGCTCCCTCTTAAATAATGTGACTCCCAGTATAAAACATTGCCGGGTAAGGCGAAGCCGCCACCCGGCTCGCTTTTAGCCCACCGTACCCCAGACCAGATTTCCCTTGTGGAACGTCGCGGTACGCGGAGAAATGCGCGCCACGGCCTCGGCGGAACAGGAGGCGTCCACCAGCACAAAGCTGGCGTCGTCCTGCGCTTTCGGCCATACGCGTTCACCTTTATCGTTCAGCGGCAGCACGTCGCCGGTGGCGATGCCGAGCGCGCGGGAGAGCGTCTGCTCGTTCGGGCGAATATAGAGCTGGGCGTACAGATTGGCTTTCTCCAGCATGTCCCCCAGACCGTACGGCGACCAGTGGTCGATCACGCTGTCGGTGCCGGTCATAACAAACACGCCCTTCTCCCGCAGCTGCTTCAGCGGCATGTGCAGGGTGCCAATCGGCACGGTGGAGGCGATGGCCACCTGCTGCGCCGCCATGCGGGTGGCAATCTCATCCACCTGCTGCTCGTTGAGCGTCGCCAGCGCGAAGGCGTGGCTGATGGTCAGCTTCCCCTTCAGCTCCGGCGTTTTCTCCACGGTTTCCACCATGTAATTCACCGCCGCCACGCCCGCCGGGCTGGTTTCATGGAGGTGAATATCCACCCCTTTGTCGTAATCCAGCGCAATCTGGAACATAGTATCGAGCGATTTCTCCATCGCGCCGTCAACGCTGGTTGGGTCCAGCCCGCCTACGTAGTGCGCCCCCGCCTGCATCGCCTCGCGCATCAGCTTTTCAGAGTTGGAGAGCAGCAGGCCGTGCTGCGGGAAGGCAACGATTTCGCAGTCAAAACCTGCGCTGCGGCGCGCCAGCACCGCCTGCAAATTTTCCAGGTTTTTCAGGCCGGAAACCGGCTCAATATTGCAGTGGCTGCGGGCGATGGTGGACCCTTTGGACTGGATCAGGTCGATCAGCTTTTCGGCGCGTTCTTGCGTGTAGGGCTGTAACTCCGGCAGCAGCTTCTGCTCCAGGCGGATCATGTCCTGAATGGTGGTGCCCGCCGGACGGTTCAGGGAGCGCCACGGGCCGCCGTAGAAGGTTTTATCCAGGTGAATGTGCATGTCGCGCATCGCCGGAAGCATCAGCTTTTTACCCGCGTCGTAGTGCGGCAGCGCGGCGTCGGCGTGGCTGCCGTTATCGCGCAGGGCGACAATTTTCCCGTCTTTGATCTCCAGCGTTTTCAGCTCGGTGCGGGTGCTCGTCGCCACGCTGCCGTCGACGTTGAACCCGGCCTCCAGCAGCACGTTGTCCAGATAGTAATGTTTCGCGATGATCTTCATCGGTTTCCCCGTCTCGCAGGTTGCCTTTGCAGTGTCGGCAGCATACGCGACGGAGCCGGTTGCGCCAAACAGCGCGCAGGCGGTGACCATTTTGCCGCTCTGGCTGATAAACTCGCGGCGGCTTTTGTTTTCACTCATCTTATCTTCCTTCATTAACAATGTGGGTACCCGTTTCACCGCGCAGCGCCGCGGGCAGGCAGTCCGGCGAGGTGATGATCACGCGCCTGCCGCCGTGGCGTAAAAATGCCAGCGAGGCGACGATTTTGGGCAGCATGCTGCCCGCCGGAAAGTGTCCTTCATCCATGTAGCGCGTCATCTGCGCTACATTGACGGTGTCCAGGGCCTGCTGGTCTGGCTTGCCGAAGTTAACGCAGACTTTCTCCACGCCGGTGGTTATCACCAGCACGTCGGCGCAAATCTCACGGGCCAGCAGCGCGGTGGAGAGATCTTTATCGATAACCGCATCCACGCTCTGATAATCCCCCTGCTCGCTGCGCACCACGGGAATGCCTCCGCCGCCCGCGCCGATGACCACAAAACCTTTCTGCGTTAGCGCTTTAATCGCATCCGCCTCGACGATGCGCAGCGGCTGGGGCGAGGCCACCACGCGGCGATAGCCCCGGCCTGAATCCTCGACAAAATGCCAGTCCGGGTGCGCGAGCTGTAGCTCGTCGCGCTGCGCCTCGCTGAAGAACGCGCCGATCGGTTTTGTCGGGTGCGTAAAGCCGGGATCGTTTTTATCCACCTCCACCTGAGTGACGACCGTGACCGCCTTTTGCTCGCCACGCGCCGCCAGGCGGTTGTTGAGCGCCTGCTGGATCAGGTAGCCGATGCCGCCCTGGGTATCCGCCACGCAGTTTGCCAGCGGGGTCAGCGGCAGCCCTTCCCGCTCGTGGGCGATCTCGGCGCGGCGCAGATCCAGCCCCACCTGCGGGCCGTTGCCGTGGGTGAGGACGATGTCATAGTCGGAGGCCAGCATTTCAAGCACCGACTCGGCCACCGCTTTGACCGCCTGCGCCTGATGTTCAATCGACTGGCTGGCGTTGTCTTTGATAATGCTGTTGCCGCCGATGGCGACGACCATAAGCTCTTTCATACGTTTTCCTTCGCAACAGTAACTTCAGCGCTCGCAACTTCGCGGCTGTCGAGGAAATGCTTCACCACAAACATGCCGCCCATCATCAGGTAGGCCGTGACGAACATCAGGGAACTGCCCTCGGCAAAGCCCACCACTGGCGCGTGGATCACGCCAAACAGCGCCAGCAGCGCGCCTCCTGCGGCGGCGACGGCCCCGCGCAGCGGTTTGTTAATGATGGCGAAGATAGCGATACAGCCCCAGAGCATGCTGGCGAGCGGCGCACCGTTGCCGAGGTGCATCAGCCCCTCGTAGTAGATCCCTTTGCTGTGCAGCACGTCGGTGCCAATTTTCGCCGCGCTGGTTCCCGCCGCGCTCATCACGCTGTTCATCATGGTCAGCGCCCAGTTAGCGATCCACGGGAACAGGCAGATAAAGATGACGGGCACCTCCACTTTGGGGGTTTCCCGCACCACCTGGTTGGCGGTGACGACGCCGATAAACACCAGAATCGGCACGATAGCGGTCATCGGTATGATGGCGAGCATAAAGGCCCCCAGCCCGAACAGCGGCACGATGAACATGGTCACGCCGGACGCCAGCGTGTAGCCGATGCTCGCCCCCATCGCCTTCCAGCCGGGATGGCCCACGTAGACCGTGACCGGGAACGGGTTGCCCATCAGGCAGCCGAGCATGGAAGCCAGGCCGTTCGCCAGCATCACCTTGCGGGTCGGGTACTCATCCCCCGCTGCGTGGGCGCTTTCGATGTTCTCCAGGTCAAAGATGTAGTTCGCCAGCCCCAGCGGTACGGCGGACGCCAGATAAGGCAGCGCGTGCGGCAGGCCCTGCATAAAGCTGTCCACGTGCACTTCCGGCGGGTTAAAGCCGAAGGATGACATGGACGCCTTAATGGCATCCGGGCTTTGCAGTCCGGAAATCCACGCCAGCGCCGTTCCGGCAATCAGCAGCAGCAGGCCGGTCGGGATTTTGGCGAAAATCGGCTTTTTACCGAACCAGTTAATGAAGATCAGCAGCAGAACGATGAACGACACGGTGGGCGCTTCGAACGCCTGCAACATCGGGTTCATCGCCAGCAGCAGCAGGCCAAGACCGGACAGGCACGACAGCAGCACGGTACGCGGGATCATCTTGCGGATGGTCTCACCCAGGAACGAGCCGCCCGCGAGGATCATCGCTTCCACGAAGCACCACACCAGGCCAATCTGGATCGCGAAATCCGCATCACCGGTTTGCTGGTAGACGGGCATCAGGACCAGGAAGGTCACGGTAAAAATCGAGGGTGCGCTCGGGCCGGACGGCAGCGCGGTGACGTCCGTACGTCCGGTGGCGCGCGCCATTTGCAGGCCAAACCATGTGTAGCATAAGCTCGCTACCAGCACCGCCAGCCCGAAGGCCGGCGCGATGCGTCCATAAACAATCTCCTTCGGGATGCCGACGACAAAAATGAGCAACCCCATCATGGTCAGCAAATTAGTCAGGTTGTTGGTCATCAACCCGAAATAGGCCGCCCAGTCACCTCTTTTCCACTCCAGTTTCATGTTTTTCATGGATGCATACCTTATAGAACGTAGCGATCGCGGAAGGTCAACAGCGCCTTTTCAAAACAGCTAAACGGCGGGTGAACGATGCCCGCCCCAATCATGCCGATACCCGCGTCTTTGTGGGCAATGGCAGTGTTGATCACCGGCAGAATGCCGCTGCCCGCCACTCTGGTGATGTCGATGGCGGTTGGAATGCCCATAAACGACAGCAGCGGAATGGTGACGTTCGGGTTCTCGCCGAGGGTGATTTCGCGCATCTGGCGCGAGAAGTCGATGGCTTCCTCCACCGTGCCGCCCACCAGCGCAACGATGGCCGGTGCCGTCGCCATCGCAAAGCCGCCGATGCCGTAGGTTTCGGTGATGGCGCTGTCGCCAATATCCAGTCCGGAGTCTTCCGGCTTGTAGCCCGCGAACATCGGGCCAATCACCTGCTGCGCCGGGCCGGTGAACCACTGCCCCGGCAGGCCGGAAACGCGCAGGCCGAACTCGTAGCCGTTGCGCGCCATGGTGGTAACCACGGTGCTATATTCAATGCCGTGAGCGGCATCCAGCGCGGCTTTACACATCGCCATCCACGTCGGGCCGGAGAAGTAGTCGCTGCTGGCGACAAACTCAAACACCTCGCGCTGCTGCTCCACCGGATAGCCCGCCTGAATCAGCCCCGGGGTCAGCGCCTGAATAAGAAGCGTGGTGCCGGCGTTGTTGCGGTTGTGGCACTCGTCGCCCATGTGCAGCGCCTGGGCCAGCATCAGGCGCAGGTCGATTTCGCCGATGATATTCATCGCGTTGCGCAGCATCGGGCCGAGCACGTCGCGCATCCAGTTCAGGCGGTCGATCACGCTCTGGTCGTTGGCACCCATGCGCAGGATCTTCGCCATCTGCTCGCTGAGGTTGGTGAACGCCCGGTTGCCGTAGGTTTTGTTTTCAACAATGTGCATAAACATCGACGCGGAGGTGACGCCTGCCATGGAGCCCACGCAGTCGTGCTCGTGGCACGGCGAGAAGGTGATCTCCCCGGAAGCCGCCAGCCTTGCCGCGTTCTCCAGATCCGTCGCCAGCCCTTCAAATACCAGCGCACCGGTAACCGCGCCCTTCATCGCGCCACACATGTTTTCCCAGGCGACGGGCGGACCGGCGTGCAGAATGGTGGTGCGGGTCATGCCCGGCACTACGTTAATTGCCTGGTCATAGCCCACCAGCACCGGGTGAGACTGGATGATGCGCTCAAGGGCGATTTTGTTCGCGGCGGCGATCTTCTCCGCCAGCGGTTTCTCTGCCAGCTGGTCGAGCGCTTCAACAACCTGCATGTTGCCCTGCCCCGGCGGCGTCCAGTCGAGCTGGGTCACGGGAACGTGCTGCTTTTTGAGGTCGTCGCTGAACATCGCAATGCCGATGTTAATGACGTTAAGCGGCTGGTTGAATAAAGTGGTCATTATGCGTTCTCCCCTTTGCAGACAAATTCGCGTGCCAGTAATCCGGTGTTGGTGCTGCTGCTGGCCCAGATGACGCCTGCGTCGGTCAGCCGCTGGCACTGCTGCGCCAGCGACTGCGGATCCTGGTCGGTGCCGAGCACGTAGCCGAGAATTTCCAGCGGACGGTTATCTGCCCTCGCAATGGCCTGTGCCTCTTTGATCGCCTCGATCATCACCCCCACCGGATCCTCGTGCGCGCCGAAGCCGAGCACGAAGTCCATCACGATGACGCCCACCTGCGGATCCCGCGCCTCCTGCAGCAGCCTGCTGATGCGGTTGGTCGGGTCGATCATTGGGTGCGGCTTGCCGTTGGTGAAGTCGTCGTCACCGAAGTCCAGGAAGGTGTGGGCCTGGCTGACGCTGATGTCCTTCAGGCGCTTAGCCGGATCTAGCTGGATGTTGCTCCAGACGTCGTCGAACTTCTCCAGCGCGGCAAACATCGCCTCGTCGCACAGGGTGCCGCCGCAGAACAGGCCGCGAATGTACTTCTGCTGAGGGGTCAGGCGGGCGCGCACCTCTTCAATCAAAGGCCAGTTGAGCGGGTGCAGATCCAGGGACTCTTTTTTAATGCCGGTAAGCAGCACCGCCTTCAGCGCCGCTTCTTTGGTGCCACGCGCAAACTGCAGGCCGTCTTCATCGGCGGGCGGTTCGCTGCGGCCGAGGAAGCAAACAACCACCGGCTTGCGGCAGACTCTGGCGCGGGCCAGCACCTTTTCTGCCACCGCTGGCGCAGGCGGCTTGGAGATGAGCGCAATCACCCGGGTGCCCTCATCCGCCTCAAGCATGTCAATGGCGTCGAGCATCATGAGACCGCCGATTTTCTCGCTAAGATCGCGTCCGCCGGTGCCGATCAGCTGCGACACGCCGCCGCCGAACTCATGAATGCGCACGCTCAGCTCCTGGCTGCCGGTGCCGGAGGCGCCAACAATCCCAATCGGCCCGCGACGCACCGCGTTGGCGAAGCACAGCCCCGCACCGTTGATGATGGCGGTTCCGCAGTCAGGCCCCATCATCAGCAGCCCTTTCTCATGCGCCAGCTGCTTCAGCGCCAGCTCGTCGTCGAGCGACACGTTATCGGAGAACAGCATCACGTTAAGATCGTTTTCCAGCGCCTGACGCGCTTCACGAGCGGCAAAGGTGCCGTTGACAGAAATGACCGCCAGGTTGCTGTCCGGGCGATGGGTCTTGGCGCTGGCAATCGTCACGTAGCGTGCTTCATGGCCGCCGCTGCTCGCTTTGCGTGTAAATAAGGCTTCTATTTCCGCCAGCGTTTCATCGTTCGCCGCGTCGCCTTTAATCACGATCATCAGGTCGCCATTTTTGGCTTCCGCTAATTCCGACGTGAGCAGCCCGAGATTTTTCAGAACGCCTTTATTCATTTCCGTCGCCATTGCCACAAACGCCTGTTCGACGCCCGGCAATTTATTGGCTTTGGTGGAAACCGACATTAAGGAAACCGAATCGAAATACGTGTTCTTTTTTATAACGATTTTGGTTGGCATTGTTTTCTCCTGAATACGGATAAAAGGGGGCCGCCGTCGCGCAGAATGCACGTCGGTAAAAATACTGTTTGAATTAACGGCCAGCCGGAAGTGGCAGGCCAACTGCGCTATGCGCCTGCCGCCAGCAGCAGGTCTGCTATCGCGTTGAAGCCTTTTTCCCGCGCCAGTTCGAGCGGGGTTTTGCCGTATTTATCGGTCATGTGCGGATTCGCGCCGTGATCCAGCAGCAGCTTCACAATTTCCTGCTGCTTTGCGCCGCCGTCATTCAGCACGATGGCTTCCAGCAGCGGCGTCCAGCCGACAAAGTTAGTGTGGTTGACGTTAATATCGGTTTTTTCCAGCAGCTCGCGCACGATTTCAACGTGGCCTTTTTCACTGGCAGGGGTAATGCCCACGCCGCCGAAGCGCGTCAGACGGTCGAGATCCGGATTCGCCGGAAGAACGATGCGCAGTAGGGTTAAATCATTAGTCAGGCAGCTTATCAGGAAGGGGTTAAAACAGGTCTGGTCCTGTTTATCAATATCCGCGCCGGCGGCAATTAAAAATTCCACGCAGGCATAATGCTTTTTCAGGCTGGCAATAATAATGGCGGTTCTTTTCTGGCGGTTGGTGGCGTTAATATCCACGCCGTTATCCAGGCAGGCTTTTAGCGCGTCGATGTTGCCCTCTTCTGCCGCCAGCAGAAATTCCGTAACGAGTGCGTTTGCAGACATATTCAGTCTCCCAATGTTTCACTTCTGATGACCTGAGAATAGCAACAGCCTGGTCACAAAAGAATCCGCTTAAAAATGATTCATCGACACGCAATTCATTGTTGAGTTAAATTCAACAGTCAGGCTAAAACGTGCGTCTGTGCAACCTTTTTCTTATGGTTTACCGTTTTTTAACGCCTCAGGCAGCATTATCCTTATGGTTGTAAAAGCCTTTCAGGACGCGGCTCCGCGTAAATAGTCAGAACTGTGACACACTTCAAATATGATGTAACGGCGCTGTTAAAATATGTTCAAAACTGATGGCTGAGGATGCTGTGATATGAATTCCATCTTTACCGAAGAGAACCTGCTGGCCTTCACCACCGCGGCACGCTTCGGCAGCTTCAGCAAAGCCGCCGCCGAGCTGGGCGTGACGACCTCCGCCATTAGCTACACCATTAAGCGCATGGAGACCGGGCTGGACGTGGTGCTGTTTGTGCGCAACACGCGCAGCATCGAGCTGACGGAGTCCGGGTTTTATTTTTACCGTAAAGCCACCGACCTGCTGAATGACTTCCACGCCATCAAGCGCGGGATTGATACCATTTCGCAGGGCATCGAGGCGCGAGTGCGCATCTGCATTAATCAGCTCTTGTATACGCCGCGCCATACCGCGCGTTTGCTGCAGGTGCTGAAAAAGCAGTTTCCCACCTGCCAGATCACGGTGACGACCGAGGTGTATAACGGCGTCTGGGATTCGATCATCAACAATCAGGCCAACATCGCGATTGGCGCGCCGGATACGCTGCTGGACGGCGGCGGGATTGATTACACCGAAATTGGCGCCATTCGCTGGGTGTTTGCCATCGCGCCGGAACATCCCCTCGCCTTTGTTCCCGAACCGATTGCGGAGAGCCAGTTGCGCCTGTACCCCAACATCATGGTGGAAGATACCGCGCATACCATCAACAAGAAGGTCGGCTGGCTGCTGCACGGGCAGGAGGCGATTCTGGTGCCGGATTTCAACACCAAGTGCCAGTGCCAGATTCTGGGGGAAGGGATTGGCTTTTTGCCGGAATACATGGCAAGAGAAGCGATGGAAGACGGTCTGCTCATCACGCGGCGTATTAACAATCCGCGGCAGGACTCGCGCATGCTGCTCGCCACGCAGCATGCGGCGACCGGCCAGGTGACGCGCTGGATCAAACAGCAGTTTGGCCCGGAAGGCGTATTAACCGGTATATACAGTGATTTACTGTGGCGTGCTTAGTTTTTCGTCTGCACCCAAAACGCGTGGATAAGGCCCGGGAAGTAACCCAGGATGGTCAGAAGGATGTTCAGAATAAACGCCCAGCCC
The DNA here is from genome assembly GCF_014982245.1 of Enterobacter cloacae complex sp. P6RS. NCBI lineage: Bacteria > Pseudomonadati > Pseudomonadota > Gammaproteobacteria > Enterobacterales > Enterobacteriaceae > Enterobacter > Enterobacter cloacae complex sp. P6RS. The sequence goes on from NZ_JADCLB010000024.1 coordinate 62,362, forward strand.
AGTCCCTTGCCAAGCAGCACGCCCAGCGGCGGGAGAATAATCGTAAAAACAACGCGCCAAAAACCCATAATCACTCCGTGCAAGCTAACCAATTGAAAATTAAAAAGAGACATTTCTCTAAGCATAGCCAGTTTACGGGTTACTGCCATTCGTCTCTCGCGCTTTTACCTGCCTTTACCCTCTTTACACTGGCTTAAGCCCTTCCTTAAATGTTCTACTACTCATAAATTGACCGTAAGGAAACACCATGTCTCTTTCTCTTATTTCGCCACAGCAGGCGAACGCGCTTATTAAAGAAGGCGCAAAACTGATTGATATTCGCGATCCCGATGAGTATGCCCGCGAGCATATTCCGGCAGCACGCTCCATACCGCTGGATTCTTTACCCGGCGGGCTCAACGCTGCCCCTGGTGAAACGGTGATTTTCCACTGTCAGTCCGGGACACGGACATCAAACAATGCTGCGCGACTTGCGCAGGCAGCGTTGCCGGCTCAGGCCTTCGTGGTTGAGGGGGGCATTCAGGGCTGGAAGCAGGCCGGGCTGCTGACCGTTGAAGATAAATCCCAGCCGCTCCCGCTGATGCGGCAGGTACAAATTGCCGCCGGGCTGCTGATCCTCTGCGGCGTGGTGCTGGGTTATAGCGTCTCCAGCGGCTTTTTCCTGCTGAGCGGTTTCGTCGGTGCCGGGCTGCTGTTCGCCGGTGTGACAGGTTTTTGTGGTATGGCACGATTGCTGAAAGTGATGCCGTGGAACCGTCATACCTCATAAGCAGTAATCAATGAATTACGCTGTACCCGGCTTCAGACGTCGGCTAAGGTGAAGATCGCTAAAACGATGAGGAGGTTATATGTTTTCTGTCGGTGATTATGTGCAACCGCTTAAAGGCGGCCCAAAGCTGAAAGTGCTCGAAGTGAACGGTGAAAACGTGGTGGCGGTACAGGCCAGCAATGAACAAGGCGAGAAATATACGCTGAAAGCGGCCGATTTGGCGCCGTATACCGAAGAAGGTGATTTCGGCGTCTGCTGAACAGACAACCGGGCGGCTTGTTCCGCCCGGTCCACGTATTAGATCAGAAAATCATCCAGTGATTTACCCTCTGCCAGCGCGCTGGCAATAGGCTTCGGCGTGCGGCCCTGGCCGGTCCACGTTTTTTCTTCACCGTTCTGGTCAATAAAGCGATATTTCGCTTCACGCGGTTTACGCTTTTTAGTCGGTTTACCCGCCTGCGCCAGTTCTGAACCCAGCAGGTCAGTCGGAGAAATACCATCGGCTTTCATCAGTTCCAGCAGGTTATTAATTTTTTCCTGCTGTTCAGCGCGCTGCTGCTCTAATTCCGCCAGCTCATTGCGTTTTTCTTCAGTAACGACCCTGACCTTTTCCAGCATTTCCTCAAGAACGTCCAGGGTTAATTCTCGCGCCATCGCGCGCAGGGTTCGGATATTATTAAGATTCTGTAACGTCAAAGACATATTATTGAAAACCTTTTCTTTGGGGTAAATAGATAAATCGCCCCAAGAATAATTCATTTCAGTTGAAATATCTACCCAAAGGTCCAAACGGGCATAAATGTAAATATATTTAAATATCGCCGTTAATAATAGCGCATAGCATTGGCGGGAAACACGTAGATCTAATCACCAAATCAATATAAATGGTCAACTTTAATCCAAATCACAGCATACTGCGCTCTCATCAGGGGAGTGGATTTCTGCGTCAAAAGCAAAACATCTAAAACACTGATTTATATAAGTAAAACATTTGATGAGACAGATTATAACGAACCGGATAAAAAACAACCGATTTTAGAGAATTTTGTGGACAAAAGGCGATTAAATAAAAATTAATAACTAGTTGTTAGTTCAAACATAGAGATATACGCTATACACCTCAAACAAACCAACCTAAAGCACTAGCCGCTGAAGGAAAACCGATTCCACTGCGTTCTTCTCAAGGAGTTCAGACATGTTCTCGCCGCAATCTCGCCTGCGCCACGCGGTGGCGGATACTTTCGCGATGGTTGTCTACTGTTCCGTTGTGAACATGCTGATTGAAATATTCCTCTCCGGAATGACCTTCGAGCAGTCACTTTCTTCTCGTCTGGTGGCGATCCCGGTCAATATTATTATCGCATGGCCTTACGGGCTATACCGCGATGCCGTTATGCGTTTCGCGCGCCGCATCAGCCCGGCGGGCTGGATGAAAAATCTTGCCGACGTGCTGGCGTACGTCACGTTCCAGTCGCCGGTATACGTGGCTATTCTCCTGACAGTGGGCGCGGACTGGCACCAGATCGCCGCAGCGGTCAGTTCGAATATCGTGGTATCAATGCTGATGGGTGCGGTATACGGCTATTTCCTCGACTACTGCCGCCGCCTGTTTAAGGTCAGCCAGTACGGCCAGGTAAAAGCGTAATGTGAAGCGACTGGCGAAAGCCAGTCGCAGATTTACTGTACGTCGCCAAACAGTCCCTTCAGAAACCGCTCCAGCGCCATACGCGAACTGAAACCGTGCGGAATACCATAATGCTCATGCCGTTCACCGCCTAAATAGAGCGGAAATTGCTGATAGTGATCGCAGGTTTTAATATCCGAGGCAGGCTCAGCAAATGACAGACTTCTGTCTTTCAGCGTCGGGTGAATAATGAGAGCGGTACGTCCCATCCTGGCTTCACGATTAACATAAACATAATTCTCGCCGCGGCGATATCCATACGCTTTTGGCGTCACCTCATCCATGGTGAATCCCTCTTTTTCAAGAACGCGTGCCACCTCGTCAGGTCGTAAATACATATCTTTTCCTCGTTATCTTTTCCTGCCCGGCAACCTTACAGTAATCAGCATTAGCAGGGCTTTCAGAATAGTCCATAAACTGGCGGATAACGCGTGACGCGCTTCAGATATTAAATTTCTGAACTAAACTAAACGGGAACACAAAATTACGGAGGATCGTATGTTTAACAGACCGAACCGAAACGATATTAACGACGACGCGCAGGATATTCGTAATGATGTCAGCCAATTAGCGGACACGCTTGAGGAAGTGCTGAAATCCTGGGGATCGGATGCGAAGGATGAAGCAGATGCTGCGAAACGTAAGGCTCAGTCTCTGCTCCGTGAAACCCGCGCCCGTATGAACGGACGTTCACGCGCTACGCAGGCGGCCTGCGACATGGCAAACTGTGCTACGACCTTCGTACGTGAAAAACCACTGTGTACGCTGGGAACCGTCGCGGCGGTCGGCATTTTTGTCGGAGCCCTGCTCAGCCTGCGTAAGTAAGCCCGCATTCTCAACCCCGGTAGCCTCAGGCGCCGGGGCTTTTTTATGCCTGTAAGCCTGAAAAACCCGTACAGCCCGCCCTGCCCCGCTGTGCTCATCATCAGGGCAACATTAATCTGAATTTCCCATATCTTGTATGGTTGAATCTTTTATCAACTACATCTAGTATTCCCTTAAGAAAGACACACACTCTATGACGCGTTAACTCGCGCCGTTTTCACATTCTAAATGGAAATACGAATCATGAGCATTATTATTTACACTCGTAACGATTGTGTTCAGTGCCACGCCACCAAACGGGCGATGGAGAGCCGAGGCGTGGCGTTTGAGATGGTAAATATCGACCTGGTGCCCGATGCCGCGGATACCCTGCGCGAACAGGGATTTCGTCAGCTTCCGGTGGTGGTTGCCGGTGATACCAGCTGGTCTGGCTTTCGCCCGGACATGATTAACCGCCTGAGCGCTCAGGCCACGCGTGCATGAGTGGGCTGGTCTTCTTCTCCAGCAGCTCAGAAAACACGCTCCGCTTTATTGAGCGCCTCGGGCTGCCAGCGGTGCGTATTCCGCTCAACGAGCGGGAGCGCATTCAGGTAGACGAACCTTACATTCTGGTGGTACCCAGCTATGGCGGCGGCGGTACGGCAGGAGCAGTACCTCGCCAGGTGATCCGCTTTCTGAACGATCCTCATAACCGGGTACTGATTCGGGGCGTGATCGCGGCGGGCAATCGTAATTTTGGCGATGCCTTTGGCCGCGCCGGGGATGTCATCTCTCGAAAATGCGGCGTGCCGTATCTCTATCGTTTTGAACTGATGGGGACACAGCAGGACGTAGAAAACGTGCGTAAAGGAGTGAACGAATTTTGGCAACGACAACCGCAGAACGGGTAATTCAGGCGACGCCGGACTACCACGCATTAAACGCGATGCTTAACCTCTATGACCGGGAGGGGCGCATTCAGTTTGGCAAAGATCGCGAGGCGGTAGAGGCTTTTTTCGCCGCCCACGTGCGGCCCAACAGCGTGACGTTTTCAAGCCAGAATGAACGTCTCGACTATCTGGTTAACGAGGGCTACTACGAGGAGCGCGTCCTGGCCCGCTACGATCGTCCCTTCGTGGTAAGACTGTTTGAACGTGCGCACGCCAGCGGTTTTCGCTTCCAGACGTTTCTTGGCGCATGGAAGTATTACACCAGCTACACCCTGAAAACCTTCGACGGCAAACGCTACCTGGAAAGCTTTGAAGATCGCACCGTGATGGTGGCCCTGACGCTGGCCCAGGGCGATGAAGCGCTGGCTGAACGGCTGACGGAGGAGATCCTCTCCGGCCGCTTCCAGCCCGCTACGCCCACCTTCCTCAACTGCGGCAAGGCCCAGCGCGGCGAGCTGGTCTCCTGCTTCCTGCTGCGCATCGAAGACAATATGGAGTCGATTGGCCGTGCGGTGAACTCGGCGCTGCAGCTTTCCAAACGCGGCGGCGGCGTGGCGTTTCTGCTCTCGAACCTGCGGGAAGCGGGCGCGCCGATCAAACGCATCGAAAACCAGTCTTCCGGCGTCATCCCGGTGATGAAGATGCTGGAAGATGCCTTCTCCTACGCCAACCAGCTTGGCGCACGCCAGGGGGCGGGGGCGGTTTACCTGCACGCGCACCACCCGGACATCCTGCGTTTTCTCGATACCAAGCGCGAAAACGCCGACGAAAAAATCCGCATCAAAACCCTGTCGCTCGGCGTGACGATCCCGGATATCACGTTTAAGCTGGCCAAAGAGAATGCCGACATGGCGCTCTTCTCGCCGTATGACGTGGAGCGGATCTACGGCAAAGCGTTTGGCGACGTGGCGATAAGCGAGCTTTATGACGAGCTGGTTGCAGACGATCGCATCCGCAAGAAATACATCAACGCCCGCGATTTCTTCCAGACGCTTGCGGAAATTCAGTTTGAATCCGGCTATCCGTACATCATGTACGAGGATACGGTAAACCGCGCCAATCCGATTGCCGGGCGCATTAACATGAGCAACCTGTGCTCGGAAATTTTGCAGGTCAACAGCGCCTCCGCTTACGACGAAAACCTGGACTACGCGGAGATCGGCAAAGATATCTCCTGCAACCTCGGGTCGCTGAATATTGCCCACACCATGGATTCGCCGGATTTTGGCCGCACGGTGGAGACCGCCGTTCGCGGGCTGACGGCGGTATCGGACATGAGCCACATCCGCAGCGTGCCGTCCATCGAGGCGGGCAACGCCGCATCGCACGCCATCGGCCTGGGGCAGATGAACCTGCACGGCTATCTGGCACGGGAAGGCATCGCCTACGGCAGCCCGGAAGGGCTGGATTTCACGAATCTCTATTTCTACACCGTCACCTGGCATGCGCTTCATACCTCAATGATGCTGGCGCGCGAGCGCAACCAGCGGTTCGCAGGCTTTGAGCAGTCGCGCTACGCCAGCGGGGCGTATTTCAGCCAGTATCTGGAAGGCGACTGGCAGCCGAAAACCGAAAAAGTGCGCGCGCTGTTTGACCGCGCCGGCATTACCCTGCCGACGCGCGAGATGTGGCAGCAGTTGCGCGACGATGTGATGCGCTACGGCATTTATAACCAGAACCTGCAGGCGGTACCGCCAACCGGTTCGATTTCCTACATCAACCACGCCACATCGAGCATTCACCCGATCGTATCGAAGATTGAGATCCGTAAGGAAGGCAAAACCGGACGCGTCTACTACCCTGCCCCGTTTATGACCAATGAGAACCTGGCGCTGTACCAGGACGCGTACGAGATCGGCCCGGAAAAAATCATTGATACCTACGCCGAGGCCACGAAGCACGTGGACCAGGGGTTGTCGCTGACGCTCTTCTTCCCGGACACCGCCACCACGCGGGATATCAACAAAGCGCAGATTTACGCCTGGAAGAAAGGCATCAAAACGCTGTACTACATTCGCCTGCGCCAGCTTGCGCTGGAAGGCACCGAAATCGAAGGCTGCGTGTCCTGCGCGCTGTAAGGAGAAAGGATGAAACTGTCACGCGTGAGTGCCGTTAACTGGAACAAGATTCAGGACGATAAAGACCTGGAGGTGTGGAACCGCCTGACCAGCAACTTCTGGCTGCCGGAAAAGGTGCCGCTCTCCAATGATATTCCAGCCTGGCAGACGCTGAGCCACGCCGAACAGCAGCTGACAATCCGCGTCTTTACCGGCCTGACGCTGCTGGACACCATTCAGAATACCGTCGGTGCGCCCGCACTGATGAGCGACGCGCTGACGCCGCACGAAGAGGCGGTAATGTCGAACATCAGCTTTATGGAGGCGGTGCACGCCCGCTCCTACAGCTCGATTTTCTCGACGCTGTGCCAGACCAAAGACGTGGACGCGGCCTACGCCTGGAGCGAAGAGAGCGCGTCATTGCAGCGCAAGGCGGAGCTGGTGCTGGAGTATTACCGCGCCGACGAGCCGCTGAAGAAGAAGATCGCCAGCGTGTTCCTGGAATCCTTCCTCTTCTATTCCGGCTTCTGGCTGCCCATGTACTGGTCGAGCCGGGGCAAGCTCACCAACACCGCCGATTTGATTCGCCTCATTATCCGTGACGAGGCGGTGCACGGGTATTACATCGGCTATAAGTATCAGAAAGGGCTGGAGAAAGTTAGCCCGGAAAAACGCGAGGAACTCAAAGGTTTCGCCCTCGATTTGCTGATGGATCTGTATGACAACGAGTTGAGCTATACCGAAGAGCTGTACGCCGGAACGGGCTGGGAAGAGGACGTGAAGGCGTTTCTCTGCTACAACGCGAATAAAGCGCTGATGAACCTGGGCTACGACGCGCTTTTCCCGCCGGAGATGGCGGAGGTAAACCCGGCGATCCTCGCGGCGCTGTCGCCCAATGCGGACGAAAACCACGATTTCTTCTCCGGGTCCGGATCGTCGTACGTGATGGGTAAAGCGGTGGAGACAGAAGATGAGGATTGGGATTTTTAATGTATGAATTAACGTTCATTAATTAAATATAAATCTCATTATTTCCATACCACTATTTCACCAGGCACTACACTGTAATTTCCCCGTCATATTCGCCTGAATCACACCGATTCAGGCGAATTTCCCGACGCAGCAGCAAAAAATTGAGAAAAATTCAAACCGCCCTCAGCCCTTTATTCATGGGAAATTCAGCCGTTTCGCTTGCAGCAAAATTCCGGCGTCAGGCCAACTCAGGGTTGTCTCAGATTCTCAGTATGTTAGGGTTATGCCCGTTAACAATTTACCATGGTAATCATATCGACATAAACAAATAACAGGACACTCTCTATTGCATGGCAATTAAATTAGAAGTGAAAAATCTTTATAAAATATTTGGCGAGCACCCGCAGCGCGCATTCAAATATATTGAGAAAGGCCTTTCGAAAGAGCAAATTCTGGAAAAAACCGGGCTGTCGCTTGGCGTTAAAGACGCCAGTCTGGCCATTGAAGAAGGCGAGATTTTTGTCATCATGGGGTTATCCGGTTCGGGTAAATCCACTATGGTTCGCCTTCTCAATCGCCTGATTGAACCCACCCGCGGACAGGTGCTGATTGACGGCGTGGATATCGCCAGAATCTCAGACGCAGAACTCCGCGAGGTGCGCAGAAAGAAGATCGCAATGGTGTTTCAGTCATTCGCGCTGATGCCGCATATGACGGTGCTCGATAATACCGCCTTCGGTATGGAATTAGCCGGCACGCCTGCTCAGGAACGTCAGGAAAAAGCCCTGGATGCTTTGCGTCAGGTTGGGCTGGAAAATTACGCTCATGCCTACCCGGACGAGCTTTCGGGCGGGATGCGTCAGCGCGTCGGATTAGCCCGTGCGTTAGCCATTAATCCAGACATATTATTAATGGATGAAGCCTTCTCCGCCCTCGATCCTTTAATTCGCACCGAGATGCAGGATGAGCTGGTAAAATTACAGGCCAAACACCAGCGCACCATTGTCTTTATTTCTCACGATCTCGATGAAGCCATGCGTATTGGCGACCGCATTGCCATTATGCAAAATGGCGAGGTGGTGCAGGTCGGTACGCCGGATGAAATTCTGAATAATCCGGCGAATGATTACGTGCGCACCTTCTTCCGCGGCGTGGATATTAGCCAGGTATTTAGCGCGAAAGATATTGCCCGACGAACGCCAAACGGCATTATTCGAAAAACGCCAGGCTTCGGCCCGCGCTCCGCGCTGAAGCTGTTGCAGGATGAAGACCGTGAATACGGTTATCTGGTTGAACGCGGCAATAAATTTATCGGCGTTGTCTCCATCGACTCTCTGAAAAACGCCCTGAGCGAAAACCAGGGAATCGATGCGGCGTTGATTGACGCTCCGCTTGCCGTGGATGCCGAAACGCCGCTTAGCGAGTTGCTCTCTCACGTGGGTCAGGCGCCTTGCGCCGTGCCGGTTGTCGGTGAAGAACAACAGTACGTTGGCATCATCTCAAAACGGATGCTGCTACAGGCTTTAGATCGCGAGGGGGCAAACAATGGCTGATCAATCAAACCCATGGGGTACCACTGAAGCTGCGGACAGCGCGGCGCAATCTGCCGATGCGTGGGGTTCCACGCCCGCACCTGCCGACGGCGGCGGCGCGGCGGACTGGCTCAACAGCGCACCCGCGCCTGCGCCAGAGCATTTCAATATTATGGATCCGTTCCACAAGACGCTGATCCCGCTGGACAGCTGGGTAACAGAGGGGATCGACTGGGTCGTTACCCATTTCCGCCCGGTGTTCCAGGGGATCCGCATCCCGGTGGATTACATCCTGAACGGCTTCCAGCAGCTGATGCTTGGCATGCCGGCGCCCGTGGCGATAATCCTGTTCTCGCTGATCGCATGGCAGTTCGGTAGCGCGGGTATGGGCGTCGCCACGCTGATCTCCCTGATCGCCATCGGCGCGATTGGCGCGTGGTCTCAGGCGATGATTACCCTGGCGCTGGTGCTGACCGCCCTGCTCTTCTGCATTGTCATCGGCCTGCCGATGGGGATCTGGCTGGCGCGCAGCCCGCGGGCGGCGAAGATTATTCGTCCCCTGCTGGATGCGATGCAGACCACCCCGGCGTTCGTCTATCTGGTGCCTATCGTGATGCTGTTCGGCATCGGTAACGTGCCGGGCGTGGTGGTGACCATTATCTTCGCCCTGCCGCCGATTATTCGCCTGACGATCCTGGGGATTAACCAGGTGCCGGCGGATCTGATTGAGGCCTCGCGCTCGTTCGGCGCCAGCCCGCGTCAGATGCTGTTTAAGGTTCAGCTTCCGCTGGCGATGCCGACCATTATGGCGGGCGTTAACCAGACGCTGATGCTGGCACTGTCCATGGTGGTGATCGCCTCGATGATCGCCGTTGGCGGTCTCGGCCAGATGGTGCTGCGCGGTATTGGCCGTCTCGACATGGGGCTGGCGACCGTCGGCGGCGTCGGGATTGTGATCCTCGCCATTATCCTTGACCGCCTGACCCAGGCTGTCGGTCGTGATTCACGCAGTCGCGGCAACCGTCGCTGGTACACCACCGGCCCTGTCGGGTTACTCACCCGCCCCTTTACAAAATAAGGAACAACGATGCGACATAACGTACTTTTTGCCACAGCGTTTGCCACCCTTGTCTCCACCAGCGCGTTTGCCGCTGACCTGCCGGGCAAAGGCATTACCGTGCAGCCGGTGCAGAGCACCATTTCGGAAGAGAGCTTCCAGACCCTGATCGTCAGCCGCGCGCTGGAGAAGCTGGGCTATACGGTCAACACGCCGAGCGAAGTGGATTACAACGTGGGCTACACCTCGATTGCCTCCGGTGATGCCACCTTTACCGCCGTGAACTGGCAGCCGCTGCACGACGACATGTATGCCGCCGCAGGTGGCGATAAGAAATTCTATCGCGAAGGTACCTTCGTGACCGGCGCGGCGCAGGGTTATCTGATCGACAAGAAAACCGCTGATAAGTACCACATCACCAATATTGAGCAGCTGAAAGATCCGAAGATCGCCAGACTGTTCGACACCAACGGTGACGGCAAGGCCGACATGATGGGCTGCTCGCCGGGCTGGGGCTGCGAAGCGGTGATTAACCACCAGAACAAAGCGTTTGATCTGGCGAAAACCGTCGACGTGAGCCACGGCAACTACTCCGCGATGATGGCCGACACCATTGCCCGCTTTAAGGAAGGCAAGCCGGTGATCTACTACACCTGGACGCCGTACTGGGTGAGCGACGTGCTGAAGCCGGGCAAAGACGTGGTGTGGTTACAGGTGCCCTTCTCCTCCCTGCCCGGCGAGCAGAAAGATATCGACACCAAACTGCCGAACGGCATGAACTATGGCTTCCCGGTGAACACCATGCACATCGTGGCGAACAAAGCCTGGGCGGAGAAAAACCCGGCTGCGGCGAAGCTGTTCTCGGTGATGAAGCTGCCGCTGGCGGACATCAACGCCCAGAATGCGATGATGCACGCGGGCAAATCCTCTGAGGCGGATGTTAAAGGCCACGTGGATGGCTGGATCAAAGCCCACCAGCAGCAGTTTGATGGCTGGGTGAAAGAGGCGCTTGCGGCGCAGAAGTAAAAACACAACACAACCTTACCCTTCCCCCCGGACCGTACACCCTTCTGGGGAGAGGGTTAGGGTGAGGGGATTAACCGCACAAACACACACATAACAATCCCCCAACATTCTCAATCATTAGCTATTATGGTTTCCGGAAAAATAATCACTTAACTCACGATTCCTGAAACTAATGACAAAAACATCTCAGGGGCTTAGCCCCGCACTCATCCTTTTAATGTCCGTGGCAACGGGTCTGGCAGTCGCCAGCAACTATTACGCACAACCTCTGCTTGATACTATCGCGCGCGCCTTCGATCTTTCAGCCAGCTCCGCCGGCTTTATCGTCACCGCTGCGCAGCTCGGCTATGCGGCAGGGCTGCTGTTCCTGGTGCCATTGGGCGATATGTTTGAGCGCCGGATGCTTATCGTCTCTATGACGCTTCTGGCGGCAGGCGGCATGCTGATCACCGCCAGCAGCCAGTCGCTGACGATGATGATCGTCGGTACCGCGCTAACGGGGCTTTTCTCCGTCGTCGCGCAAATCCTGGTGCCTCTCGCCGCAACGCTCGCCTCGCCGGAAAAACGCGGCAAAGTGGTCGGCACTATCATGAGCGGCCTGCTGCTGGGCATTCTGCTGGCGCGAACCGTTGCCGGGCTGCTGGCAAGCCTCGGCGGCTGGCGCACCGTTTACTGGGTGGCGAGCGTATTGATGGTGGTGATGGCGCTGGCGCTGTGGCGCGGGCTGCCGAAGGTGAAGCAGGAGAACCACCTGAATTACCCGCAGCTTCTGGCCTCCGTGTTTAGCCTGTTCACGCAGGATAAACTGCTGCGCACCCGCGCTCTGCTGGGATGTTTAACCTTCGCCAACTTCAGCATTCTCTGGACGTCGATGGCGTTTCTGCTGGCAGCACCGCCGTTCAATTATTCCGAAGGGGTGATTGGTCTGTTCGGTCTGGCCGGTGCCGCCGGTGCACTGGGCGCTCGCCCGGCAGGCGGGCTGGCTGATAAAGGCAAATCGCACATGACCACGACAGCCGGACTGATTTTGCTCCTGCTCTCCTGGGCGGCCATCTGGTATGGGCACGTCTCGGTGCTGGCGCTGATCGTCGGTATTCTGGTGCTCGATCTCACCGTACAGGGTGTTCACATCACCAACCAGACCGTGATTTACCGCGTGAAGCCCGAGGCGCGTAACCGCCTCACGGCCGGATACATGACCAGCTACTTCATTGGTGGTGCGGCGGGTTCGTTAATATCAGCGTCGGCGTGGCAGCATGCCGGCTGGTCAGGTGTGTGCGGGATAGGGGCACTCGTCGCCGCGCTTAACCTGGTTGTATGGTGGCGCGGCTATCACCGTCAGGAAGCAATTCATTAAGTTTTACATTGCTTTGGGCCTCTTAGGGTGTAAAGGGGCCCGGCAGTCTGTTAATGTAAACGTAATCATTTATCCCAGAAATTTTAATGTGGGTGACATATCTACAATTGGCATGAATAGTTCAGACCCCCGTCCCCACATCCTCTCTTCAGCGGGTTTATACCCTACGCTTTCTGTGCTCACCGGGTCACGGACTTACCCGGCGCTCTTTGATGGTGGCATTCGTTTGGCGGATATAACCGCACAAATAATTCATTTACATTATTTGTCACCATCGTTACTATATCAGCTGTAATTAATGAGGTTATGCCCAAAATGGATAGTTCGTTTACGCCCATTGAACAAATGCTTAAATTCCGCGCCAGTCGTCATGAGGACTTCCCGTATCAGGAAATCCTGCTGACCCGCCTGTGCATGCACATGCAGGGTAAGCTGCTGGAAAATCGTAATAAAATGCTGAAAGCTCAAGGGATTAACGAGACGTTGTTTATGGCGTTGATTACGCTGGAGTCTCAGGAAAACCATAGCATTCAGCCTTCTGAGCTGAGCTGCGCGCTGGGATCGTCCCGTACCAATGCGACCCGTATTGCCGATGAGCTGGAAAAGCGCGGCTGGATTGAGCGCCGTGAAAGCGATAACGATCGCCGCTGCCTGCATCTGCAATTGACCGATAAAGGTCACCAGTTCCTGCGTGAGGTGCTGCCACCTCAGCACAATTGCCTGCACAAACTCTGGTCTGCCCTCAGTACTTCCGAGCGCGACCAGCTTGAGCACATCACTCGCAAGCTGCTCACCCGTCTGGACCAGATGGATGAAGAAGGCGCTGTTCTTGAGGCGCTGCGCTAACGCGACGACACGCTCAACAATCCAGATTTATATAAGAAAACCGACAGGCCAGCACGTCACACTGCTGGCCTTTCTGACAACAGGTCGGCTTAGCCGATGTGAAAATAAGAAGATCGTGGAGAACAACAATGAGCGCAAATGCGGAGAGCACTACCCCGCAGCAACCGGCCAATAAGAAAGGCAAACGTAAAAGTGCCCTTCTTCTGTTGACCTTGCTCTTTATTATTATTGCCGTGGCATATGGGATCTATTGGTTTTTAGTATTGCGTCATGCAGAAGAGACTGACGACGCATACGTGGCAGGGAACCAGGTACAGATTATGGCGCAGGTGTCGGGCAGCGTGACGAAAGTCTGGGCTGACAATACCGACTTTGTGCAAAAAGGCGATGTGTTGGTGACCCTCGATCCAACCGACGCCCAGCAGGCCTTTGAGAAAGCCCAGACCGCGCTGGCCTCCAGCGTCCGTCAGACCCGCCAGCTGATGATCAACAGTAAACAGCTGCAGGCCAACATCGACGTGCAGAAAACCGCACTCGCGCAGGCGCAGAGCGACCTGAACCGCCGTGTACCGCTCGGCACCGCTAACCTGATTGGCCGTGAAGAGCTGCAGCACGCGCGCGACGCGGTTGCCAGTGCCCAGGCACAGCTGGACGTGGCGATTCAACAGTACAACGCCAACCAGGCGATGGTGCTCGGCACCAGCCTTGAAAACCAGCCCGCCGTACAACAGGCGGCGACTGAAGTACGCAACGCATGGCTTGCCCTGCAGCGTACCAAAATCGTCAGCCCGATGACCGGCTACGTCTCCCGCCGTTCCGTCCAGCCAGGGGCGCAGATTAGCCCGACCACGCCGCTGATGGCGGTCGTGCCGGCAGACAACTTGTGGGTAGACGCCAACTTTAAAGAGACGCAGCTCGCCCATATGCGTATCGGCCAGACCGCAACCGTGGTCAGCGACATCTACGGCGATGACGTGAAGTACACCGGGAAAGTGGTGGGTCTGGATATGGGGACCGGCAGCGCCTTCTCCCTGCTGCCTGCGCAAAACGCCACCGGTAACTGGATTAAAGTGGTTCAGCGTCTGCCCGTGCGTATCGAGCTGGATGCCAAACAGCTGGCGGATCACCCGCTGCGTATCGGCCTCTCCACGCTTGTGACGGTCGATACCGCCAACCGCGACGGTCAGATCCTGGCAAGCCAGGTGCGTAGCAGCCCGGTTTATGAAAGTAACGCCCGTGAAATTAGCCTCGATCCGATCAACAAACTGATCGATGACATCGTGAAGGCAAACGCCGGTTAATCCGAAGGTGAGCGTTATGCAACAGCAAAAGCCGCAAAAACCGCTGGAAGGCGCGCAGCTGGTCATTATGACCATTGCGCTGTCGCTGGCGACATTCATGCAGGTGCTGGACTCCACCATCGCAAACGTGGCGATCCCAACCATCGCCGGCAACCTTGGCTCGTCGCTGAGCCAGGGGACCTGGGTCATTACTTCGTTTGGGGTGGCAAACGCCATCTCCATCCCTATCACCGGCTGGCTGGCGAAGCGCGTCGGTGAGGTGAAGCTGTTCCTCTGGTCCACGGTAGCGTTTGTTCTTGCCTCCTGGGCGTGCGGCATGTCCAGCAGCCTGACGATGCTGATTTTCTTCCGCGTCATTCAGGGGATTGTCGCCGGGCCGCTGATCCCGCTGTCGCAGAGTTTGCTGCTGAGCAACTACCCCCCAGCAAAACGTTCGGTCGCGCTGGCGCTGTGGTCAATGACCGTTATCGTCGCGCCTATCTGCGGACCGATTCTGGGCGGGTACATCAGCGATAACTACCACTGGGGCTGGATCTTCTTTATCAACGTACCGATTGGCGCCGTCGTGGTATTGATGACGCTGCAGTCGCTGCGGGGACGAGAGACGCGCACCGAACAGCGCCGTATCGACAGCATCGGGCTGGCGCTGCTGATCCTGGGTATCGGCAGTCTGCAGATCATGCTCGACCGCGGTAAAGAGCTCGACTGGTTCAACTCGCAGGAGATCATCATCCTGACCATTGTCGCGGTGGTGTCGATAAGCTTCCTGATTGTCTGGGAGCTGACAGACGACAACCCAATTGTCGATCTCTCGCTCTTCAAATCGCGAAACTTCACCATCGGCTGCCTGTGTATCAGCCTCGCCTATATGCTCTACTTCGGCGCGATTGTTCTGCTGCCGCAGCTGTTGCAGGAGGTGTATGGCTATACCGCGACCTGGGCGGGTCTGGCCTCAGCGCCCGTTGGGGTGATCCCGGTTCTGCTGTCGCCGATTATTGGCCGCTTCGCCCACAAGCTCGACATGCGTCGGCTGGTGACGTTCAGCTTCATTATGTACGCCGTGTGCTTCTACTGGCGCGCGTATACCTTTGAGCCGGGAATGGACTTTGGCGCCTCGGCGTGGCCGCAGTTCATTCAGGGCTTTGCGGTGGCGTGCTTCTTTATGCCGCTGACCACCATTACGCTCTCTGGCCTGCCGCCTGAGCGTCTGGCGGCGGCATCAAGCCTGTCGAACTTCACCCGTACGCTAGCGGGTTCCATCGGGACGTCGATCACCACCACCCTGTGGACCAACCGTGAATCGATGCACCACGCCCAGCTGACCGAAGCGGTGAACCCGTACAATCCGAATGCCCAGCAGATGTACAGTCAGCTTCAGGGCATGGGGATGACGGAGCAGCAGGCATCCGGCTGGATTGCCCAGCAGATCACCAACCAGGGGCTGATTATCTCGGCAAACGAGATTTTCTGGATATCGGCGGGGATCTTCATCGTCCTGCTGGGGCTGGTGTGGTTTGCCAGACCGCCGTTTGGCGCCGGTGGCGGCGGCGGAGGGGCGCACTAATTCGCGTTGTCCAGAACGCGACAGCGATTGTCAGTTTCGATAAAGCAGCGCTCCTGAAATCAATTCACGATAGTGAAAAGACAACAGGAGCGCATCATGCTGAACACACCCGCCGACAAATACCAGCCTTATCCCACCGTTTCATTGCCCGACCGCCGCTGGCCGGAGCAGACCATCCCCCGCGCGCCGCGCTGGCTCTCGACAGACTTACGCGACGGCAACCAGGCGCTTGCCGAGCCGATGGACAGCGCGCGCAAGCTGCAGTTCTGGGATTTGCTGCTGGGCTGCGGATTTAAAGAGATTGAGGTCGCCTTCCCGTCCGCCTCGCAGACCGACTTCAACTTTGTCCGCCAGCTTATCGAAGAGAACCGCATTCCGGATGACGTCACGATTCAGGTGTTAACACAGGCGCGGGAAGATCTCATCCATCGTACTTTTGAATCCCTGCGCGGCGCGAAGCAGGCCACCGTCCACCTGTATAACGCCACCGCCCCGCTGTTCCGCCGCCTGGTGTTCGGCATGGAGAAAGCGCAGATCGTCGAGCTGGCCACCCGCGCCACGCGGCTTATCCGCCAGCTTTGTGAAGAGAACCCTGAAACCCGCTGGCAGTACGAGTACTCCCCGGAAACTTTCTGCTTTACCGAGCCGGATTTTGCGCTGGAGATTTGTGAAGCCGTGGCGGAGATCTGGCAGCCGTGCGATGAACGGCCAATGGTGATCAATTTACCCGCTACCGTCGAGGTCAGTACGCCGAACGTCTATGCCGACCAGATCGAGTATTTCTGCCGCCACTTCAGCCGCCGCCGCGACGTGTGCATCAGCGTGCATCCGCATAACGACCGCGGAACGGGCGTCGCCAGCGCGGAGCTGGCGGTGATGGCCGGGGCCGACCGCGTGGAGGGCTGCCTTTTTGGCAACGGCGAACGCACGGGCAACGTTTGCCTGGTAACGCTGGCGATGAACCTCTACAGCCAGGGCATTAGTCCCAATCTGGACTTTAGCGATATGAATCGGGTGGTCGAAACGGTAGAGGCCTGCAACCAGTTGCCTGTCCATCCGCGCCATCCGTGGGCAGGACGGCTGGCCTATACCGCCTTCTCCGGCTCGCACCAGGACGCCATCAAGAAAGGCTTTGATGCCCGCAGGCCTGGCGATCGCTGGGAGATGCCCTATCTGCCCGTCGATCCGCAGGACATCGGCTGCACCTACGAAGCGGTGATCCGCGTGAACAGCCAGTCAGGAAAAAGCGGCAGCGCCTGGCTTATTGAGCAAAACCACGGCCTGAAGCTGCCCCGCGCCCTGCAGCAGGATTTTAGCCAGCACGTGCAGCATGAAACGGATCGCCACGGGAAAGAAATGACGCAGAACGCGCTTTGGCAGCTATTCCGCACCCGCTACGGGCTGGTAACGACGCCGCAGCTGGCGCTGCAATCCTACCGCAGCGACGGCCAGCAGGACGGCCAGCTGCGGCTGACGGCAAACGTCGTCACGCAGGGGGGAACGCGCCAGCTGGAGGGTCAGGGCAACGGTCTGCTCTCCGCTGCCGCGCAGGGCCTGAGCCGCTGGGTCAACGCGCCGTTTGTGATTAAGGATTATCACGAACATACGCTGGGCGAAAGCAGCGACAGCCGCTCGGTGGCCTATATCCGCTGCCTGTTCCAGGACGGCACCAACAGCTGGGGCGTGGGCATTGACAGCGACGTGGCGCGCGCGTCGCTTCAGGCGCTATTTAACGCGGTCAGTCGTTCTTAAAATAATCGCTGGGTGAGATACCCATCGTACGGCGGAACATCGCCGTAAAGGCGCTGTGGCTGCCGTATCCCAGATCCAGCGCCACGCGCAGCACCGGCTGGCCCTGCGCCAGCCGCACTAAGGCTTCCAGCAGGCGCGCCCTTCTCACCCACTCGCCGTAGCTTAACCCGGTCTGCTGCTGAAAATGGCGGTTCAGCGTACGCTCGCTCATGCCGAGCAAGCTCGCGCTCTGTTGACCGCTCCAGATTTCACCTGGTAACTGACGGATCTGCCGACACAGCTGGCGTAACGCTTCACTTTCCGGTTCCGGCAGGTGAAACGGCAGCACCGGCATGATGCGAATTTCATCCAGAATGAGCTCATACACGCGCTCGTCACGGCTTCCCGGCGAGTACGACTCAGGTAGCGTCAGGGAGGTGAGGATCAGCTCGCGCAGCAGCGGGGAGATCTGCACGTTCTGACAGGTCGCCGGGAGATCGGCTCGCGCCAGCGGATCGATAAACAGCGTGCGGGCTGCAACGTTGCCGGTGATGCGAAGCGAGTGCTGTGTCCCCGCCGGTAGCCAGACGCCGCGCCCGGGCGGCACTACCCAGCAGCCGGATGCGGTATCGACCCGCACGACGCCCGTCAGGCTGTGCAGCAGCTGCGCGCAGTCGTGCTCATGCCACGGCTCGCTATCGCCATGAGCATAATCATGCGAAAACGGCACAAGCGGGCGATGGGTAAAGGAGAAGGTGGTGGTTGTCGTCATGAGGATTGTAGGCCCGGCCAGCGAAGCGCCACCGGGCATCCACAGGCACAATACTAGATGTGCAGCTCCTGCAGTTTTTCTTTTGGCAGGGCCAGCTCTTCATTGCTGTTTACGCGAACGTCACGCTCGATGATGTGACGGGCAATTTCCTGGGCTTCTTCCAGAGAGTGCATCTGGTAAGTGCCGCACTGGTAAACGTTCAGCTCAGGGATCTGGTTCTGCTCTTTCACTTTCAGCACGTCTTCCATCGCCGCTTTCCACGCATCGGCGACGCGTTTCTCTTCAGGCTGACCAATCAGGCTCATGTAGAAGCCGGTACGGCAGCCCATCGGAGAGATGTCGATGATCTCAACGCCATTGCCGTTCAGGTGGTCACGCATGAAACCGGCGAACAGGTGTTCCAGGGTGTGAATGCCTTTCTCCGGCATCACTTCTTTATTCGGCACGCAGAAGCGCAGATCGAAGACGGTGATCGTGTCGCCGTGCGGGGTGTGCATGGTCTTCGCCACGCGGACTGCAGGTGCTTCCATACGGGTATGGTCGACAGTAAAGCTATCTAATAACGGCATACGTCACCTCCGATAGTGATTTTTTTTAAAATAAACTGAACTCTTCTACAGAATGTACGTCTGAGTATATGAAAGACGCGCATTTGTTATCATCATCCCTGAATTCAGAGATGTATATTTTGGCCACAGCGATGTGGCCTTTTTCTTTTCTGCTTAAGCCTGCTTCGCCAGAAACGCCTCAAACGACTCCGTATCCGCCGCTTCAACCTCTTTCTGACGCACCAGTGACGCGTCGCGCTCCGCGACAAAATCCGCTTCGCTCAGGATCTCTAACGGCTCCTGCATCAGCATCTCACGGTACTCCGCTGAGAGTGAACGCCCCGTGCCGCCAATCCCCTGCTCGATCATGGTGCGCAAAATGCGCGCAGAGAACGTCAGTTCCGGGTTATCAAAGCATTCCATCAGCTGGTCGCAAATCTGTTGATACGCGTCGCCGCCGTCGATGCTGTCCAGAGTGCGGGCAACACGCTTCAGGTCACGGAACAGATCCTTACCTACCTTAGCCAGCGGGAACTGCGCCGTTTCGCAGCCAATACCCAGCGTCAGACCCGGTTTACGGCCTTCCAGAATCACGCGGTTCCAGTTCGTGCGCGTACAAAGCAGTTCGTCTGAACTCATTTCCGGCGCATCCGCCAGCGCGCACCAGACCATAAACAGATCCAGGAAGCGAACCTGCTGCTCGTCAACGCCAATCGGTGAGAACGGGTTGATATCCAGCGAGCGCACTTCAATGTATTCAATGCCGCCGCGCTGCAGCGCATCCGACGGCGTTTCACCGCTGCGCGTCACGCGCTTCGGACGAATTGGCGCATACAGTTCGTTTTCAATCTGCAATACGTTGCTGTTGATTTGCAGGCGCTTTCCGTCTTTTTCGAGGCCGATTTTCGCGTACTCTTCCGACGGAGTTTTAATCGCCCGCTTCAATCCTGCCACATATTCGTGCAATTCGTTAAACGTAATACCGAGATTGCTTTGCGATTTATTGGTATAGCCCAGATCGCTCATGCGCAGAGAAGTCGCGTACGGGAGATAGTACATGCCGCACTCGGTTTTTTCGAACGGCAGCGTGGTCGGTTTCCCCTGCAGGAACGATGAACAAATGGCAGGCGACGCGCCAAACAGATACGGAATCACCCAGCCAAAACGGTAATAGTTGCGGATCAGACGGAAATAACCGGCGGAGATCGCTTCTTTATCCGTTTCTCCCCCCTTCGCCTGCCAGAACGCCATCGGCAAAGAGAAATTGTAATGCACGCCAGAGATCGTCTGCATCAGCGCGCCGTAGCGATTTTTAAGACCTTCGCGATAGAGCGTTTTCAGCCGACCAATGTTTGACGTGCCGTACTGCGCCAGCTCAATCTCCTGGCCCTGCTCGATATAGCACGGCATGCTGAGCGGCCACATACGCTCATCGCCGAGATTGCGCGCGGTGTAGCGATGGATGTCGCGCAGGATCGTCAGCATATGATCAATATCGCCGTCCACCGGCGTAATGAACTCCAGCAGCGCTTCAGCGAAATCGGTTGTGATCCATTTATGTGTCAGCGCCGAGCCTAACGCCTTCGGGTGACCCGTCGTCGCTAAGCTACCGTCCGCGTTAACGCGCAGCGTTTCACGCTCAAGACCACGCTGAATACCCTTCAGAGCCTGAGGGTGGTTTTCCAGCCAGGCCAGCGCCTGAGATACGTCCGGGATCAAATTGACCTCCCGCCTGTCAAAGTAATGTTACTCAGCATAATTGTAATGGTTGACGATTGAAGGTCGCGTATTCATTCCACCAATTAGTGCCACCACGTCATACCCTGTAGTGTTGCCCACGCCACGAGAACATAGCGCAACGCCTTGCCAAGGCACAAAAAAAAGAGCACCGGTCCCCAGGAGATGCGCATCCATCCCGCCAGCAGACACAGTAAATCGCCTATTACAGGCATCCAGCTTAATAACAGCGTGGCAGCGCCATAGCGTTTTAGCCAGCCGACTGCCTTTTCCTGCCAGCGCGATTTTTCGCGCAGCGGAAAGAAACGCCCAAGAATAACGTTAGTCAGCCCTCCAAGGCTATTACCCATTGTTGCTATTAATACAAGCAGCCAGGGCTGACTCACGCCGGACAACAGCATCGCCACCAGTACCACTTCCGAATTTCCCGGTAACAGCGTGGCGCTTAGAAAACTGCTGGCGAATAATGAGGCAAGTGACAGCGCGTCACTCACAGTAAGCGCACATCCACCGCCGCCATTCCGGCATCACGCGCGGCCTGAATACCGAAGTCGGCATCTTCAAACACGACGCATTTTGCCGCCGGTACGCCCATTAATTCTGCGCAAAGCAGGAAGGTGTCCGGCGCGGGCTTGTGATTTTTAACATGATCGGCGGCCACCACGGCAGAAAAATAGTGGCGCAGGCCAAGATGGTTGAGCAACGCTTCTGCTATCGCGCTCTCGCTGCCCGTCCCGACAGACATCGGGCGACGCCCGTGCCACTCTTTTACCACATCAATCAGTGGCAGAGGGCGTACGGTATCTAAAAGCATGGCTTTTACCGCATCGGTTTTTTCACGCGCGAGAAGGTGTGGGTCGAGATCGGCCTGATTCAGTTCAATCACGGCCTGCGCAATACGCCAGGTTGGGGATCCGTTGAGGGCAATCATCGCCTGAAGGTCGAAACGCATGCCGTAGCGGCCAAGGACCTCGGTCCAGGCTTGACGATGCGTGGGTTCAGTATCCAGGATGGTGCCATCCATGTCGAAGATCAAACCGTCATACTGTGCGTACATCGTGCTCTCGCTAAACGATTAACAAAGCATTACTTTATCGTAAAAGGGGGTTTTTGTCGCTGATTGAGAAGTGATAACTACGAGAGTGATTAAGAACTAAACATCGAAGGTAATAACAGAAGGGATGGTGCATCCGGGAGGATTCGAACCTCCGACCGCTCGGTTCGTAGCCGAGTACTCTATCCAGCTGAGCTACGGATGCATCGGGGAAATGCTTTTAGAAACAGTAAATGGTGCATCCGGGAGGATTACTCGGCTGCGCCTCGCCCTTCGGGCCGTTGCTAAAGCAACGTTATCCTCCCTGGTGCTTGCGATTAACTCGCAGACCTTGAAAAAACAGCATCGCTGTTATCTCGGAGAATATGGTGCATCCGGGAGGATTCGAACCTCCGACCGCTCGGTTCGTAGCCGAGTACTCTATCCAGCTGAGCTACGGATGCATCGGGATTTACTACTGTACTACTCGATATTCATATCACTTCGAAAGCAATATGAAGTAATAGATGGTGCATCCGGGAGGATTCGAACCTCCGACCGCTCGGTTCGTAGCCGAGTACTCTATCCAGCTGAGCTACGGATGCAAAATGGCGGTGAGGCGGGGATTCGAACCCCGGATGCAGCTTTTGACCGCATACTCCCTTAGCAGGGGAGCGCCTTCAGCCTCTCGGCCACCTCACCACACAACGCCTCTTTCGAGTGCTTCGAGCAACTCGTTAAGAGCTTCTCGTCGCTGCGTGGCGCATATATTACTTTCTGGGACTTATAAGTCAAACAATTTTCCAAAAGCTTTTATCGTTTGCACAAATCACACGCAATTCGCATGTAAAAGCCGCAAAGAGGGTGTTTTAT
The DNA here is from genome assembly GCF_014982245.1 of Enterobacter cloacae complex sp. P6RS. Lineage (NCBI taxonomy): Bacteria > Pseudomonadati > Pseudomonadota > Gammaproteobacteria > Enterobacterales > Enterobacteriaceae > Enterobacter > Enterobacter cloacae complex sp. P6RS. The sequence continues at coordinate 84,975 of NZ_JADCLB010000024.1, forward strand.
AAGCGGATTTTGCAGGCAACGCCACAGAAAACATCTGCCGAAATGGCGGTATTGAGACGAGTTAAGGGTAACGGAGTGGTTAAAAAGAGAGCGATTGAAATTAAACGGTAACTTTGAGCAGGAAAAATAGCGGGAGGGTTGCGTCTCGCCCGACAGCGAGACGCGACAATATCAGTAACTGGACTGCTGGGATTTTTCAGCCTGGATACGCTGGTAGATCTCTTCACGGTGGACAGATACTTCTTTAGGAGCGTTAACACCAATACGTACCTGGTTACCCTTTACCCCTAAAACTGTCACGGTGACCTCATCCCCAATCATGAGGGTCTCACCAACTCGACGAGTCAGAATCAGCATTCTTTGCTCCTTGAAAGATTAAAAGAGTCGGGTCTCTTGTATCCCGGCATTATCCATCATATAACGCCAAAAAGTAAGCGATGACAAACACGTAAAGTGTAAGCAGTCACGGCATCACATTCTGTTAAACGTAAGTTTAGCCGATATACACAAACTCAACCTGACTTTATCGTTATCGATAGCACAGTGAACAAGACGCCATAACGTTGCCGCTATGGCGTCTGCTTGTGCTTTGTAGTTATTACAGTTTCGCGCTTACCCAGCTTTCAACGCTGGCTAATGCCGCAGGAAGTGCCGCCGCATCCGTACCACCGGCTTGCGCCATGTCCGGACGACCGCCACCCTTGCCGCCCACCTGCTGAGCGACCATACCAATCAGTTCCCCTGCTTTAACGCGGTCGGTCACATCCTTAGAGACGCCCGCAATCAGAGAAACCTTACCTTCTGCCACTGTCGCCAGCACGATAACGGTAGAACCAAGCTGGTTCTTGAGATCGTCGACCATAGTACGCAGCATCTTAGGCTCAACGCCCGCCAGATCGCTGACCAGCAGTTTGACGCCCTTAATGTCTACAGCCTTGCTGGAGAGGTTTGCACTCTCCTGCGCCGCAGCCTGCTCTTTCAGCTGCTGCAGCTCTTTTTCCAGCTGACGAGTACGATCCAGCGCAACGCGCACTTTCTCGCCCAGATTCTGGCTATCGCCTTTCAGCAGCTGCGCGATGTCGTGCAGCTGATCGCTCTGCGCATGCAGGCTGGCGATTGCGCCTTCACCGGTCACCGCTTCAATACGACGCACACCTGCAGCCGTACCGGATTCGGAAACAATGCGGAACAGGCCGATGTCACCGGTGCGCGAGGCGTGAGTACCGCCGCACAGTTCGGTAGAGAAGTCGCCCATGCTCAGCACGCGAACGCGCTCGTCATATTTCTCGCCAAACAGCGCCATCGCACCTTTTTTCTTCGCGTCCTCAAGATCCATGATGTGGGTCTCAATTGGCAGGTTACGACGGATCTGCGCGTTCACCAGGTCTTCCACCGCGCGAATTTCAGACGGCTTCATCGCTTCAAAATGCGAGAAGTCGAAGCGCAGCACTTTATCGTTTACCAGAGAACCTTTCTGTGCAACGTGGGTACCCAGCACGTCGCGCAGGGCTGCGTGCATCAGGTGGGTTGCAGAGTGGTTCAGACGAATGCGCGCACGGCGTGCTTCATCAACGTTAGCCTGTACGCCCTCGCCCACTTTCAGAGAACCGGATACCAGTTTGCCCTGGTGACCGATCGCCTGACCGTATTTCTGGGTGTCGCTGACGCTGAAGCTAAAACCGTTGCCTTTCAGTTCGCCTTTATCGCCAACCTGACCGCCGGATTCCGCATAGAACGGCGTTTTGTCCAGAATGACGACGGCTTCCTGACCCGCGCTGATGCTGTCTACGGCTTTACCGTCAACAAACAGGGCGGTCACTTTGCCGGTCAGTTCCAGCGCTTCATAACCTTTGAATTCAGACGCGCTATCAACGCGGATCATCGCGTTGTAGTCTGCCCCGAAACCGCTGGACTCACGCGCACGACGACGCTGCTCTTCCATCGCGGCTTCAAAGCCTGCTTCATCAACTTTGATGTTGCGCTCGCGGCAAACGTCCGCCGTCAGGTCAACCGGGAAGCCGTAGGTGTCGTACAGGCGGAAAGCGGTTTCGCCATCCAGCGTGTCGCCCTTAAGCTTCGCCAGTTCTTCGTCCAGCAGCGCCAGACCGCGCTCCAGCGTACGAGCGAACTGCTCTTCTTCGGTTTTCAGAACCTGCTCAACCTGCGCCTGCTGGCGTTTCAGCTCGTCGCCGGCTGACCCCATAACGTCAATCAGTGGCCCAACGAGTTTATAGAAGAAGGTGTCCTTCGCGCCCAGCATGTTGCCGTGACGGATCGCACGGCGAATGATGCGACGCAGCACGTAGCCACGGTTTTCATTCGACGGAATAACGCCGTCGGCAATCAGGAACGCACAGGAACGAATATGGTCTGCGATAACGCGCAGCGATTTGTTGTTCAGATCGGTCGCGCCGGTAACGTTCGCAACGGCTTTGATCAGAGTGCTGAACAGGTCAATCTCGTAGTTGGAGTTAACGTGCTGCAGAACCGCGGCGATACGCTCCAGGCCCATACCGGTATCAACGGACGGCTTCGGCAGCGGCTCCATGGTGCCGTCAGCCTGGCGGTTGAACTGCATGAAGACGATGTTCCAGATCTCAATATAGCGATCGCCGTCTTCTTCCGGGCTGCCTGGAGGGCCGCCCCAGATATGGTCGCCGTGATCGTAGAAGATCTCGGTGCACGGACCGCAAGGACCGGTGTCGCCCATCTGCCAGAAGTTATCAGACGCATATGGCGCGCCTTTGTTATCACCGATGCGAATAATACGCTCGCGCGGGATACCCACTTCTTTTTCCCAGATGTCGAACGCTTCGTCATCGGTTTCGTAGACGGTCACCCACAGACGCTCTTTCGGCAGGTTGAACCAGTTTTCACCGGTCAGCAGCTCCCATGCGTATTGAATGGCATCATGTTTGAAGTAGTCGCCGAAGCTGAAGTTACCCAGCATTTCGAAGAAGGTGTGGTGGCGCGCGGTGTAACCGACGTTTTCCAGGTCGTTGTGTTTACCGCCCGCACGCACGCAACGCTGTGAAGTTGTGGCGCGGGAATAATTACGCTTGTCGAGACCAAGGAACACATCCTTGAACTGGTTCATCCCGGCGTTGGTAAACAGCAGAGTCGGATCGTTGTTCGGTACCAGGGAGCTGCTGGCAACAACCTGGTGTCCCTTACTATGGAAAAAATCGAGAAACGCCTGACGGATCTCAGCGGTGCTCTTGCTCATAATTATCCTGAAATCAAGCTAACGAAATGTCGTAGCCAGCCTGTATCGGTAAACCGTTGGACGGACCAGCTACTGGAAAAAGTGGGAATAAGATAAGTTTTCTTTAGTGGGAAGTAAAATCCCGCATGCGTTCAATCGGCAAAATTACGCCAGATATCCTGAATATCTTCCATCAGAAAGCCGCGGTAGAGCAAAAAGCGCTGGATTTTGACTTTTTCTGAAAATTCACGCGGCAGCGGTTCGCCGTACTTACGAATCGCCTGCTCTTTTGCCATCTCGCACCAGTCGATGTCGCTTTCGCGCATCGCTTTTTCGATGGACTCCCTGGCCACCCCTTTCTGGTTAAGCTCCTGACGGATGCGCGCGGGCCCGTATCCTTTACGCCCACGGCTGGCGAGAAAACGCGAGGCAAACCGGTCATCGTCCAGGTAATGATGCTCATAGCACCAGGCCACCACGCGGTCGTAGTCTTCCGCAGTGGCATCAATCTCCTCCGGCCCGTTTTTGCTCATGACAGGCGCTGACAGCTTCCGCCGCAGCTCCTGTTCACTGTGGTCGCGCACGGCGAGAATGCGTACCGCACGATCCAGCAAGCGCGCGTAGGCGGGTCGGCGTGATGTCGATTCACTCATAAAAAACCTGCAGAATCAGAAATGCAAAAAGGGCCGCGTCAGCAGCCCTTCATCTTTACACGAGAGACTTAAAAGTCTTCGTTGGTTTCTTCAGCATCCGCGGCATCCACCACGAAATCAGGTTTGGAGTCCTGGTTGTTCAGCAGAAGCTCACGCACCTTCTTCTCAATCTCTTTCGCCGCAGCCGGGTTCTCTTTCAGCCAGGAGATAGCATTCGCTTTACCCTGACCAATCTTGTCACCGTTGTAGCTGTACCAGGCGCCCGCTTTTTCAATCAGCTTCTCTTTCACGCCCAGGTCAACCAGTTCGCCGAGGAAGTTGATACCTTCGCCGTAGAGGATCTGGAATTCAGCCTGTTTGAACGGTGCTGCGATTTTGTTCTTCACAACCTTCACGCGGGTTTCGCTACCCACCACGTTCTCGCCCTCTTTCACCGCGCCGATACGGCGGATATCCAGACGGACAGAGGCGTAGAATTTCAGGGCGTTACCACCGGTGGTGGTTTCCGGGTTACCGAACATCACACCAATTTTCATACGGATCTGGTTGATGAAGATCAGCAACGTATTGGACTGCTTCAGGTTACCGGCCAGCTTACGCATCGCCTGGCTCATCATACGTGCCGCGAGGCCCATGTGAGAGTCACCGATTTCACCTTCGATTTCCGCTTTTGGCGTCAGCGCCGCAACGGAGTCGACGATGATCACGTCAACCGCACCGGAGCGTGCCAGCGCGTCACAAATTTCCAGCGCCTGCTCGCCGGTGTCCGGCTGGGAACACAGCAGGTTGTCGATATCAACGCCCAGCTTACGGGCATAGACCGGGTCCAGCGCGTGCTCGGCATCGATAAACGCACAGGTTTTACCTTCGCGCTGCGCCGCTGCAACAACCTGCAGGGTCAGCGTCGTTTTACCTGAGGATTCCGGACCGTAGATTTCTACGATACGCCCCATCGGCAAACCGCCCGCGCCCAGTGCGATATCCAGAGAAAGCGAACCGGTGGAGATAGTTTCCACATCCATGGAACGGTCTTCACCCAGGCGCATGATGGAGCCTTTACCGAATTGCTTTTCGATCTGGCCCAGTGCTGCCGCCAACGCTTTCTGTTTGTTTTCGTCGATAGCCATTATTACTCCTGTCATGCCGGGAGAAGCAACTGCGCTTCACCATGGACTTCTGTTCTGTTGGTGCAATTATACTGTATAGTCATACAGTATCAAGTATTTTGTAGAAATTGTTGCCAGAGCGTTTTTAACGCATAAACGGTAGCCTGACGACGCACGCTTTCGCGATCGCCGCTGAAGCACTCCCGGCGGGTGATCCCTTCCCCTTTGGACGTGGCAAACCCGAACCAGACGGTGCCGACAGGCTTCACGTCGCTGCCGCCGTCCGGCCCAGCGATGCCGCTGATGGAAATGGCGTAATCTGCCCGCGCCTCTTTCAGCGCGCCAATGGCCATTTCAATGACAACCGGTTCGCTGACCGCGCCATGCTGTTCCAGCGTGGCTTCGCGCACGCCAATCATCTGCGCCTTAGCTTCGTTACTGTAGGTCACAAAGCCACGTTCAAACCAGGCGGAACTGCCGGCGATATCGGTAATCGCTTTCGCCACCCAGCCGCCGGTGCAGGATTCCGCAGTGGTAATAGTCGCGCCACGCTGCTTCAGGGCAAGGCCAACGATCTCGCTAAGCTGCATCAATTCATGGTCAGTCATTCTAGCTCCAGGCTTGAGAAAAACGTGCAGCACAAGATAGCACTTTCTCGTCAGATATGGGGATGCGCTTCAGGTTTTACGAGGGGGCTTCAGAAAAAAGCCGGTGCGGGCGCACCGGCTGTAGAAATATTATTTCATGCTGTTCGCAAGCGTATCGACATTATGGCGAAACGCCTTAACGTAGGTGTCTGCTGCTCCACCTTTTGCCGACAGGGCTTCCGGGTAAAGTTCGCCGCCCGGCTGTGCGCCCGTCGCCGACGCAATCTGCTTCACCAGACGCGGGTCGAGCTGGTTTTCCATAAACCACGTTTTCACGCCGTCGGCTTTAATCTGCTTGATAATCTCCGCCACCTGCGACGCGCTGGCCTCGCTCTCTGAAGAGAGTCCTTGAGGTGCCATGAAGGTTACGCCGTAAGCGCGGCCAAAATAACCAAACGCGTCATGGCTGGTCAGCACTTTGCGCTTTTCCTGCGGGATCTGGCTAAAGCGCGTTTTGGCCCAGCTGTCCAGTTGAGTCAGTTGCGCAATGTATGGTTTTCCTGAAGCCTCCAGCGCCGCTTTGTCTTCCGGATCGGCTTTCACCAGCCCGTTCAGAATATTTTGCGCATACAGCGCACCGTTCGCCGCGCTGTTCCAGGCGTGCGGATCGGTCACGGTCTTTCCATCTTCCTCAAGCGTGTGGGTTTTCACCCCGTTTGAGGCAACGACCAGCTGGCCTTTGAACCCGGAGGCTTTCACCAGGCGGTCGAGCCAGCCTTCCAGCCCCAAACCGTTGACCACGACCACGTCAGCCTTGCTCAGCGCCGCGCTGTCCTTAGGCGACGGTTCGAAGGTATGGGGATCGCCGTCCGGCCCCACCAACGTCGTCACGTTTACACGATCGCCCCCCACCTCCTGTGCGATATCCCCCAGTATCGAAAAGCTGGTGACCACATTCAGCGTTTTCGCCATCACGCTATGCGACATCATCCCCAGCGCTAGCGCCATGATTAATCCTGTACTTTTCATCGTTTCCCCTTGCGTTAATAAAGCGCCCGCAGGCTGCCAGCCAGCCTGCTGCGCGTGCCAAATAAAACGGAAATAAAGAACAGCGCGCTGGCGGTCAGCACAATAGATGGCCCCGCGGGTAAACTTGCCGCCCAGGAGAGGCTTAGCCCCAGCCACGCGCAGAAAATACCGCTGATACCGGCCATCAGGAGTAATCCGGGTAAGGTGCGTACCCAACAGCGCGCCGCCACCGCCGGGAGCATCATCAGCCCAACGGCCATCAGCGTGCCGAGCACCTGAAAACCGGCCACCAGGTTCAGGACCAGCAGCGCCAGAAACAGACCGTGCAATAAGCCGGGTAGCCAGCGGGCATTCACCTGCAGCCAGGCGGTGTCAAACGCCTCCGTCACCAGCCCGCGGTAAAAAAGGGCCAGCATGATAAGGGTGAAGATGCACACGCCGGTCACAAACAGCGCGGCGTCGTTGTCCACCGCGAGGATTGAGCCAAACAGCAGATGCAGAAGATCGACATTCGAGCCGCGTAGAGATACCAGCGTGACGCCCAGCGCCAGTGACCCCAGGTAAAAACCGGCAAAGCTGGCATCCTCTTTCAGCGGCGTGCGGCGGCTGACCAGCCCGGCCACCAGCGCAACGGCAATCCCGGCGATAAACCCGCCAACGGTCATAGCCAACAGCGACATCCCGCTGAGCAAATACCCCACGGCGACGCCGGGCAAAATGGCGTGAGAAAGCGCATCGCCCATCAGGCTCATCCGGCGCAGCTGAAGAAACACGCCGAGCGCGGTGGTGCTGACGGAAAGCGCCAGGCAAACCACCAACGCGCGGCGCATAAAGCCGAATTCGATAAACGGCTGGAAGAATGTGTGCCAGATCATGCCACCCTCACCCGTTCGGTTTTCCACTGGGGGGCGTCAGTATCCAGCCGCAGCGTCTGCGGGAAGTGGCGCGCTACGCGCTCGCTGTCGTGCAGTACCGCGAGCAGCGTTTGACCCTGCATATACATCTCCAGCATCAGGTCCATCAGCACGTTGCAGGTCGCTTCATCAACGCCGGTGAAGGGCTCGTCGAGCATCACCAGCGGCGCCTGCTGTACTAACACGCGGGCAAAAAGCATGCGCTGAAACTGGCCGCCGGAGAGTTCATCAATGGTGGAGAGCGCCATCGACTCCAGCCCCACGCGCTCAAGTGCACCACTAATGCGCAGACGCGCTTCGCGACGAAAACCGGCGAAAAGCGAAATTCCGGGCCAGCAGCCCATGCTCACCACGTCCTGCACGGTCAGCGGAAACTGCGCTTCCAGCGCGTGACGCTGGGCCAGCCATCCGATTACTGGTCGTCTACCCTGCCAGTGAAATCTGCCGCTGACGGGCGGAATAAATCCGGCGAGGGTTTTCAGCAGCGTGGATTTGCCGCAGCCGTTGGCGCCGATAATCGCGGTCATGCTGCCGCGTTCAATCACGCCCGAAAGCGGACGCGTGACGGGCTGGCGGTCGTAGCCCGCAACCAGTGCGTTCATCACGATCATGGCAGCGCCACCGCCCAGCGCACGGCCAGCCCGAGAAACAGAATGAGCACCATCGCCAGCAGCAGCCGAACCGGGGATGAGAGAGAAAACAGGGACATGGATATTTCAACTCAAAAATAATGTTATAACATAACAATAATGAAAGGCAATGAAGATGTAAACGGCGGGAATGAAATGGGAGTGTGGCGAAATGTTTCTGCGGGAAAAAGGTGCGCGCGGGTGCCCTCTCCCACAGGGAGAGGGCGGAATAAGGCGAGTTACTGACTAAACGGCGACGCCGCCGGGACGCGAGCCTGCGATACCGCCAGCCCCAGTTGCCACACCGCCATCGCATAGTGGGTGCTATGGTTGTAGCGGGTGATGGTGTAGAAGTTCGGCATGCCGTACCAGTACTGGTAGCCAGTTCCCACGTCCAGACGCAGCAGGCTCACCTGGTCAACATTGCCCAGCGGCTGGGTTGGCGTTAAGCCTGCCGCCGTCAGCTGTGCAACGCTGTATTTGGTTTTAAAGCCGTTTTCCAGACCAAACGCTTCGCCGTTCGCCTGCACGGCAACCTGGCCGCCCGGCGTCCACCCGTGCGCTTTGAAGTAGTTCGCCACGCTGCCGATGGCATCCACCGGATCCCACAGGTTAATGTGACCATCCCCGTTAAAGTCGACGGCATACTGCTTATAGGAGGACGGCATAAACTGGCCGTAGCCCATCGCGCCGGCAAATGACCCTTTCAGATCGAGCGGATCGTCCTGCTCGTTGCGCGCCATCAGCAGGAAGGTTTCCAGCTCGGAAGAGAAATACTCCGCGCGGCGCGGGTAGTTAAAGGAGAGCGTCGCCAGTGCGTCGAGGATGCGGGTTTTGCCCATCACGCGCCCCCAGCGAGTCTCTACGCCGATAATCCCGACGATGATTTCCGGCGGCACGCCGTAAACCTGCCACGCGCGGTTGAGCGCATCTTCATACTGGTTCCAGAACGCCACGCCGTTTTGCACGTTGTCCGGGGTAATAAACTGTTTGCGGTAGCGCAGCCATGCGCCGTTCGGCCCGCTCGGCACCTGGGCGGATGGTGCCTGCCTGTCCATCAGGCGCAGAACGTAGTCCAGACGCTTCGCCTGAGACAAAATTTCATGCAGCTGCTGGCGGTCGAAACCGTGTTTGCTCACCATTTTATCGATGAACTGCTCGGCCGCCGGGTTATTCGCGAAGTCGCCTCCCATCTGCATCATATTGTGCTGCGGCTCCAGCAGGAATCCCCCGGAAGGCGCGCCCGCCGTTTGCTGAACGGCTTCGGTCTTAGGTTTGCTGCTACAGGCAGACAGCAGGATAAGCGCAGGCAACAGCGCTGCATAACGACGCTTGAACATGAGACATCCATTTAACGGGTTCGATAAGAACCCAGTATGGTAAAGCATCCGCAACACCTCAAGGAAGCGGTACGCGCCTCCACAACGCAAATCCGCGCTTTTTTCCACCGAAAATCATTCACCCCATCAATTAACTTTCAAAATAATACATTTTTCTTTCATTGTGAGATCTAACTAACACTTTAAAACCTTTCAAAGTGATTATTATTAGCCGCAGTTATACAAAAACAAAAAAGCCCCACAGGAGAGAAGAATGATAGAGACCATCACCCACGGCGCCGAGTGGTTCATCGGGCTGTTTCAGAAAGGCGGAGAAGTGTTCACCGGCATGGTGACCGGGATCCTGCCCCTGCTGATCAGCCTGCTGGTGATCATGAACGCGCTGATCAACTTTATCGGCCAGCAGCGCATCGAACGCTTTGCCCAGCGCTGCGCCGGTAACCCGCTGTCCCGCTACCTGATATTGCCATTCATCGGCACCTTTGTTTTCTGTAACCCGATGACCTTAAGCCTCGGCCGCTTTATGCCGGAAAAGTACAAGCCGAGCTACTACGCCGCCGCCTCCTACAGCTGCCATTCCATGAACGGCCTGTTCCCGCATATCAACCCCGGCGAACTGTTTGTCTACCTCGGGATCGCCAGCGGCCTGACCACGCTTGGCCTGCCGCTCGGCCCGCTGGCGGTGAGCTACCTGCTGGTTGGCCTGGTGACCAACTTCTTCCGCGGCTGGGTGACTGACCTCACCACCGCTATTTTCGAGAAAAAAATGGGCATCCAGCTTGAACAGAAGGTCCATCTTTCAGGAGCGACAGCATGAACCGGATCCGCATTGAGAAAGGCACGGGCGGCTGGGGCGGCCCGCTGGAGTTCGACGCCACCGAAGGCAAAAAGATCGTCTACATCACCGCGGGCACGCGCCCGGCGATTGTCGACAAGCTGCGCGAGCTGACCGGCTGGGAAGCGGTTGACGGCTTTAAAGAGGGCGAGCCGCCGGAAGCGGACATCGGCGTGGCGGTGATTGACTGCGGCGGCACGCTGCGCTGCGGCATCTATCCGAAGCGCCGCATTCCGACGGTGAATATTCACTCCACCGGGAAATCCGGCCCGCTGGCGCAGTACATCCTTGAGGACATTTATGTCTCGGGCGTGAAGGAGGACAACATCACTCTGGTGAATGGCACTGCCGCGCCGCAAAAAGCAGCCCCGCGCGAGTACGACACCAGCAAGAAAATCACCGAGCAGAGCGACGGCCTGCTGGCGAAGGTCGGGATGGGGATGGGCTCCGCCGTGGCGGTGCTGTTCCAGTCCGGGCGCGACACTATCGATACGGTGCTGAAAACGATTCTGCCGTTTATGGCGTTCGTCTCGGCGCTGATCGGCATCATCATGGCGTCCGGTCTGGGCGACTGGATTGCCCACGGCCTCGCCCCGCTCGCCAGCCACCCGCTCGGGCTGGTGACGCTGGCGCTGATCTGCTCCTTCCCGCTGCTGTCGCCGTTCCTCGGCCCGGGCGCGGTGATTGCCCAGGTCATCGGCGTGCTGATTGGCGTGCAGATTGGTCTGGGCAACATTCCCCCGCACCTCGCCCTGCCCGCCCTGTTTGCCATTAACGCCCAGGCGGCGTGCGACTTCATCCCCGTGGGTCTGTCGCTGGCCGAAGCGCGCCAGGACACCGTGCGCGTGGGCGTGCCGTCCGTGCTGGTGAGCCGCTTCCTGACGGGCGCGCCGACGGTGCTGATTGCCTGGTTTGTCTCCGGCTTTATCTATCAATAAGAGGTTCCTGCAATGAACGTCATTTACCAGACCACCATTACCCGCATCGGCCAGAGCGCAGCGGACGCGCTGAGCGACCAGATGCTGATCACCTTCCGCGAGGGCGCTCCGGCGGATATCGAAGAGTTTTGCTTTATCCACTGCCACGGCGAACTGAACGGCGAGCTGAAGGCAGGAAGCCAGCTGGAGCTGGGCGAGGCGCGCTATGCCGTCACCGCCGTCGGCGACGTGGCGGAGCAAAACCTGCGCGAGCTCGGCCACATCACCCTGCGCTTCGACGGCCAGCCGCAGGCGGAATACCCCGGTACGGTTCACGTGGATGGCCCGGTTCCGCAGGCTGTCACCCCAGGCTGCACGTTAAAATTTGTTGCGTAATTAAGGAGAATCACATGAGTCAGGTTGCCGTTGTCATTGGTGGGGGACAAACCTTAGGCGAGTTCCTCTGCCGTGGGCTTGCCGCAGAGGGCTACCGCGTGGCGGTAGTGGACATTCAGAGTGAAAAAGCCGCCCGCGTGGCGGACACCATCAATACCGAGTTTGGCGAAGGGATGGCGTACGGGTTTGGCGCCGACGCCACCAGCGAGCAGAGCGTGATGGCGCTGGCCCGCGGCGTGGACGAGATTTTTGGGCGCACCGATCTGCTGGTCTACAGCGCGGGAATTGCGAAAGCGGCGTTTATCAGCGATTTCGAGCTGGGGGATTTTGACCGTTCGCTGCAGGTGAATCTGGTGGGCTATTTCCTTTGCGCCCGCGAGTTTTCCCGCCTGATGATCCGCGACGGCATTCAGGGACGCATCATTCAGATCAACTCAAAATCCGGGAAAGTGGGCAGCAAGCACAACTCCGGGTACAGCGCGGCGAAGTTTGGCGGCGTGGGGCTGACGCAGTCCCTGGCGTTGGATCTGGCCGAATACGGGATTACCGTGCACTCGCTGATGCTGGGCAACCTGCTGAAATCGCCGATGTTCCAGTCCCTGCTGCCGCAGTACGCCACCAAGCTCGGCATCAAGGCTGAGGAAGTGGAGCAGTACTACATCGATAAAGTGCCGCTGAAGCGCGGGTGTGACTATCAGGACGTGCTGAACATGCTGCTGTTTTACGCCAGTCCGAAAGCGTCGTACTGCACCGGGCAGTCGATTAACGTGACCGGTGGGCAGGTGATGTTCTGATCGAGCGGCCTGATGCCCTCACCCTAACCCTCTCCCACCGGGAGAGGGAACAAAACAAGGAGTCGATATGGTAACCGCACTCATCACCGTCGCCGCCCTCGCCTGGCTGTGCCAGATGGCGTTTGGCGGCTGGCAGATCCACCAGTTTAACCGCGCGTTTGATGCGCTGTGTCAGAAGGGCCGCGTCGGCGTCGGGCGTTCCGGCGGACGCTTTAAACCGCGCGTGGTCGTCGCCGTAGCGCTGGACGAGCACGACCGGGTGTGCGATTCCCTCCTCATGCGTGGCATGACGGTATTTGCCCGTCCGGCCAAAATCCAGGCAATCAACGGCCTCTTGTTACAGGAATTGCAGCCTGATGTGATCTTTCCCCATGATCCACTCTGTCAGAATGCACTATCATTAGCGCTCAATCTGAAACATGGATAATTTCGTTGTGAAAGTTATAGACTTGCGAAATTATCATTTCGCAACCTAAGGAACGAAGCGCCTATGAAACCACGTCAGCGGCAGGCGGCCATTCTCGAGCATCTACAAAAGCAGGGAAAATGCTCGGTAGAGGATCTGGCCCACTACTTTGACACCACCGGCACGACAATACGCAAGGACCTGGTATTGCTCGAAAACTCTGGCGCCGTTATTCGCACCTACGGCGGCGTGGTGCTCAACAAGGACGAAGCGGACCCGCCAATCGATCACAAAACGCTGATCAATACTCACCAGAAAGCGCTGATTGCCGAAGCCGCCGTCAAATTTATCCAGGACGGCGATTCCATCATCCTCGACGCAGGCAGTACCGTCCTGCAGATGATCCCCCTGCTCAGCCGCTTTAACAACATCACGGTGATGACCAACAGCCTGCACATCGTCAACGCGCTGTCGGAGTTCGACAGCGAGCAGACCATCCTGATGCCCGGCGGCACCTTCCGCAAAAAATCGGCGTCCTTTCACGGCCAGCTGGCGGAGAACGCTTTCGACCACTTCAGCTTCGATAAACTGTTTATGGGCACCGACGGCATCGACCTGAACGCAGGCGTCACGACGTTTAACGAGGTGTTCAGCGTCAGTAAAGCCATGTGCAACGCCGCGCGGGAAGTCATTTTAATGGCCGACTCGTCGAAGTTTGGCCGCAAAAGCCCCAATATTGTCTGTAGCCTCGAAAGCGTTGATAAGCTGATTACCGACGCGGGTATCGATCCGGCGTTCAAAAAAGCGCTGGAAGAAAAAGGCATCGACGTGATCGTAACCGGAGAAAGAGATGAGTGATTTTCTGTTAGAAACGGGCCGCCAGACGCTAATGCTGGAGCTGCAGGAAGCCAGCCGCCTGCCGGAACGTCTGGGCGAGGATTTTGTCCGCGCCGCCAACACCATTATCCACTGCGAAGGCAAAGTGATTGTGGCGGGCATAGGTAAATCCGGCCATATCGGCAAGAAGATTGCCGCGACGCTCGCCAGCACCGGTACCCCGGCGTTCTTCGTGCATCCGGCAGAGGCACTGCACGGCGATCTTGGGATGATCGAAAGCCGCGACGTGATGCTGTTTATCTCTTACTCCGGTTCGGCCAAAGAGCTGGATCTGATTATTCCGCGCCTGCAGGAAAAATCTGTCGCCCTGCTGGCGATGACCGGGAAACTTCACTCGCCGCTGGCGCTGGCCGCTAAGGCGACGCTGGATATTTCCGTTGAGCGTGAAGCCTGCCCGATGCACCTCGCCCCGACCTCCAGCACCGTTAACACCCTGATGATGGGCGACGCGCTGGCGATGGCGGTAATGCAGGCGCGCGGATTCAATGAGGAAGATTTTGCCCGTTCGCATCCGGCAGGTGCGCTCGGCGCGCGACTGCTCAATAAGGTTCACCATCTGATGCGCACTGACGATGCCATTCCGCAGGTCAAACTCGATACCAGCGTGATGGACGCGATGCTGGAGCTGAGCCGCACCGGTCTGGGGCTGGTGGCGGTATGCGATGACGGCGGAAACGTGAAGGGCGTGTTCACCGACGGCGACCTGCGCCGCTGGCTGGTGGGCGGCGGCAGGCTGGAAACAAACGTGTCTGACGCCATGACCAAAGGCGGGCTGACGCTCAACGCCGACAGCCGTGCCATTGAAGCCAAAGAGGTGCTGATGAAGCGCAAAATCACCGCCGCACCGGTGGTGGACGAGCACGGTAGGCTGTGCGGCGCTATCAACCTGCAGGACTTCTACCAGGCCGGGATTATTTAACCCTTCAGCCCAAGACGCTTCGCCAGCCGGTGCAGGTTGGCGACGTCCATCTCCAGCGCCCGCGCGCACGCCGCCCAGCTGCGGTTATTCTGCTCCAGCGCGCGGGTAATCATCTGACGCTGAAACTCTTCCGTCGCTTCGCGCAGGTTTTCGATTGCGCTCTCAGGCACAGCAGGCTTCACGGTCGGGGCATTTTCCTCATGCAGCGCAAAATGGCGCGCATGAATCACCACTTCATCCCCTGAGCGCGTCGCCCTCGCCAGCACCACCGCGCGGTGAATCGCATGCTCCAGCTCGCGCACGTTGCCCGGCCAGCCGTAGCTGAGCAGATGCGCTCTCGCCCCCGGGCTAAGCACCACGCGGGACAGCCCCATTTTGAGACGGCACTGTTCGCAGAAATAACCCGCCAGCAGCACCACGTCGTCTCCGCGCTCACGCAGCGGCGGCACGGACAGCGGGAACACGCTCAGGCGATGGAACAGGTCGGCGCGGAACTGCCCGGCCAGCACCGCTTCGCGCAGATCCCGGTTGGTCGCAGCAAGGACCCGCACGTCCACCCGCAGGCTGCGGTCATCCCCCACGCGCTGGATGTCGCCGTACTGCAATACGCGCAGCAGCTTGGCCTGAAGTGAAAGGGAAAGCTCGCCAATCTCATCAAGAAACAGCGTGCCGTTATCGGCCATTTCAAACTTGCCGCTGCGGTTGCTGATGGCCCCGGTAAACGCCCCTTTGACGTGACCGAACAGCTCGCTCTCCGCCACGCTTTCCGGCAGCGCGGCGCAGTTGAGGTACACCAGCGGGTTGACCGCGCGCGGCGAAGCTTCGTGGATGGACTTCGCCACCAGCTCCTTACCGGTACCGGTCTCTCCGAAGATCAGCACGTTCAGATCGGACGCGGCAACAATCTCAATCTCTTTTTTGAGCTGCGCCATGCCGGGCGAAAGGCCGATCATCTCCGTATGCGCCACCTGCTCAAACGCCGCCGGGCTACCGGGAAGAATATTCTGGCTCTCCAGCTGCTCTATCAGCAGTGCATTGTTCAGCGCCCCGGCGGCCAGCGCGGCAATCAGCCGTAGCTCTTCGTCGCTGAAGGTGTCGAACTGATCCGGCGACATCCCGTCGAGGGTTAATGCGCCAATCAGATTCTGCCCGGCGAACAGCGGCAGGCCAATACAGGCGTGCACCTTCAGGCTCTCCTGCCCCGGAATCAGGCCGTCGTACGGATCGGGCAGATCGCTGTCTGCCGGGAAACGCACCACGTCGCCCGCGCGGGCAATGGTTTCCAGACGCGGGTGGCCCTCCAGCGTAAAGCGCCGCCCGAGTACGTCCTTCGCCAGGCCGTCGATAGCCAGCGGAATAAACTGCCGCCCTTCGTAACGCAGCAGCGCCGACGCATCGCAATCCAGCACGTGGCGCAGCGTGGAGATCAGGCGCTGAAAGCGGTCCTGATGGCCGATACCGGTTTGCAGCTCAATGGCGATCTTCGCCAGGACGTCTACGGAAAAGCTCATGTCTGCCTCACTGTCATTTTGACAATACATAATGTCATATTGACTCTTTTTAGGATAGTCATAATGACTACTCATTACGGGGCATTAAATCACAACCCATTGAATATCAATAGTTTAAAAAGTTGGCATGCAACTTGATATAAGCAAACCATCTTCTTTAAAAACGCTGTATTAAGTTGAGGTTGCTATGTCTATTCTGGTTAAAAATAACATTCATTGGGTGGGTCAACGTGACTGGGAAGTGCGCGATTTCCACGGGACGGAATACAAAACGCTGCGCGGCAGCAGCTACAACAGCTATCTCATCCGCGAAGGTAAAAACGTCCTGATCGATACCGTCGATCACAAATTCAGCCGTGAGTTCGTGCAGAACCTGCGCGGTGAAATCGACCTGAATGACATCGACTACATCATCATCAACCATGCGGAAGAGGACCACGCCGGGGCGCTGACCGAACTGATGTCCCACATTCCGGATACCCCAATCTACTGCACCACCAACGCCATTGATTCAATTAACGGCCACCACCACCATCCGGAGTGGAACTTCCACACCGTAAAAACTGGCGACACGCTGGATATCGGCAACGGTAAGCAGCTGATCTTCGTCGAAACCCCGATGCTGCACTGGCCGGACAGCATGATGACCTACATGACCGGTGACGCGGTGCTGTTCAGCAACGACGCCTTCGGCCAGCACTACTGTGACGAACGCCTGTTCAATGACGAAGTGGATCAGACCGAGCTGTTCGAACAGTGTCAGCGCTACTACGCCAACATCCTGACCCCGTTCAGCCGTCTGGTGACGCCTAAAATTACCGAGATCCTCGGCTTCAACCTGCCGGTGGACATGATTGCCACCTCCCACGGCGTGGTGTGGCGTGAAAACCCCACCCAGATCGTCGAGCTGTACCTGAAGTGGGCCGCGGATTACCAGGAAGACCGCATCACTATCTTCTACGACACCATGTCCAACAACACCCGCATGATGGCGGACGCGATTGCCCAGGGGATCAATGAAGTTGACCCGAACGTGGCGGTGAAAATATTCAACGTGGCGCGCAGCGATAAGAACGAGGTATTGACCAACGTCTTCCGCTCCAAAGGCGTGCTGGTGGGTACCTCCACCATGAATAACGTGATGATGCCGAAGATTGCCGGCCTGGTGGAAGAGATGACCGGCCTGCGCTTTCGTAACAAACGCGCCAGCGCCTTTGGCTCTCACGGCTGGAGCGGCGGCGCGGTAGACCGTCTTTCTACCCGTTTACAGGATGCGGGTTTTGAGATGTCCATGAGCCTGAAGGCGAAATGGCGTCCGGATATCGACGCGCTGGAAATCTGCCGCCAGCATGGCCGCGACATCGCCCGTCAGTGGGCGCTCGCCCCGCTTCCTGAAGTCACCGCAAAACCTGCGGAACAGCCACAAACCTGTTCTGCAGCAGCCAGCGCCGATCTCGGTCCGCGCATGCAGTGCAGCGTCTGCCAGTGGATCTACGATCCTGAGCTGGGCGAACCGCTGCAGGATGTAGCCCCGGGCACGCCGTGGAGCGAGGTGCCGGACAACTTCCTCTGCCCGGAATGCTCCCTCGGCAAAGACGTGTTTGATGAACTGGCAACGGAGGCAAAATGAGCAACGGCATCGTTATCATCGGCTCGGGCTTTGCTGCCCGCCAACTGGTGAAAAATATCCGCAAACAGGATGCAAACGTGCCGTTGACGCTGATCGCCGCCGACAGCATGGACGAGTACAACAAGCCTGATTTAAGCCACGTCATTAGCCAGAATCAGCGCGCCGATGACCTCACCCGCCAGACGGCGGGGGAGTTCGCGGAGCAGTTCAACCTGCGTCTGTTTCCGTACACCTGGGTCACCGATATCGATGCTGACGCCCACGTGGTAAAAGCGAAAGAGAAAACCTGGCAGTACGACAGGCTGGTGCTGGCGACCGGGGCATCTGCGTTTGTGCCGCCGGTTGAAGGCCGCGAGCTGATGATTACCCTCAACAGCCAGCAGGAGTATCAGGCCAGCGAAACCCGGCTACGCGATGCCGCCAGAGTGATGATTGTCGGCGGCGGGCTGATCGGCACCGAGCTGGCGATGGACTTCTGTCGGGCGGGAAAATCCGTGACCCTGGTTGACCACGCGGCCAGCATTCTGTCGGCGCTGATGCCCGCAGAAGTAAGCAGTCGCTTACAGCATCGTCTGACCGATATGGGCGTGCATCTGCTGCTGAAATCGCAGCTACAAAGCCTGAGCAAAACCGAAGGCGGTATCCGTGCCACGCTCGACCGAAGCCGCAGCGTAGAAGTGGATGCGGTGGTTGCCGCGACGGGCCTGCGCCCGGAAACCGCGCTGGCGCATCGCGCAGGGGCTGAAATAAACCGCGGCGTGAAGGTAAATAGCTACCTGCAAACCACGCGGCCGGATATTTATGCCCTGGGCGACTGCGCGGAAATTAACGGCCAGGTGCTGCCCTTCCTGCAGCCGATACAATTAAGCGCCATGTATCTGGCAAAAAACCTGCTCGGCGGCAGCGCGCCGCTGAAATTACCCGCCATGCTGGTAAAGGTCAAAACGCCGGAATTGCCGCTGCATCTTGCAGGTGAAACGCAGCGTCAGGATCTGGACTGGCAGATTGCCCTTTCGCCGCAGGGCATGGTGGCGCGCGGCACCGATGCTGACGGTCAGATGCGCGCCTTTGTCGTCAGCGAAGACCGGATGAAGGAGGCCTTCGCCCTGCTGAAATCGCTACCTGCTTAACCCTCGTATTGCCGGGTAGCGCTCCGCTTACCCGGCCTACATGCAGACCCGCGCAAGCGTAGCGCCGCCGGGTAAAACAGGGTGGGGAGTTCAGGAACGCACCACCAGCGCGTCGTAGCCGCGCCAGCGATAGTTGGCCATGGAGATGAGCCAGCAGGCAACGAACAGCCCGACAACCACAAACCCGGCGTTGCCCAGGTTGTCATTTACCGCGCCGATCAGATCCCAGATGCCGCCGCTGAGGGCAAATTTATCCATCAGCAGACCCAGCGCTTCCAGCCCGCCGATAAACAGCGCCACCACCACGGAGGTGCCGGTGATGGTCATGTTGTAGTAGAGCTTGCGCTGCGGTTTATCAAACGCCCAGCCGTAGGCACCGACCATCAGCAGGTTATCGAGCGTATCCACCAGCGCCATGCCGCTGGCGAAGAGCGCCGGGAAGATCATGATTGACCACACGGACATCCCGCTGGAGGCGCTGGCGGCGGAGATCCCCAGCACGCCAATTTCGGTGGCCGTGTCGAAGCCGAGGCCAAACAGGAAACCCACCAGATACATCTGCCAGCTTTTATTGACGAGGCGGAAGGTTTTACCGAACAGCCAGTTCATAACGCCCCCCTGGGCAGGCAGCGTGACGTCACCCTGCACCGTCTGGCCCTTTTTCAGCGCCTGGAAACTGCGCCAGACGCCGCGCAGGATCACCATATTCACCAGCGCCATCGCCAGCAGGAAGGTGGCGGATACCGCAGTGCCAATCAGGCTGCCGGTTTCGTGGAACCATTCCATGTTTTTCTGAAACGCCGTGGCGGTGGCGGCGATGGCAATGGAGGCCAGCACCACGATGGTGGAGTGCCCCAGCGAGAACCACGCCCCCACCCCGCACGGGCGTTTGCCCTGCTGCATCATCTTACGCGTCACGGTATCAATGGCCGCGATGTGGTCGGCATCCACCGCATGGCGCAGCCCGTAGCACCACGCCAGCAGGCTGGCGGCCATCAGCGCCGTGCTGCCGCTAAAAGAGTGCCATGCCCATCCCCAGGCCAGCAGGTTTGCCATTACCAGAGCCAGCAGCAGAAGCGCGGCGCGAGGTTCGTTGCGTAACAGTCGTAACATTTTACATCCTTTTTGAACATGACCGGGCAGCGGCAACCACCGCCTGCCCGAAGGAGATCGCTCCGTCACCTGCGGGCAGGCGCGAAGGAAAAAGAAGCGTAAAGTCAGAGAGATGATGACGCAGGCGCGCGCGCAGCAGGCGGTTGTGCAACACGCCGCCGCTGAAGCAGATTGTCGAAATCGATAAGCGTCGGGCATGGCGCGCGGCGAGCTGAGCCAGCCCTTTTGCCAGCGCGTCGTGAAACGCCCACGCGCGCTCGCAGGGCTCCGCCTGCCAGTTCAGCCACTGCTGCCAGAACAGCGCAAGGTTATTCGCTTTCAGAATCACCGGATGGTCAACGCCCGCGCACTGCGATGCCAGCGCCTCCAGCCTGCACGCTGCCTCGCCTTCGTAGCGCTGCGCGTCAATGCCCAGCGCGCAGGCGACCGCGTCAAACAAACGACCGCAGGACGACGCCTGCGGCGCGTTGATGCCACGCTGGATCGCCGTTGCCAGCAGCGGCCAGCTGTGGCGCTGAACCGCTCGCGTTTCCGGGTAGCGTTGCCAGTCCGGGACAAACGCCAGGCAGTGGGCGAGCAGATTACGCCACGGCTGCTTTGCCGCCAGATCGCCCCCGGGCAGCGCAACGGCTGGCAGACCACCGAGCCGTTCGCAATCGAGATAGTTCACCCGCAGGCACTCTCCGCCCCACAGCGCGCCGTTCTCGCCCATGCCGATCCCGTCCAGCGTCAGAGCGATAGCGTCTCCGCCGTCGAGCGGCCAGCCGTTCTCCGCCAGGCACGCCGCCGCGTGAGCGTGATGATGCAGCACGGTTTCGACGGGCAGCGCCTGCTCCTGCGCCCACCGGCGCGCGCGATACCCCGGATGGGCATCGCACACCAGCTTATCAGGCTGGAAAGCGTAGATGTCCTGCATCGTCGAGAGCGCGCTGCGCCACTGCGCCTCTACGCCCTCGTCGCTCAGATCGCCAAAGTGCTGGCTCAGCACCGCCTGGTTGCCGCGCACCAGGCAGAAGGTGTTTTTCATCTCTGCACCGGTACACAGCATGGCGGGGATATTCTCAAAACCCGCGGGCAACGTGACGGCATCGGGCACAAAACCCCGGGCGCGACGCAGGATAGCGCCATCCCGATCCATCACCGAATCATCCATCCGTTGCAGGATGTCGCGGTTGTGCAGCAGGAAGCCGTCCGCGATGCCGCCGAGCTCCTCCAGCGCCTGCGCGTTGGTGACGGCAGGCGGCCTGCCGCAGAGGTTGCCGGAGGTCATCACCAGCGGGCGCCGGCAGTCCATCAGCAAAAGATGCTGGAGCGGGTTCGCGGGCAGCATCACGCCAACGCAGTCGAGCCCTGGGGCAATTTCCTCGGGAAACGCGGGAAGCGAAGCTTTCGGCGTCAGCACGATCGGTGCCGCGGGCGAGCGTAACAGCGTCTGTATCGTCTCCGGCAGATCGTCCGCATCCGGTAGCATCACCGCCAGCGGCTTCGTCGGGCGCTGCTTGCGTGCCCGCAGCGTCGCCACTGCCTGCGGGTTAAGCGCGTCGCAGACCAGATGAAATCCCCCCAGCCCTTTAACCGCCACGATCCCGCCGTTTTTCAGCCTCTTCACCGCCTCGTTTAAGGCCGATTCGCGAGTGGCAATAGTGTCTCCGGCTCGCCATTCCAGCTGCGGCCCGCAGTCCGGGCAGGCCACCGGCTGGGCGTGGAAGCGGCGGTCGACCGGGTTGCGATACTCGGTTTCGCACGGCGCGCAGAGCGGGAATGCGGCCATCGACGTGGCCGGACGGTCGTACGGCATGGCGCGGATAATGGTAAACCGCGGCCCGCAGTGGGTGCAGTTGATAAACGGGTAACGATAGCGGCGCTCGCGGGGATCGCGCATTTCAGCCAGACACGCCGGGCAGGTGGCGGCATCCGGTACGATTTGCGTATCCATCGCCCCGCGATCGCTGTGGCGGATGGTAAAGTCCTCAGGCATGTCCGCCCAGGTGAACGGCTGCGTTTCAACGCGATCGATGCGCGCCAGCGGTGGGCAGTCCTGATGCAGCCTCGCGGTAAAGTCCCCCCCATTACCCGCGAGACGCACCAGGACACCCTCTCCGTCGTTGCAGACATCGCCCACAAGCTTCAGCCGGTGCGCCAGCTGCCAGACGAAGGGCCGAAACCCCACGCCCTGCACTTTGCCGCGCACCCGAAGCAGCACGCCGTTAACGCTCATCGCAGCTTAAAACAGCAGCGATGACGAGGTGTCGAACGCCGCGCGACGGCGTTTTTCTGCGCTCATCTGCTCAAGCTTGTCACGATCCACGCAGACCAGCGCGTGCGTCGGGCAGGCCTCCATACAGGCCGGGCCGGCTTCGCGGTGATAGCAAAGATCGCATTTATTGGCTTCGGCTTTCTCCGCCCGCACGCTCAGCCCCATGCCGCTGTTGCGCACCAACGGGCGGACAACCACCTCCATCGCGCCATACGGACACGCCACCACGCAGGTTTTGCAGCCGATGCAGCGCTCCTGCATCACGTGCACAAAGCCCTTCTCGCGCTTAATCGCCCCGTTCGGGCAGACGTTCGCGCACGGCGCATCTTCGCACTGGCGACAGATGGCGGCGGTGGAAATATTCACACCTTTAATGACGTGAATGCGCGGCAGGAAGGTATCGGGAGTGAGAGAGGCGCAATCCTGCTTCGCCTGGTGGGAAACTACGCACGCCACTTCACAGGTACGGCAACCAATGCACTTGCTGGCATCGGCCATAATAAAACGGTTCATCTGCTTCTCCGGCATAACTGTTATGCGCGAAGCTATTCATAAACCGTGCCAACATTTAACACATTGATTTTTAAGAATAATAAAAACGCAGCGTTACTGTCATCGTCATTAGTGACGATGACAGATGTCGACGTCAGCGGTGCGGGCCATCGGTAACGGAGTCGCGCAGGACAAGCTCGCCAGAAAAGGTTTGCTGATATTTGAACTCTCCGCCGTCGAGCATGAAAATCAGGCGGCTGACGATCTCCTGGATCATCTCCGTCACCGGAATGCGCACGCTGGAGAGCGACGGCACGATGTAGGGCGCAATTGCCACATCGTCAAAGCCGATGACGGACACCGCGTCCGGCGTGACGACCCCGCTGTCGTGCAGCTGCTTGATGGCGCCGATCGCCATATCGTCGTTGCTCGCCACCAGCGCGGTAAACGGTTCGCCGCGGGAGAGGAGTTGAGTGACCGCCGCCGCGCCGCTGGCCGGGTTCCACTTCCCTTCGGCGATAAGCGCGTCACGCGCTGCAATACCGTGCTGCGCCAGCGCATCCCTGTAACCGGAAAGACGCTCAACCCCTGTGGGGGAATCCAGCGAACCGGTGATAAAGGCAATCTCCCGGTGCCCTTTCGCAATCAGCTGCGACACCGCGTCCTGACACGAGGCTTTATGATCGGACCAGACGCTGTGGCTGCTGTTTTTCCGCAGGCGGCGGTTAAGCACCATAATCGGCTGCTCGCATTTCTCGACGAGCTCGTCCAGCTCTTCCACGCTCAGAAAACGCGGGTAGATGATTACCGCATCGCAGCGCATATCCAGCAGATACTGGATCGCCTCGCGCTCTTCTTCGGCGCTGTGCTTGCCGTCGGCGAGGATCAGCTGCCGCCCTTTTTCTTCCGTCATCCGCGCGGCGTTAAACAGCAGCTCGCTAAAGTAGACGCCGTGATACAGGGTGTTGGTCACTACCAGCCCAAGCGTCTGAGTGCGTTTGGTCGCCAGGTTTCGCGCCAGCAAGTTCGGGCGATAGCCGCTCTCTTCGATGGCCTGAAAAACCCGGTCTTTGGTCTCCTGGCTAACGTAGCCGTTGCCCGACAACACCCGGGAAACCGTCGCTTTCGACACGCCTGCCCGCTTCGCCACTTCCAGCATCGTGGTCATATTGTTCTTCCATCCGAAACTCATGCGGGCAGTGTACTGCACCGCGAAAAAATTGTCGCAGCGACGACGTCACGCTTTTTACACCCCACTGCGATCTTCATCACGAAAAGAAAAAATGTCCAAAAAGCGGTCTTGTTTCAACAAAAGAAACTCATGATGATTATGTGGAACCGGTTTCCTACATTTCACACAACGATAACAGGAACAGATCCGATGGCCAAAAACTACGCTGCGCTGGCAAACGACGTTATCAGCGCGCTGGGCGGCAAAGAGAACATCGTCGCCGTCACCCACTGCATGACGCGCCTGCGTTTCGTTCTGAAAGACGAAAATCTTACCGACGTTGCGCGCCTGAAAAGCATCAGCGGCGTGCTTGGCGTGGTGCGTAACGACAACCAGTGCCAGGTGATTATTGGCAACACGGTTTCACAGGCGTACCGCGAAGTAGTGAGCCTGCTGCCCGTTGACCTGCAGCCCGTGGTACCGGAAGGCCCGCAGAAGCTGACGTTACGCCGCATTGGTGCCGGGATCCTCGACGCGCTGATCGGCACCATGTCGCCGCTGATCCCGGCGATCATCGGAGGCTCGATGGTCAAGCTGCTGGCGATGATCCTCGAAATGACTGGCGTGCTGGAAAAAGGCGCGCCGACGCTCACCATTTTGACGGTCATTGGCGACGGGGCGTTCTTCTTCCTGCCGCTGATGGTGGCGGCCTCGGCGGCGGTGAAGTTTAAAACCAACATGTCGCTGGCGATTGCCATCGCGGGCGTGCTGGTGCACCCGAGCTTTATCGAGCTGATGGCGAAAGCCGCGCAGGGGGAGCACGTTGAATTCGCCTTTATTCCGGTGACGGCGGTGAAATACACCTATACCGTCATCCCGGCGCTGGTCATGACCTGGTGCCTGTCGTATATCGAACGCTGGGTGGATCGCATCACCCCGGCGGTGACCAAAAACTTCCTCAAGCCGATGCTGATCGTGCTGATTGCCGCCCCGCTCGCCATCGTGCTGATTGGCCCGCTGGGGATCTGGATCGGTAGCGCCATCTCCGCGCTGGTTTACACCATTCACGGCTACCTGGGCTGGCTCTCCGTCGCCATCATGGGCGCACTGTGGCCGCTGCTTGTGATGACCGGGATGCACCGCGTGTTTACGCCGACAATCATTCAGACCATTGCCGAAACGGGCAAAGAAGGAATGGTGATGCCGTCAGAAATCGGC
This sequence comes from Enterobacter cloacae complex sp. P6RS, assembly GCF_014982245.1. Classification (NCBI taxonomy): domain Bacteria; kingdom Pseudomonadati; phylum Pseudomonadota; class Gammaproteobacteria; order Enterobacterales; family Enterobacteriaceae; genus Enterobacter; species Enterobacter cloacae complex sp. P6RS. The sequence continues at coordinate 110,124 of NZ_JADCLB010000024.1, forward strand.
GCCAACCTGTCGCTCGGCGGCTCGTCGCTGGCGGTGGCATGGAAAACGAAAAACCCGGAACTGCGCCAGACGGCGCTGGCCGCGGCGGCCTCCGCCATCATGGCGGGGATCTCTGAACCGGCCCTGTACGGCGTAGCAGTACGCCTGAAGCGTCCGCTGATTGCGAGCCTGATCAGCGGCTTTATCTGCGGCGCGGTGGCGGGTATGGCAGGCCTTGCCAGCCACTCGATGGCGGCGCCGGGGCTGTTTACCAGCGTGCAGTTCTTCGACCCGGCCAACCCGATGACCATCGTCTGGGTGTTTGGCGTAATGGGGCTGGCCGTGGTGCTGTCATTTGTTCTGACCCTGCTGTTAGGGTTTGAGGATATCCCGGTCGAAGACGAGGCTGAAAAAGCGCGCGCCCTGCAGACCGCACCGGTACAGAACAACGCAGCAAAAGCATAAATTGAAAGCGAGGTAAGAATGTCTGTTTTTCCACAAGGATTTTTATGGGGCGGCGCGCTTGCCGCCAACCAGAGTGAAGGTGCTTACCGTGAAGGCGGCAAAGGACTGACGACGGTCGATATGATCCCCCACGGCGCGAACCGCCTGGCGGTGAAGCTGGGTAAGGAAAAGCGTTTTTCGCTGCGTGACGATGAGTTTTACCCGAGCCATGAAGCGATTGATTTTTACCATCGCTATAAAGAGGACATCGCCCTGATGGCGGAGATGGGCTTTACGGTGTTCCGCACCTCGATTGCCTGGAGCCGCCTCTACCCGAACGGCGACGAGCCGCTGCCAAATAAAGAGGGCATTGCCTTCTACCGTGCGGTGTTCGAGGAGTGCAAAAAGTACAACATTGAGCCGCTGGTAACGCTCTGTCACTTCGACGTGCCGATGCACCTGGTGACGGAGTATGGCTCCTGGCGCAACCGTAAGATGGTCGATTTCTTCGCCCGCTACGCCCGCACCTGCTTCGAGGAATTTAACGGGCTGGTGAAATACTGGCTGACATTCAACGAAATCAACATCATGCTGCACAGCCCGTTCTCCGGCGCGGGGCTGGTGTTTGAGGAAGGTGAAAACGAGGATCAGGTGAAATACCAGGCCGCGCACCACGAGCTGGTGGCGAGCGCGCTGGCGACAAAAATCGCCCACGAGGTGAACCCGGAAAACCAGATCGGCTGCATGCTGGCGGGCGGTAACTTCTACCCGTACTCCTGCAAGCCGGAAGACGTGTGGATGGCGCTGGAGAAAGACCGCGAGAACCTGTTCTTTATCGACGTGCAGGCGCGCGGCAGCTATCCGGCCTACTCGGCCCGCGTGTTCCGCGAGAAAGGCGTCGTGATTGTTAAAGACCCAGGCGATGACGAACTGCTGAAAAATACGGTCGACTTTGTCTCGTTCAGCTATTACGCCTCGCGCTGCGCGTCGGCGGACATGAACGCGGGCAACACCAGCGCTGCAAACATCGTGAAGTCCCTGCGTAACCCGCATATTCAGGTAAGCGAGTGGGGCTGGGGCATCGATCCGCTCGGCCTGCGTATCACCATGAACATGATGTACGACCGCTACCAGAAGCCGCTGTTCCTGGTGGAAAACGGCCTCGGCGCGAAGGACGTCATTGATGAAAACGGCGAGATCAACGACGACTACCGCATCAGCTACCTGCGCGAGCATATCCGCGCGATGGGCGATGCGATTGAGGACGGCGTGCCGCTGATGGGCTACACCACCTGGGGCTGCATCGACCTGGTGTCGGCCTCAACGGGCGAGATGAGCAAGCGCTACGGGTTTGTGTACGTTGACCGCGACGACGCCGGGAACGGCACGCTGGACCGCAAGCGCAAGAAATCGTTCTGGTGGTATAAGAAGGTGATTGCGAGTAACGGGGCGGATCTGGCGTAGCCAGTTGCCCGGTGGCGCTGCGCTTACCGGGCCTACGGTTTTGTAGGCCGGGTAAGGCGTAGCCGCCACCCGGCACTGCTCAGAGCGGAGAAAACCCTCCATCCCCAACCCACTCCGCCAGCCGCGAATACACCTCTTCCACCGCCGCCTTCACCGGCGGCGTCATCGGGTAATAAAACCCGACAATGTCCGGCTGAATTCCTAAAAACAGCACCTCGCCCACGTCGTCTTTAATCTGATCGACCAGGTAGTTCAGCGGCATATTGTGGGTGGTCATCATAAACATCTCGGCGATGTCGTCCGGATCAATCAGGCGGATTTCGCCCGGGTTCAGCCCCATATCGGTGGCATCGACGATTAGCAGCCTTTCCGGGTGCAGCTCGCGAATGGCGACCACATCGTTTTCCGGCGCGCTACCGCCGTCGATTACCACCCAATCGCCCTGCGGGTTCGCGGCGCACATCTCCGCCAGCAGCGGGCCCGCGCCGTCGTCGCCCATCATGCTGTTGCCGACACACAGTAAAACGTCAGTCACGTAATCTCCTCACCATCAGGTAGATGGCGCTCTCCTGATGAATATCGTGCAGCATGCCGAGCAGCGTTTTGCTCCACGCCTGCTGCGCCGGGGTTTGCCTGCCGAGCGCCGCGTCAAAGGCGTTGGCGAGCATCGTGATATGGTTGGCGTCGATGACGATCTCGCCGTACTTCGGTACGCCCTCCATCTTGCGCCGCGCGGTGCTGCCCTCCTCCAGCGTGGCGATCCACGCCAGGTATTCCGTCCACGGGCAGCTGAGCGCCGCCTCCAGACAGTCGATCACCCCGAGGTGGTGCCCAATCGCCAGGCTGTAATAGACCACCTGCTGCGCCGCATCCGGCGTGGCATCGTTCTCATCAATAAACTTACGGCTCAACTGGCTGAACACCACCGTTTCACTCATCGGATACGCGCCTCATCCACAATGCTGTTCAGGTTTGCCACGATCTCATTGAGACGCGGATCGTTTTCCGCCTCCAGCCAGCGCGCCACCTGATGGTCGCCCTGGCTCAGCAGGCGCAGGTAATCGTCGGCAATCTGGCGACCGTAGCGATAGCCCGCCAGCCTGCGCGCCGTGCGGTCCACCTTCACGCGCAGCGGCTGCACCATGTCCGGATGCAGAATGGCCGCGGGCTGGTTGTCGATCTCGCCAGGTGCGCGGGCGTGGATCTTCTGCTCCAACAGGCCGAGCGCCATCGCAAAGCCGTACAGCGTGGCGGCGGGCGTCGGCGGGCAGCCCGGAATATAGACATCCACCGGCACGATTTTGTCGGTGCCGCCCCAGACGCAGTAAAGATCGTGGAAGATGCCGCCGCTGTTGCCGCAGGCGCCGTAGGAGATGCAGATTTTCGGATCCGGCGCGGACTGCCAGGCACGCAGCGCGGGCGATCGCATAGCGCGGGTCACCGCCCCGGTAAACAGCAGAATGTCCGCATGGCGCGGGGACGGTACCACTTTGATGCCAAAGCGCTCGGCGTCAAACAGCGGCGACAGGGTGGCGAAGATCTCGATCTCACAGCCGTTGCAGCCGCCGCAGTCCACGCGGTAAACGTAGGCCGAGCGTTTGATTTTTTTCAGTAGCGACGCCTTCATGCTGGCGATGGACTCCTCCACCGTCAGCGGCACCGGAATGCCGTTATCGTCGCGCGGGCCGAGTAAGTTTTCCATCAGCTGGCCTCTCTCATATGGCGGGTAATATCAATGCGGTCGGACGGCAGCAGGCACTTCTGACGTTTGCACTCCGGGCAGGTTTCGAAGCTTTCGCGGTGATGCTCCGCACGGGCGTCGCCGTTGTGCTGCAGCAGCGCGATGGCGTAGTCGATCTCTTTTTGCACGGCGAACGGACGCTTGCAGACGCGGCAATTGCACAGCGCGAAGCGCGACTGCTGGAGAAAATCCTCTTTTTTCCACACCGCCAGTTCGTACTCCTGGGAAAGTCGAATGGCGACCGTCGGGCAAACCTCCTCGCAGCGGCCGCAGAAGATGCAGCGCCCGAGGTTAAACTGCCAGGCCAGCTCGCCGGTTTTGAGGTCCGTTTCCACCGTTAAGGCGTTCGACGGGCAGGCGTTGACGCAGGCCGCGCAGCCGATGCACTGCTGCGGGTTGTGCTCCGGCTTGCCGCGAAAGTTTTTATCCACCGGGATCGGCTCCAGCGGATAGCTGCTGGTCTGCGCGCCGGTTTTGATCACTTTTTTGATAAAGGTAAACATGGCGTGTCCTTATTTCAGCGGCGAGTTCTTGCGCTCGATGCTGTAGCGCTCAAGCTCTTTGTACGGCACCACCTGGCTTTTCTTCTTGCGCACGTCCACAACGGTCATGCGGTCGGTGCAGGAGTAGCACGGGTCGAGGCTGCCGATGATCAGCGGCGCGTCGGAAACCGTGTTGCCGCGCAGCATGTAGCGCAGGGTTGGCCAGTTGGCGTAGGTCGCCGCGCGGCAGCGCCAGCGGTAAAGCTTCTGATTGTCGCCGGTCATGCTCCAGTGGATGTCGTCCCCGCGCGGCGCTTCGGCAAAGCCGAGGGCAAAGCGGTTCGGGATGTAGGTGAAGCCCTCCACCATCAGCGGACCGCCCGGCAGGTTATCGAGGCCAAAGTCAATCATGTTCAGGGCGGTGTAGACCTCGTTGATACGCACCTTGAGGCGAGAAATAACGTCGCAGCCCTGTTCGCTGTGCACGGTCATCGGCAGCAGGCCGTAGCCGACGAACGGGTGATCGGCGCGGGTGTCGCGGGCGTGGCCGCTGGCGCGCACCATCGGGCCGACATTGCTGAAGTCGCGGGCAATTTCCGGATCGAGGCGGCCGATGCCGACGGTGCGCTGCTCGATGTTTGGCGTGCTGAGCAGCATGTCCACCAGCTCCTGCACGTCCCGGCGCATCTGCTGCGCCAGCTGGCGGGTCTTGATCATGTCGTCTTTCAGCAGGTCGCGGCGGATCCCGCCGATCAGATTCAGGCCGTAGGTTTTACGCGCCCCGGTGAGAATTTCCGCCATCTTCATCGACGCTTCGCGCACGCGGAAGAACTGCATAAACCCGGAGTCAAAGCCGACGAAGTGACACGCCAGGCCGAGATTCAGCAGGTGCGAGTGCAGGCGCTCCACCTCCAGCAGAATGGCGCGGATCATCTGCGCGCGCTCCGGCACCACGATCCCCATGCCGTTCTCCACCGAGGTGGTGTAGGCGGTGCTGTGGGCGAAGCCGCAGATGCCGCACACGCGGTCAGAGAGGAACGTGACCTCGTTGTAGCCCATGCGGGTTTCCGCCAGCTTCTCCATGCCGCGGTGGACGTAGAACAGGCGGTAGTCGGCATCGATGATATTTTCGCCGTCGACGAACAGGCGGAAGTGGCCCGGTTCGTCGGAGGTGACGTGCAGCGGGCCGATCGGCACCACGTTGTTCTTCTTGCTGCCCAGCTCGTTGATGAACTCGTAGGTTTCGCTGTCGGTGGTCGGGGCCGGACGCTGGCGGTAATCCATGCTGTCCTTGCGCAGCGGATAGAGTTCATCCGGCCAGTCGTCCGGCAGCACCAGACGACGCTCGTCCGGCAGGCCGACCGGCACCAGGCCGTACATGTCGCGCACCTCGCGCTCGCCCCAGACGGCGGCAGGAACGCGCGGCGTTACGGACGGGTATTCCGGCTTATTCGGGTCGACTTCGACGCGCACGGTGAGCCAGCACTTCTCGCCCTGCTCCATCGACATCACGTAGTACACCGCGTAGTTACCGCACAGCTGGCGCTCGTCGTTGCCGAACAGCACCGACAGCCAGCCGCCCTGCTGGTAATAGAGAAACTCCACCACTTCCGGCAGGTAGTTCACCTTCACGGTAATGGTGATCTGATCTTTGGTTTGCCAGGACTCCTCCAGCACCACGCCGGGGAAAGCCTGATGCAACGCGGCGAGATACTGCTGACCTTTCTTTTCTTCAGACATAAACACTCTCTTTAATCACGCCACCAGCAAGGAGACGAACGCTAAAAATGCAAAACCAAAACCGGCCCAGGTGATGCGCGAGGTTGCCGCAAAACGCAGGCGCGCCATGCTGTTTTCAAACAGGGCGATGACCAGCACGCCGACCAGCAGCTTGAGGGCGGCAACCACCACGGCCAGCAGCAGGCCGCCTGCAGAGAAGTGCGTCATCTGCCCCCACGGGAAGAAAACGCCAACAAACATCTGCAACACCACCAATTGCTTAAGGCTAATGCCCCACTTCAGCACCGCAAAGCCGTAGCCGCTGTACTCGGTAAGCGGCCCTTCCTGCAGCTCCTGCTCCGCTTCCGCGAGATCGAACGGCAGCTTGCCCATCTCAATAAACGTGGCGAACGCGCAGGCGCAGAGTGCCAGCACGAGCGGGATGGAGCGGGCCACCGGCCAGTGGTAAACGGTGTCGGTGATAAAACTGATGTGGGTCGAACCTGCAACCTGCGCGGCCACCCACAGACCCAGCAGCAGGATTGGCTCAACCAGTACCCCGAGCATCGCCTCGCGGCTGGCGCCGATGCCGGTAAACGGGCTGCCGGTGTCCAGGCCCGCAATCGCAAAGAAGAAGCGCGCGATGGCGAAGAGGTAGATGAGCGTGATCAGATCGCCGAGCACCGGCAGCGGCGAGCCTACCGTGACCACCGGCAGCGCGGTGGCGATGGTCAGCATCACGCCGACCATCACGAACGGCGTCAGGCGGAACACCCAGCCCGCGGCATCCGGCGCGACGCTCTGGCGAGAGAGCAGTTTGAAGAGATCGCGGTACTCCTGGAGCACGCCGGGCCCGCGACGGTTGTGCATTCGGGCGCGCGCCACGCGCGTGATGCCCGACACCAGCGGCGCGACGGCGAACAGCACCAGCGCCTGAAGAATTGCCAGTAACAGACTCATGTCAGGCTCCTCGTGAAATCACAATCACCACCAGCACCGCCAGCTCGATCAGCGCCAGCCGGCGGAACAGCACGGGCACGGCAGCACTCTGCCAGCCCGGCACCCAGCCCTGCGGGTTAAGCCACTGGCGCAGCTTCAGCACGGCGGCGAAGTTCTCCTTCACCGGCATGGCAAAACCGTGGGCGGTGATAACCATTGACGGCTCGTGTTCATAACCGCAGGCCCACGCCGCGCCGCGAGAGCGGGAGGCGAGACGGTCGCGTCTGAAGAACAGCATCAGCACGAACGGCAGGAGCGGCCCGGCGATCAGCAGCAGCGCAATCATCGGCTGGGAGACAACGGTATGCGCCGTCGCCAGCGGCAGCGGAACGGCGTGGCCCAGCAGCGGCAGCAGCCACGGCGCGGCAACCCCACCCGCAATGCAGCACAGCGCCAGCGCGACCACGCTGGCACACATCATTACCGGGGCGCAGCAGGCGTTTTCCGCTTCACGGGTACGCGGCGCGCCGAGGAAGGTGACGCCGTAGACCTTCGCCATGCACATCACCGCCAGCGCCCCGGTAATCGCCAGGCCCACCGCCAGCAGCGGGCCGAGCAGCCGCGCGATAAACGCGTCGCTCTGGCCGAGCGCGAAGAAGGACTGATAGATCACCCACTCCCCGGCAAAGCCGTTCAGCGGCGGCAGCGCGGCCATCGCCATCAGCCCCACCAGCATGGCGAGTGAAATCATCGGCATCTTTTTGCCAATCCCACCGAGCTTTTCGATATCGCGATGGCCGGTGCGGAACCAGACGCTGCCCGCGCCGAGGAACAGAGTGGTTTTAAACAGGCTATGGTTGACGAGGTGATACAGACCGCCGATAAACCCGGCGGCAATCAGCGCCGGCTGGTTGAGCGCCAGCCCGGTGACGCCCGCGCCCATGCCGAGCAGGATGATGCCGATGTTTTCCAGGGTGTGATAGGCCAGCAGACGCTGGATGTTGTGCTCCATCAGGGCGTACAGCCCGCCGACAAAGGCGGTGATCATCCCCGCAATCAGCAGCGCTACCCCCCACCACAGCGGCGGCTGACCGCCCGTCAGGGTAATCGTCAGGATACCGAACAGACCGACCTTCATTACCACCGTCGAAAACAGCGCGGCGGCGGGCGCAGAGGCATTCGCGTGCGCCTGCGGGACCCAACCGTGCAGCGGGATAATCCCCGCCAGCAGGCCAAAGCCGACTGTGCCCAGCAGCCAGACGTCGTTCCCCAGCGGCTGGCCGTTGAGCGCGGCAAAGTCCAGGGTGCCGAAACGCTGCCACACCAGCCAGCAGGCCAGCGCCAGCAGCAGCGTGCCGAGGCGTCCGAGCGCAAACCATAGCTTGCTGGAGGCGCTGCAGCCGGTCAGGAACACGCCACACAGCGCCATGATCTCCGCCATCACCACCAGCGCGCCGAGGTTGCTGGCGATAACCGTGCAGACCGCGGCGGCCATCAGCAGATTGACCAGCAGGCCGTTGGCTTTGGTCTGCTGATGGCGGTGCCAGTCAATATTGAACAGGCTGATAAACAGCCCGCACAGGCCAAAGGTCACCAGCCAGATGGCGTTCAGCGGCGTAATCGCCACGGTATGGCGAATCAGCGGCATGAGTGTTTCCACGGATTGTCCGCCGAGCAGGACGACACCGCCCGCCGCCAGCGTCATCAGGCTGCCGACCGCCCCGCCGATACCGGCTATCCAGCCGCTCAGGGTTTTATGGAAAGAGAACACCAGCGCCAGCGCGGCGGCAGCGGCAAAGTACGCCACGGCGCTGTTAATCATAAATATCACGTTCATTTCGCCCCCTCGTTTAGCACCTGCAGAAGCGAAAGATCGCCGACGTCGGTATTAATGGTCAGCTCGCGCTTGCGCCTGCTGGTGCGGGCGATATCGCGGATGTTAACCAGGATCAGCGCTTTGGTCGGGCAGGTCCGCACGCAGGCCGGGCCCTGTTCGTCAAAGCTGCAGAGGTCGCACTTCACCGCAATAGCGCGGATGCCGGGCACCCAGTCCAGCAGCGTGCTCACGCGTGCCGGAGCCGGTGCCGCAGGCGGCGCTTTCGGGGTATTGGCGTTCGCCGGGATATGCAGCGGGCGGCTGCCGGAGAATTCAATGGCACCGAACGGGCAGGCGATGCCGCACAGCTTGCAGCTCACGCACAGGCTTTCGTTCAGCTGGACCGCGCCATCGACGCGGGTGATGGCATTGACGGGACAGACGCCCGCGCACGGGGCATCTTCACAGTGGTGGCAGAGCTGCGGGGCAGACTCTTTCTCATTACGCATGACGCGCAGGCGCGGCATGGACTGCAGCCCGTGCAGGCGGTGCGTTTCCGAACACGCCGCCTCACAGGTCCGACAGCCAATACAGACCGTCGAGTCAGCAATTACAAAACGGTTCACCGGGCAATCCTCTGGTGATGGTCATTTTTGACGACGAAAAACTGTCTCATCGACACTTTTCGACATTCGGTTATCAGGCAAGATTTGCGGGGGCCTTTCCCACGACGAGCTGTTTGAGGTCGACCGGCAAGTCGTGCTCAACCGCGGCGTAGAGACCGTTGTAAACCGGCGCGATTTTCTCCAGATAGTGCTCAAGCACCTGCTGGCGATCGCGGTTGCTGACGTAGCCGTCGACCATGCCGTCGGCCATCAGCTGCGCCTGCGCAATACGTTGTTTTTCACCCTCTTTATTCTCAACGTAGTACTCGATGGTATGGCTGTTAAAGCTGTCTGCCAGGGTCACAAAGACCGTGAAATGACCGAACAGGACAAAGCGCATATCCCCCTGCGCCGCACAGCTCATTGCATGATGCAGTCGGGCTTTTGACAGGGTGATCCCCTGAACCAGAGAGTTACAGTAGAGGTGCCACTGATCCTGAAGCTGCTGGTGGCGCTGCGCGATGTAATCCGCTTTTTCGCTAATTTCCCAAATAGTCATAGAAGGTATCCGATTAATGGAGATAGCGGCTGTTAAGCAGATTCCGTGCCAGTTTTTAATTTGTTGATTTTAATGATTTTTATCAAAAAAGACACTGTCAACGCCGCCGTGTCGACGTGTCATTTCGACAGCGCTGACATCGTCACGCCGTAACGCAAATCAAGCTGGCACCGTTATTGCATTTACTGGCGCAAATCATTGAGGAGGCGTCATGCACGAAATCACCCTCTGCCAGCGGGCTCTGGAACTTATCGAACAGCAGGCAGTGCAAAACCACGCGAAGCGCGTCACCGGCGTCTGGCTGAAGGTCGGGGCGTTTTCCTGCGTCGAGATCAGCGCCCTGAATTTTTGTTTTGAGCTGGTGTGCCGCGGCACGCTGGCGGAGGGCTGCGCGCTGCATATCGACGAGCAGCAGGCGGAGTGCTGGTGCGAGCAGTGCCAGCAGTACGTCACCCTGCTCTCATCAAAGGTTCAGCGCTGCCCGCAGTGTCAGAGCACGGGTCTTCGCATCGTGGCGGATGACGGTATGCAGATCCAACGCCTCGAAATCGAGAAGGAGTAATGTATGTGTAGCACCTGCGGTTGCGCCGAAGGCAACCTGTATATAGAAGGGGATGAACACCGTCCCCACTCCGCGTTTCGCTCCGCGCCCTTTTCCCCTGCCCCGCGTCCTGCGGCGGCCCTGACCGGCATCACCTTTGCGCCGCAGCGTTCCGACGCGGGCGATCTGCATTACGGCCACGGCGAAGCGGGCACCCACGCGCCGGGCATAAGCCAGCGCCAGATGCTGGAGGTGGAGATCGACGTGCTGGACAAAAATAACCAGATCGCCGCCCGCAACCGCGCCCGCTTTGCCGCGCGTCAACTGCTGGTGCTGAACCTGGTCTCCAGCCCCGGCTCCGGCAAAACCACGCTGCTGACCGAAACGCTCACGCGCCTGAACGAACGCGTCTCCTGCGCGGTGATCGAAGGCGATCAGCAAACCGTTAACGACGCGGCGCGCATCCGCGAAACCGGGACGCCCGCCATTCAGGTTAACACCGGCAAGGGCTGCCACCTGGATGCGCAGATGATTGCCGACGCCGCCCCTCGCCTGCCGCTGGCGGATAACGGCATCCTGTTTATCGAAAACGTCGGTAACCTGGTATGCCCGGCAAGCTTCGACCTCGGCGAACGGCATAAAGTGGCTGTGCTCTCCGTGACCGAAGGGGAGGACAAGCCGCTGAAGTACCCGCACATGTTCGCCGCCGCCTCCCTCATGCTGCTGAACAAAGTTGACCTGCTGCCGTACCTGAACTTCGACGTGGATAAGTGCCTTGCCTATGCCCGCGAGGTGAACCCGGACATTCACATCCTGCTGGTTTCCGCCACGCGCGGCGACGGCATGGACGCCTGGCTGGACTGGCTGGAGAGCGAACGATGTGCATAGGCGTACCGGGACAAATCCATTCCCTCGACGGCAATCAGGCTAAAGTGGAGGTTTGCGGCATCCTGCGCGACGTCGACCTGACGCTGGTGGGCTGCACGGATGAGACGGGCGCGTCGCGCCTCGGCCAGTGGGTGCTGGTCCACGTGGGGTTTGCGATGAGCGTGATTAACGAAGCGGAAGCCCGCGACACGCTGGACGCGCTGCAAAACATGTTTGACGTGGAGCCGGACGTGGGCGCGCTCCTGTACGGCGAGGAGCGCTAGCCTATGCGTTACGTTGATGAATACCGCGCGCCAGAACAGGTGATGCAGCTTCTCGGACATCTGAAAACGCGCGCGGCGCTGCTGGACTACACGAACGAAAGGCCGCTGCGGATCATGGAGGTGTGCGGCGGGCACACGCACGCCATCTTCAAGTTTGGCCTCGACCAGCTGCTGCCGGAGAACATCGAGTTTATTCACGGCCCCGGCTGCCCGGTGTGCGTTTTGCCGATGGGGCGTATCGACAGCTGCATCGAAATTGCCGGCCAGCCCGACGTCATTTTCTGCACGTTTGGCGACGCGATGCGCGTGCCGGGGAAAAACGGCTCGCTGCTGCAGGCGAAGGCGCGCGGCGCGGACGTGCGGATCGTTTACTCGCCGATGGATGCCCTGACGCTGGCAGAGGCTAACCCTGAGCGCAAGGTCGTCTTTTTCGGGCTGGGTTTTGAAACCACCATGCCCGCTACGGCCATCACGCTGCAGCAGGCGAAAGAGCGCAACGTCACTAACTTTTTCTTTTTCTGCCAGCATATTACGCTCATTCCCACGCTGCGCTGCCTGCTCGAAGAGCCAGACAACGGCATCGACGCGTTTCTGGCGCCGGGCCACGTCAGCATGGTGATTGGCACAGACGCCTACGGTTTTATCGCTGAGCAGTACAATCGTCCGTTAGTGGTGGCTGGTTTCGAACCGCTTGATCTACTGCAAGGCGTAGCCATGCTGGTTGAGCAGAAAATAGCGTCCCTGAGCGCGGTTGAAAACCAGTACCGCCGCGTGGTGCCCGATGCTGGAAATGAACGGGCGCAGCAGGCGATTGCCGACGTGTTTAGCGTTGAGGGCGACAGCGAGTGGCGTGGGCTGGGGCTGATTGCCGAATCCGGCGTGCACCTGACGCCTGCCTATCGCGAATTTGATGCCGAAGCGCACTTCCGCCCGCAGCCGCAGCAGGTGTGCGACGATCCCCGGTCCCGCTGCGGCGAGGTGCTTACCGGCAAATGCAAACCTCATCACTGCCCGCTATTTGGCAACACCTGTAACCCGCAAACCGCGTTTGGCGCGCTGATGGTCTCCTCTGAAGGGGCATGCGCCGCGTGGTATCAGTATCGCAACCAGGAGTGTGAAGCATGAACACGGTGGAAATGGCGCACGGAAGCGGTGGACAGGCGATGCAGCAGCTGATTAACAGGCTGTTCATGGAGGCCTTTAATAACCCCTGGCTCGCCGAGCAGGAGGATCAGGCGCGCATCGCGCTCTCAACCCTCACCGCACACGGCGACCGGCTGGCGTTCTCCACCGACAGCTACGTGATTGACCCGCTATTCTTCCCGGGCGGCGATATTGGCAAGCTCGCCGTCTGCGGTACGGCCAACGACGTGGCCGTCAGCGGCGCCATTCCGCGCTACCTCTCCTGCGGATTTATCCTCGAAGAGGGATTACCGATGGAGACGCTTGCGGCAGTGGTCAACAGCATGGCGCACACCGCCCGCGAGGCGGGGATCGCTATCGTCACCGGGGATACCAAAGTGGTCCAGCGCGGCGCGGCGGATAAGCTCTTCATCAACACCGCCGGCATGGGGGCGATCCCCGCCGACGTTCACTGGGGCGCGCAGCAGCTTTCGGTGGGCGACGTGCTGATTGTCAGCGGAACGCTGGGCTGCCACGGGGCAACCATCCTGAACCTGCGCGAAGGCCTGGGGCTGGACGGCGAGCTTCGCAGCGACTGCGCGTTGCTCACCCCGCTTATCCAGACGCTGCGCGACATGCCGGGCGTCAAAGCCCTGCGCGACGCCACGCGTGGCGGGGTGAATGCCGTCGTCCACGAGTTCGCCGCAAGCAGCGGGTGCGGGATTGAACTGAGCGAGCGCGCCCTGCCCGTTAAGCCTGCCGTCCGGGGGCTGTGTGAGCTTTTAGGGCTTGACCCGCTAAACTTTGCCAACGAGGGCAAGCTGGCGATCGGCGTGGAACGTTCGGCGGCGGAAGCCGTACTTGAACAGCTTAGAGCGCATCCCTTAGGGAAAGACGCGGCCATCATTGGCGACGTGGTTGAGCGCAAAGGGGTGCGCCTGACCGGACTTTATGGCGTGAAGCGCACGCTGGATCTGCCGCACGCTGAGCCGTTACCCCGAATTTGCTAGAACCGCGCCATAAGCGGTCAGCAGTGAAGTCTCTTTTTTGCCAGTTTCTAGTGGAAAGCAATAATGCCGTATACACCGATGAGCGATCTTGGACAGCAGGGCCTGTTTGATATCACGCGCACACTTTTACAACAGCCCGATCTCGGCGCGCTGAGCGATGCCCTGACGCGGCTGGTCAGGCAATCAGCGCTGGCGGACAGCGCGGCGATTTTGCTCTGGCATAGTGGAACGCACCGCGCGAGCTACTATTCCACGCGCGAGAATGGCAAAACGTTTGAATACGAAGACGAAACGTACCTCGCGCACGGCCCGGTGCGCCGCATTCTCTCCCGGCCTGAAGTGCTGCACTGCAATTTTGAAGAGTTTCGGATGGCATGGCCGCGGCTGGCAGAGAGCAATCTCTATCAGCCTTTCGGTCATTACGGCATGCTGCCGCTGGCGGCGGAGGGCCATATTTTTGGCGGCTGCGAGTTTATCCGCAATACCGACCAGCCCTGGAGCGAGGCGGAGTACGAGCGGCTGCACACCTTTACCCAGATTGTGGCCGTCGTCGCGGAGCAGATCCAAAGCCGCGTCACCAATAACGTGGATTACGACCTGCTGAGCCGCGAGCGCGATAACTTCCGCATTCTGGTCGCCATCACCAACGCCGTACTCTCAAGACTCGACATGGACGAGCTGGTCAGCGAAGTCGCCAAGGAGATCCACCACTATTTCAGGATCGACGCCATCAGCATCGCGCTACGCGGGAACCGCAAAGGCAAGCTAAACATCTACTCCACCCACTATCTTGATGAGGCCAATCCGGCGCACGAGCAGAGCGAGGTGGACGAAGCGGGCACCCTTTCTGAGCGGGTATTTAAAAGCAAAGAGATCCTGCTGCTGAATCTTAGCGAGCAGGACCCGGTGGCGCCGTACGAGCGGATGCTGTTTAACACCTGGGGCAACAAAATTCAGACCCTGTGCCTGCTGCCGCTGATGTCCGGCAGCACCATGCTTGGGGTGCTCAAACTGGCGCAGTGCGATGAAGCCGTGTTTACCACCGCCAACCTGAAGCTGCTGCGCCAGATCGCCGAGCGTATTTCCATCGCGCTGGATAACGCCCTCGCCTATCAGGAGATCCACCGCCTGAAAGAGCGGCTGGTGGACGAAAACCTGGCCCTGACCGAACAGCTCAACAACGTGGACAGCGAGTTTGGCGAAATCATCGGGCGCAGCGATGCCATGTACAGCGTCCTCAAGCAGGTTGAAATGGTGGCCCAGAGCGACAGCACGGTGCTGATCCTCGGTGAAACCGGCACCGGTAAAGAGCTGATAGCCCGCGCCATTCATAACCTGAGCAACCGCAACAGCCGCCGGATGGTGAAGATGAACTGCGCGGCGATGCCCGCGGGTCTGCTGGAAAGTGACCTCTTCGGCCACGAGCGCGGCGCGTTTACCGGAGCCAGCAGCCAGCGGCTGGGCCGTTTCGAACTGGCGGATAAAAGCTCGCTGTTCCTCGACGAAGTGGGCGATATGCCGCTGGAGCTGCAGCCCAAGCTGCTGCGCGTTTTGCAGGAGCAGGAGTTTGAGCGCCTCGGCAGCAACAAGCTGATCCAGACCGACGTGCGGCTGATTGCCGCCACCAACCGCGACCTGAAAAAAATGGTCGCCGACCGCGAGTTTCGCAGCGATCTCTACTATCGTCTGAACGTCTTTCCGATCTGCCTGCCGCCGCTGCGCGAGCGACCTGAGGATATCCCGCTGCTGGTTAAAGCCTTTACCGCGAAGATTGCCCGCCGGATGGGGAGGAATATCGACAGTATTCCTGCCGAAACGCTACGTACCCTCTCGTCGATGGAGTGGCCGGGGAACGTGCGCGAGCTGGAAAACGTCATTGAGCGCGCGGTGCTGCTGACGCGCGGGAACGTGCTGCAGCTTTCCCTGCCGGAAATCTCCCTGCCAGAACATCCTACCGTTTCGGCAGAAGTCGCGCAGGAAGGCGAAGATGAATATCAGCTCATTATGCGCGTATTGAAAGAGACCAATGGCGTGGTAGCCGGACCGAAGGGCGCAGCTCAGCGGCTGGGGCTGAAACGCACTACCCTGCTCTCTCGCATGAAGCGTCTGGGAATCGATAAAGAGAGCCTGCTTTAACCCGTCATTCCGGCGCCGCTTATGGCGCCGCTTTTCGTCACCCTGCGCAATTGTCCCTCATTGACACAATATATTTTCCTCTGTATAAAATTCCGCCTTAATAATGCGTTTCATTTGCATCAAAAATAATATTAATGAAGGGTAGCGTTTCATGAAGAAGGTCATCTGCGCGTTAGGCCTGGCGATTGCGTCGGTCAGTTCTGCTCTGGCAACCACATATCCTCTGACGATTGAAAACTGTGGCTATAAAGAGACATTCACTAAAGCGCCGGAACGCGTCGTGGCCCTCGGTCAGAACACCGTGGAAATTTTGCTCCTGCTGGGGCTGGAAGATAAGGTCAAAGCCAGCGCCTTCTGGCCGACCAAAGTGCTGCCGCAGCTGGCTGAGCAGAATGCAAAAATCAAAACCCTGACCGTCGAAATTCCGACTCTTGAATCCATCCTTGCGCAAAACCCCGATTTTGTTCCTGCACAGCTGCCGCTGCTGCTTGGGCCGGAAAGTAAGGTCGCAAAACGTGAAGATCTGGCTACCGTCGGCGTGAACAGCTATTTATCTCCAGGCATGTGCGCCACCAAAAAAGCGGCAGGCGATATGTACGGCAGCCGCCAGACGCTGTGGGATATGACGTACCTTTATAAAGAGATTGAAGATTTCGCTAAGATTTTCAACGTTGAAGCGCGCGGCCAGGCCGTTATCGCTGATTTCAAAAAACGTGAGGCCGACCTGCGTCAGGAATTTGGTAAAAACAAAAAAGACCTCTCCTTTGTTTTCTGGTTCTCAAGCGCCTCGCCTTCGGCAGATGCCTATGTCGGCGGGAAAAACAGCGCCTCCGGTTTTATTGCCAACGTGCTGGGTGGCCATAACGCCATTACCGCTGAGACCGAATGGCCGACCGTCGGCTGGGAAAGTATTATTGCCGCGAACCCTGATGTGATTGTCGTCTCCAGTCTGGACCGCAACCGCTGGGCGCTGGATAACGCGGATGAGAAAATCAAATTCCTGAAAAGCGATCCTGCCGTGAGCCAGCTTGATGCCGTCAAAAAAGGCCATATCGTGGTGATGGACGGTCAGGCGATGAACCCGACGATTCGTACGATTTACGGTGCTGAACAGGTGGGTGAACAGCTCAGAAAACTGGGGCTGAACTGATGACGGCAGCCGTACTTCAGGCCCGCCAGGGCCTGATCCTGACCACTTCCGCTCTGCTTGCCGTTGTCCTGCTGTTTTTAGTGATTGCTCTTGGCGTCAGCGTCGGCGAGCTGTCGATTCCGCTGTCCAACGTCTTTTACGCTATTGGTAATAAGCTGGGGCTGACCGACGTTCCGCTCAACCGCATCTATGAGAGCGTGATCTGGGACTTTCGCCTGAGCCGCGCGCTGGTGGCGGCCTGCTGCGGGGCCGGTTTAGCCATCTGCGGTGCCGTGCTGCAAAGCCTGCTGAAGAACGCGCTGGCGGAACCCTACGTGCTCGGCGTGTCGGCGGGTGCCTCAACCGGGGCGGTGTCGGTCGTCGTCCTGGGCATCGGCACCGGCGCGGTGTCGCTCTCTGCGGGCGCGTTTGCCGGGGCGTTCGCCGCCTTTGCGTTTGTCGCCTTTCTGACCAACGGCGCGCGCGGCGGCAATGAACGCACCATTCTGGCAGGCGTTGCTGCATCTCAGCTTTTCAACGCCATTACCGCCTACACCATCAGCACCTCCGCCAGCGCCCAGCAGGCGCGCGACGTGATGTTCTGGCTGCTGGGCAGCTTTAGCGGCGTGCGCTGGCCGGAATTCCAGCTGGCGCTGGTTGTCGTGCTGGCGGGCCTTGCCGTCTGCCTCTACTATTCCCGGGCGCTGGACGCCTTTACCTTTGGTGATGACGCGGCTGCCTCCTTAGGCATTGCCGTGCCCTGGGTGCGTCTTGCCCTGTTTACCACCACGGCCCTGATCACCGCGACCATCGTCAGCATGGCGGGCTCAATCGGCTTTGTAGGGCTGGTGGTGCCGCACGTCATGCGCTTCCTGTTCGGGCCGCTGCACCGCACGCTGCTGATTGCCAGCGCGCTGGCGGGGGCGATCCTGATGGTGCTGGCCGATATCGCCTCGCGCATGCTGATTGCGCCGCAAAGCCTGCCCGTCGGCGTGGTCACCGCGCTGGTGGGCGTGCCGTTCTTTGCCGTAATTATCTACCGCTCAAGGAATAAGTGATGAGTATCTGCGCTGAAAATATTACCTGGAAGGTAGGCAAAAAAGTTATCGTCAATGGTGTCTCGCTGAAGGTTTCACGCGGCGAAACGGTGGGTTTGCTTGGTCCTAACGGCTGCGGCAAATCGTCCCTTTTGCGTATCCTGGCAGGCCTGCGTCGCCCGGATGCGGGCCGCGTGACCCTGGACGGGCAGGACATTTCCCGCATCGCCAAAAAGCAGCTTGCCCGCCGGGTGGCGTTCGTTGAGCAGCACGGGATGACCGACGCCAACATGCGCGTGCGCGACGTGGTCAAACTTGGACGTATTCCGCACCACTCCCCTTTTTCTAACTGGAGCGCGCAGGATGACGACACCGTCACCGCGGCTCTGCAGCGTGTCGATATGCTGGACCGCAGCGAGCAGGGCTGGCTGAGCCTCTCTGGCGGCGAGCGCCAGCGCGTACATATTGCCCGCGCGCTGGCTCAGACCCCAACGGAAATCCTGCTGGACGAGCCGACCAACCACCTCGATATTCATCATCAGATGCAGCTGATGCAGTTGATCAGCCAATTACCCGTTACCAGTATCGTCGCCATCCACGATCTCAACCACGCTTCAATGTTCTGCGACTCGCTGATTGTGATGCAGAAAGGGCAAATTGTGGCGACCGGAACGCCGCAGGACATCTTATCCGAGTCGTTGCTCTGGGATGTCTTTCGGGTCAAAACCAAAATTGAGATCTCGCCGTTTCATGGCAAAAAGCACATTCACTTTATCGTTTAGGGACGAGTGATCGACAATGTCCCTTCGCCCCGCCACCACGCTCTGGCCGCCCGTTTTACTGGGTAGCCAGTTTGTTTTTAACATTGGGTTTTACGCCGTCGTTCCCTTCCTGGCGATATTTCTGCGTGACGACATGCTGCTTTCCGGCGGGCTCATCGGGCTGATCCTGGGCCTGCGCACGTTCTCGCAGCAGGGGATGTTTATCGTTGGCGGTGCGCTCTCGGACCGGTTTGGCGCGAAAGTCATCATCCTCAGCGGCTGTATAGTTCGTGTTTCAGGCTATCTGCTGCTGGCCTTCGGGGGATCGCTGTGGCCGATTATTCTGGGCGCGTGTCTGACGGGCGTCGGCGGCGCGTTATTTTCTCCCTCAATTGAGGCTCTGCTGGCGAAAGCGGGTACCCACAGCGAGGCGAAAGGGAAACGAAGCCGGGCGGAGTGGTTTGCGCTCTTTGCCGTCTGCGGGGAGCTCGGCGCGGTACTGGGCCCGGTTGCTGGCGCTCTGCTAACGGGGCTTGGCTTCCGCCAGGTAGCGCTGGCGGGGGCAGGCGTCTTTATCATTGCGCTAGTGGTGCTTTACTTCTGTCTGCCTGCTGCCGGGCAACGTTCACAGAAGATAAAAATAGTGCCCTGGTGCACGACGTTCCGCCAGCCGCGCTTTGTCGCCTTTATCATTGCTTACAGCTCCTGGCTGTTAAGCTACAACCAGCTCTATCTGGCGCTGCCGGTGGAGATCCAGCGCTCCGGCGGTAACGAGAAAGATCTCGGCCCGCTTTTTATGCTGGCCTCCGTTCTGATCATTACCTTACAGCTGCCGCTGGCGCGTTTCGCCCGACGCGTGGGCGCGGTGAACATTCTTCCGGTGGGCTTTTTGCTGCTTTCCGCCGCCTTTGCGAGCGTGGCAATGTTTGCGGCAACAGAACCGCCTGAGGGCTGGCTGCGGCTTCTGCCCTCGGTCTCGTTTGTCACGCTGCTGACGCTGGGGCAGATGCTGCTGGTGCCGTCGGCAAAAGATCTCATTCCGCGGTTCGCCGATGAATCCACGCTGGGCGCGCACTATGGCGCACTCTCCACCGCCGGAGGCATTGCGGTACTGGCTGGAAACTTGTTATTTGGCAGCCTGCTGGATCGCGCGCTGGTGCCTTCAACGCACGCGATTTATCCGTGGCTGCTGCTGGCGCTCTTTCCACTCTGCAGCGCGCTGGCCCTGAACGTGATTTGCCGCCCGCTACGAAGCTGATCGGTTCACTTTTTCGGGCGATACTTCTCCGGCAGTTCCGGCACCGGACGACGGTCATCCATCAGATGGAGGACGGTCAGAATGGGGTGACGCCATAACATACGCGGGCCTGCCCAGCGCATAATCTGCTTCATCTCTTCACGTCTGGCAGGCTGGTAGCAGTGCACCGGGCATTGTTTACAGGCGGGCTTTTCTTCACCAAAAACGCACTTATCCAGGCGCTTATCAGCATACGCGTTGAGCGCCTGATAATGCCCCGCTTCCTGAGAAGCCTGTGGACACTGCTTTGCGTACAACGCGATCATTTTCGCGATGGTCTCTTTTTCACGTGATATGCGTTTACCGGTCATAGCGACTTACCAAATAATAAGATGCATCAATAATACACTTTAAAACTGTGGATTTCAGGTGTTGCATTCCGTTTTCTGAAGCCTGATTCCACTATTAACCCTGCACCTCCTGAAAATCACTGGTATTTTATACAGGCATCAGGAATGACCGTTGTCCGTATAGTCTGGAGACCCTATGAAAGAGATCGCGATCGGCAAACCCTACCGCTATTTAAAAGTGGGATATTTCAGAAAACGTCACGAGGATCGAAAAACGAAGATACCAAAGCGATACAGCGTGCATGCGGCGCTGAGCTTAAAAGGAGACTGGCTTGAAAAGGCGGGCTTTACCACCAACTCCCAGGTCAGGGTGGGCGTTGAGCATGGAAAAATCGTCATTGAGTTAATGTCTGAAGGTGCCTCGTAAAGCCGCCACATTTTTCTGCGCCGTACCTTTTTTTCATGCGACAATAGAACGAACAAACGGCCACTGAGCCGCTCAAAACGGTTTATTTTCAAAGAAATGGACATCATAACTCCATGAGCACAATCGACAATTTCGACGCACATACGCCGATGATGCAGCAGTACCTGAAGCTGAAGGCACAGCATCCGGAAATCCTGCTGTTTTACCGCATGGGCGATTTTTACGAGCTGTTTTATGACGATGCTAAACGTGCCTCGCAGTTGCTCGACATCTCGCTAACCAAACGTGGCGCATCCGCAGGCGAGCCCATCCCGATGGCCGGTATCCCGCACCACGCGGTTGAAAACTATCTGGCCAAGCTGGTGAATCAGGGTGAGTCCGTTGCTATCTGCGAACAAATCGGCGATCCGGCAACCTCGAAAGGCCCGGTAGAGCGTAAAGTCGTACGCATCGTCACGCCAGGCACCATCAGTGATGAAGCCCTGCTTCAGGAGCGCCAGGATAACCTGCTGGCGGCGCTGTGGCAGGACGGCAAAGGGTTTGGCTACGCCACGCTGGACATCAGCTCCGGGCGTTTTCGCCTGAGTGAGCCGGCTGACCGCGAAACGATGGCTGCCGAACTGCAGCGCACCAACCCGGCAGAGCTGCTCTACGCCGAAGACTTCGCCGAAATGGCGCTGATTGAAGGCCGTCGCGGATTGCGCCGTCGCCCGCTGTGGGAATTCGAAATTGATACCGCGCGCCAGCAGCTGAACCTGCAGTTCGGTACCCGCGATCTGATTGGCTTTGGCGTGGAAAATGCTCCACGCGGGCTGTGTGCCGCAGGTTGCCTGCTGCAGTACGTGAAAGACACCCAGCGCACCGCCCTGCCGCATATCCGCTCTATCACCATGGAGCGCCAGCAGGACAGCATCATCATGGATGCCGCCACGCGCCGTAACCTGGAGATCACCCAGAACCTGGCAGGTGGCGTTGAAAACACGCTCGCGTCGGTGCTCGACAGCACGGTGACGCCAATGGGCAGTCGCATGCTGAAGCGCTGGCTGCATATGCCGATTCGCGATACCGATACGCTGGTTTGCCGCCAGCAGACGATTGCTGCGTTGCAGGATCGCTATACCGAGCTGCAGCCGGTCCTGCGCCAGGTGGGCGATCTGGAGCGTATCCTGGCCCGTCTGGCTCTGCGCACCGCGCGACCACGCGACCTCGCGCGGATGCGACATGCTTTCCAGCAGTTGCCGGAACTGCGTGCGCAGCTGAGCGACGTTGACAGCGCGCCGGTACAGAAACTCCGCGAAACGATGGGCGAATTCACTGAACTTCGCGAGCTGCTGGAGCGCGCCATTATTGATGCCCCTCCGGTTCTGGTGCGCGACGGCGGCGTGATAGCTCCAGGCTACAACGAAGAGCTGGACGAATGGCGCGCGCTGGCTGATGGTGCGACGGACTACCTGGATAAGCTGGAAATCCGCGAGCGCGAGCGTCTTGGGCTCGACACGCTGAAAGTGGGGTATAACGCGGTACACGGTTACTACATTCAGATCAGCCGCGGGCAAAGCCATCTGGCGCCGATTCACTACGTACGTCGTCAGACCTTGAAAAACGCCGAGCGTTACATCATTCCCGAGCTGAAAGAGTACGAGGACAAAGTACTCACCTCGAAAGGTAAAGCCCTGGCGCTGGAAAAACAGCTGTATGACGAGCTGTTTGACATGCTGATGCCACACCTTGCTGACCTGCAGCTCAGCGCCAGCGCGCTGGCGGAGCTGGACGTGCTGGTGAACCTGGCAGAACGGGCTGAAACGCTGAACTATACCTGCCCGACCTTTACCGACAAGCCCGGCATTCGCATTACGGAAGGCCGTCACCCGGTCGTTGAGCAGGTGCTGAACGAACCGTTCATCGCCAACCCGCTGAGCCTCTCGCCGCAGAGAAGAATGCTGATCATTACCGGCCCGAACATGGGCGGTAAGAGTACCTATATGCGCCAGACGGCGCTGATTGCTTTGCTCGCCTATATCGGCAGCTACGTCCCGGCGCAAAAAGTGGAGATTGGCCCCATCGATCGTATCTTCACCCGCGTTGGGGCAGCGGACGATCTGGCGAGCGGTCGCTCAACCTTCATGGTCGAGATGACCGAAACGGCTAGCATTCTGCATAACGCGACGGAGCACAGCCTGGTGCTGATGGATGAGGTAGGACGCGGAACCTCAACCTATGACGGCCTGTCGCTGGCCTGGGCCTGTGCTGAAAGCCTCGCGAATAAAATCAAGGCCATGACGCTGTTCGCCACCCACTACTTCGAGCTGACGCAACTGCCGGAGAAAATGGAAGGCGTGGCTAACGTTCATCTTGATGCGCTGGAGCACGGCGATACCATTGCCTTTATGCACACGGTGCAGGATGGCGCGGCGAGCAAGAGCTATGGCCTGGCCGTTGCGGCGCTGGCAGGTGTACCAAAAGAGGTGATCAAGCGCGCTCGCCAGAAGCTGCGTGAGCTGGAAAGCCTCTCGCC
Source organism: Enterobacter cloacae complex sp. P6RS (assembly GCF_014982245.1). Classification (NCBI taxonomy): domain Bacteria; kingdom Pseudomonadati; phylum Pseudomonadota; class Gammaproteobacteria; order Enterobacterales; family Enterobacteriaceae; genus Enterobacter; species Enterobacter cloacae complex sp. P6RS. Next base: position 133,288 of record NZ_JADCLB010000024.1, read on the forward strand.
GAATGCGGCGGCGACGCAGATTGATGGCACCCAGATGTCGCTGTTGGCACCAGCTGAAGAAACGTCGCCTGCGGTGGAAGCGCTGGAGAACCTCGACCCGGATTCGCTGACGCCGCGTCAGGCGCTGGAGTGGATTTACCGGTTGAAGAGTCTGGTTTAGTTTTCTGCGGTCTGTTTTGTCGGGTGGCGGCTTCGCCTTACCCGACCTACAAAACCCGTAGGCCCGGTAAGCGCAGCGCTACCGGGCTTATTTTTACAACAGCGGCGGGATCGTCGGCACCTGCGGTGCTTCATCAATATCCTTCTGCGTCATGCGGAACGCTTCCGGGTAATGCTCGCGGCTGGTACGACGCAGCGGTTCGGTATCGCGCCAGGTATAAAGACAATGCTGGCACTGGTAAACGGTCCAGACCCCTTTCACCGGTGACGTCGCCATCACTTCAATATGCTCATCGGCACAACGTGGACAAATCATCTTTTCCTCCTTATTGGCGTGCTGCCAGCATCGCGGTCAGTTTTTCAGCCCAGGCTTTAGTTTCAGGCAGATCCTGTACCGGCTGGCTGTAGTGGCCACGGGTGTCCGGTGCAACAGGCGTGGTGGCATCAATAATCAGTTTGTCGGTAATGCCCGCCGGGCTGGAGCCAGGGTCGAGTTCAAGCACTGACATGTTCGGCAGCTGCACCAGATCCCCTGCCGGATTGACCTTCGATGAGAGCGCCCACATCACCTGCGGGAGGTTGAACGGATCGACATCCTCATCCACCATAATCACCATCTTCACGTAGCCCAGACCGTGCGGCGTGGTCATGGCGCGTAAACCGACCGCGCGGGCAAAACCACCGTAGCGTTTTTTGGTGGAGATAATTGCCAGCAGACCGTGGGTGTACATCGCGTTCACCGCCTGCACTTCCGGGAATTCCGCCTTCAGCTGCTGGTAAAGCGGCACGCAGGTGGCTGGTCCCATCAGATAGTCAATCTCGGTCCACGGCATGCCGAGGTAAAGGGATTCGAAGATCGGTTTGGTGCGGTAAGAAACTTTGTCGATACGGACCACCGTCATATTACGGCCACCGGAATAGTGTCCGGTAAACTCGCCGAACGGCCCTTCGATTTCACGTTTGCGGCCTTCAATCACCCCTTCCAGGATCACTTCAGACCCCCACGGCACGTCGAAGCCGGTCAGCGGCGCGGTGGCAATCGGGTACGGGCTTTCGCGCAGCGCGCCGGCCATTTCATACTCGGACTGATCGTATTTCAGCGGCGTGGCGCCCATCAGGGTGATAATCGGGTCGTTGCCGAGAGTAATCGCGATCGGCAGATCTTGCCCGCGCTCTTCCGCTTTGTGCAGATGGAGGGCGATATCGTGCATCGGTACCGGCTGCAGGCCGAGCTTGCGCTTGCCCTTGACCTCCATGCGGTAGATCCCGACGTTCTGCTTGCCGAAATGGTCCGGGTCGAGCGGATCGCGCGAGACAACGCACGCTTTATCGAGATAAAAACCGCCGTCACCGTCGTTCAGGCGAAACAGCGGCAGGATATCGAACAGGTTAATGTCTTCACCGTCGACCGTATTTTGCGCCCAGGCCGGGTTAGCGCGGCGCTCCGGCGCAACGGGGAATTTATCCCAGCGGCGAATAAACTCGTCGATCTGTTTTTTTACCGGGGTATTCGCTGGCAGCCCCATCGATATGGCGTGGTTTTGCCACGAGCCGATGGTGTTCATCACCACGCGGGCATCGGTAAAGCCACGAATATTGTCGAACCACAGCGCGGGCGCGCCGTCGCCAATACGGCCTGTGGCGTTGGCTGCCGCCGCCAGATCCGGCTCCGCATTCACCTCTTCCTCAATTTTCAGCAGTTGCCCTTGCTCATCGAGCGCCTGCAGGAAGCTTCTCAAATCATCAAATGCCATCTTTGTTCTCCTGTGAAAAATGTTTCGCCTCCCGCAACCCGTTCCATCGGCGCGCCTTTTTGTGCTCCAGACCAAACTGGTCGAGCACACGGGTGACGATATGCTGGGTGATGTCATCGGCGGTTTGCGGGTGGTTGTAATACGCAGGCATGGGCGGCACCATCGCCACGCCCATGCGGGAAAGCGCCAGCATGTTCTCCAGATGAATGGTGCTGAGCGGCGTTTCGCGGGGAACGAGCACCAGCTTGCGGCCCTCTTTCAGCACCACATCTGCCGCACGGCCCACCAGCCCTTCGGCGTAGCCCGCGCGGATCCCCGCCAGCGTTTTCATGCTGCAGGGAATGACGATCATGCCGTCGGTGCGAAACGAGCCGGAGGAGATGGTGGCGGCCTGGTCAGCCGGGCTGTGAACAACGTCAGCCAGCGCAGCAACGTCCTGCACGCTGTAAGGCGTTTCCAGCTCAATGGTTGTTTTTGCCCACTTCGACATGACCAGATGGGTCTCTACCTCCGGCATTTCCCTCAGCGCCAGCAGCAGCGCCACGCCCAGCGGAGCCCCCGTAGCTCCTGTCATTCCCACGATCAATCTCATTCATCACCTCAATCAATTTGTTCGTGTACGAACATTTATAGATAAACTACTCCCGGATCGCTCTACTGACAAGATCGTTCGTACACGATCACATTAATTGCTAAAAAATCCCGCGTTATCATCCCGGGCTTTAGCGGCTATCATAGGGGGTGATTTTTTCTGTCGGAGTGTTCATGGAACTAAGACAAGAGGCGTTCCACCTGTTACGTCAGCTTTTTCAACAGCATACCGCTAAGTGGCAACATTCCCTGCCGGAACTGACCAAGCCGCAGTATGCGGTTATGCGCTCCATTGCCGAGCACCCGGGCATTGAGCAGGTGGCATTGACCGAAGTGGCGGTCAGCACGAAGGCGACTCTGGCGGAGATGCTCAGCCGAATGGAGGCGCGCGGGCTGGTCAAACGCGAGCACGATCCCGCAGACAAGCGCCGCCGGTTTGTATTCCTGACGCCGGAAGGCGAAGCCCTGCTTGCAGACTGCCAGCCGGTCGGCAACGAGGTGGATGAGGCGTTTTTAGGGCGTCTTAATAAGGCCGAACGGGAGCAGTTCTCTGCGCTCATCAAAAAGATGATGCACGATTAATTCACGCTGGCGCGCATAAAATCAATAAAGGTGCGCACTTTCGCAGGCACGTGCCGGGCATCCGGATAAACCGCGTGGATGCCCTGCCGCGCGAAGGTATATTCCGGTAAAACCGGGACCAGTTTTCCCGCATCAAGCGCATCGCGCACCAGCCATTCCGGCAGTAACGCCACGCCACTTCCCGCAAGCGCAAAAGCCATAAGCGCCTGCGCGCTGTCGGCAAACAGGCGCGGCGCTTTTTTTATCTCAAGCATTTCAGACGCACCGCTGGCATCTTTTACCTGCCAGCGCAGCGGCGACGCTAAGCGCTCGTGAATAATCCAGTCGGCTTGCGCCAGCTGCGCAAGCGATTCAACCGGATGATTCATCCGCCATTCCGGCGTCGCGACGGGCAGGATGGAAAAATGTGAAATCAATGCGGCGTGGTAGCGCGAGTCGGTAAGCGTTCCCAACCGAATAGCCACGTCAAAGCGCTCTGAGATCAGGTCGGCATGGAGTGAAGACGAAACATGACGCACGCGAAGCTCCGGGTGCAGCTGGCTAAACCTTGCCAGCAACGGTACCACGACCCGCGAACCATACTCAGGCGTGGTGGTGATCCGCAATTCCCCCGTGAGTCCTGCATGATTCGCGCGAATATCATCCTGCAGCCGTTCTGCGTCCTTCAGAAGCGCCACGCTGCGCTGATGAAAAAGCGCTCCCGCCTCGGTTAACGTCAGGCGGCGGGTGGACCGCAGCAGCAGCGTCACCCCCAGTTCGGCTTCGAGCTGGCGAATATTGAAGCTGACCACGGCTTTTGTCAGGCCCAGTGCATCGGCTGCGGCAGTGAAGCTGCCGGTATCGGCCACCGCAACAAACATCTGCGTCCGCTGTAGGTTAATCATCATTACGCCTTTTACCGTCAAAATTTTTTTGACAGTATATCGCGCTTTGTCAGGTTTATCCGTGCTTCCGGGGTCGATACGATACGCCACCTCACGGGAGGATCCACCATGACGTATCGCAGCAAAGTCGCCGCTGTCTATCTGCTGGGCTTTTTTCTTGATTTGATCAACATGTTTATTGCCAGCGTCGCTTTTCCGGCGATGGCGCAAGCTCTTAACGCCACGCCTTCAGCGCTTGCCTGGGTCAGTAACGGGTATATTGCCGGCCTGACGCTGGCGATCCCGTTTAGCAGCATGCTCACGCGCCGTTTCGGACCAAAACGGGTCATCCTGATCTCACTTATTCTGTTCAGCGCGGCTTCTGCTGCGGCAGGCTTGTCTGCAACGCTGGAAAGTCTGATCGCCTGGCGCGTGCTGCAGGGCATCGGCGGTGGCTTACTGATCCCCGTCGGACAGGCGCTGACCTGGCAACTGTTTCAGCCTCACGAGCGAGCCAGACTCTCCTCGGCGGTCATGCTGGTCGCGCTGCTTGCTCCCGCCTGCTCCCCCGCTATCGGGGGCCTGCTGGTGCAGATGCTAAGCTGGCGGTGGATATTTTTCGCGACGCTTCCGGTGGCCATCGTGACCTTTGTGTTGGCCTGCCTGTGGCTTAAACATGAATTACCCGCGATGAAAGCGGCCAGACTGCTCAACCTGCGGTTGCTCGCGGACCCGCTTTTGCGTTTTGCCATGCTTGTCTATGTATGCGTTCCTGGCGTATTTATCGGGGTGAACGTTACGGGCATGTTTTATCTTCAGCACGAGGCGAACATGAGCCCAGCCGCAACGGGTATGCTCATGCTGCCGTGGTCCGTGGCATCGTTTATCGCCATCACGGCGACGGGACGCTATTTTAACCGTATCGGACCACAGCCGCTGATTGTTATCGGCTGCCTGCTGCAGGCGACGGGCATTCTGCTTTTGCTTAACGTCAGTTCGGCTACGCTGCTTCCTGTCGTTGCGTTTACCCTGATGGGCGCGGGGGGCAGCCTGTGCAGCAGTACCGCTCAGAGCAGCGCTTTTCTGACAACGCGCAGGGAAGAGATGCCGGATGCCAGCGCGCTGTGGAATCTCAATCGTCAGTTGAGCTTTTTTGCCGGTGCCCTGCTGCTGGCAGAGGTGCTGAGTCTGGCGCAGAGTTATCTGGCGCCGCTCGCCGCCTGGCACGGAATGTTTCTTTTTGCCGCAGGCATGACCCTATTGCCTGTACTGTACGTTTTCCGACTTAACAATACGCAGGTGCTCGCCCAGCTGCGACAGGAGAATTCATGACGCCTTTTGAACACGACATTATCGACCTCCACATTGCGCTTGAAAACTGGTTAGGCAAAGGCGAAGGCGACTCCGACGCCCTGCTCGCCCGTTTCCGGCCAGATTTTCTGATGATCCCACCGGGTGGCGTTCATATCGACTATCACGGCCTTGTGGACTTTCTGCACAGTCAGCGAGGAAGCCGCCCCGGACTGAAGATCGTCATTGACGAATTATCCACGATCGAGCGCTGGGATCGTGGCGCGCTACTGCACTACCGGGAGACGCAAACCCGGCCGGACCTGCCCGTCAACGTGCGCTGGTCAACCGCGGTGCTTAATCAGGAAGGCGGCGGGATTACATGGCGTCTGCTGCACGAAACGGCCCAGCCGTAGCACAAAAGAAAAAGGCCCGTCTCACGACGGGCCTTTTTTGACGAAAGGTTGCTTATTCGCGGAACAGCGCTTCGATATTCAGCCCTTGCCCCTGCAGGATTTCACGCAGGCGGCGCAGACCTTCTACCTGAATCTGACGAACACGTTCACGGGTCAGGCCAATTTCGCGGCCGACGTCTTCCAGTGTCGCAGCTTCATACCCCAGTAAACCGAAACGACGTGCCAGTACTTCACGCTGTTTGGCGTTCAGTTCGAACAGCCATTTGACGATGCTCTGCTTCATGTCATCGTCCTGCGTGGTGTCTTCCGGGCCGTTGTCTTTTTCATCGGCCAGGATGTCCAGCAGCGCTTTTTCGGAGTCGCCACCCAGTGGGGTGTCAACCGAGGTAATGCGCTCGTTGAGACGCAGCATACGGCTTACGTCATCAACCGGTTTATCGAGTTGTTCGGCAATTTCTTCTGCGCTTGGCTCGTGGTCCAGTTTATGGGACAACTCGCGCGCGGTACGCAGATAGACGTTCAACTCTTTGACGATGTGGATCGGCAGTCGGATCGTACGGGTCTGGTTCATAATAGCCCGTTCGATGGTCTGACGAATCCACCAGGTCGCGTAGGTTGAGAAACGGAACCCGCGTTCCGGGTCAAACTTCTCAACTGCGCGGATGAGACCTAAGTTGCCCTCTTCAATCAGATCCAGCAGAGCCAGACCACGATTGCCGTAACGGCGGGCAATTTTCACGACCAGTCGCAGGTTACTTTCGATCATGCGACGACGCGAGGCAACATCACCACGCAAAGCACGACGTGCGAAATAGACTTCTTCTTCGGCCGTTAGCAGTGGGGAGTAACCAATTTCCCCAAGGTAAAGCTGAGTCGCGTCCAGTACACGCTGTGTGGCGCCCTGCGATAACAGCTCTTCTTCAGCCAAATCGTTATCACTGGGTTCCTCTTCTACTAAGGCTTTTTCGTCAAAAGCCTCTGCTCCGTTCTCATCAAATTCCGCGTCTTCATTTAAATCATGAACTTTCAGCGTATTCTGACTCATAAGGTGGCTCCTACCCGTGATCCCTGAACGAGACACCCTGGCTGGCATGCCCCGTCAATTTATCGCTGCGGCAAGTACTGCAGCGGGTTTACGGATTTCCCCTTGTAACGAATTTCAAAATGCAAGCGTGTAGAACTGGTTCCGGTGCTACCCATGGTAGCGATTTTTTGCCCCGCCTTAACTTCTTGTTGTTCCCGGACCAGCATTGTGTCGTTATGGGCGTAGGCACTCAGGTAATCATCGTTATGTTTGATGATAATCAGATTACCGTAACCGCGCAGCGCGTTACCGGCATACACAACGCGTCCGTCTGCGGTCGCGATGATAGCCTGTCCTTTACTGCCTGCGATATCGATCCCTTTGTTCCCACCCTCAGAGGTTGCGAAGTTCTCGATAATCTTGCCGTCGGTTGGCCAGCGCCATGCGGTGATGGACGAACTGGCATTCTGACTGCTTGCAGTCGGTTCAGTAGAGCTAACCACAGGTGCCGTGGTCGGTGCTGTGACAACAGTCGCAGTCCCTTTATTATTAGGCAACATTTTGTTAGCAGTCTGATCACCTGAATCCTCAGAATACGTAATTACAGGTTGTGAAGCAACCACCGTGGTGGATTTTTGTGCAGGCTTGACGCTGTTATTTTGAGCCGTCACATCGGCCGCTGAAACCGTATTGCCAGGCGTCAGTGGCGTACCCGTTGCGTTGCCCACCTGGAGCGTTTGGCCAACTTCCAGAGCATACGGGGCCTGGACGTTATTGCGCTGCGCGAGGTCACGGAAATCGTTCCCGGTGATCCAGGCAATGTAGAACAGCGTATCGCCGCGCTTCACGGTATAGGTGCTGCCGCCGGTATAGCTGCCTTTCGGAATGTTCCCATACTGGCGGTTATAGACTATGCGGCCATTTTGGGTCTGAACAGGCTGTTCAACTGGCTGAATCTGCGTTGGCTGTGTAACAGGATGTTGCACAGGCTGAATTTGTGGTGTTTGCTGCGGCGCAGCAGTACCCATTTTAGGCGGAGGCGTGATTAACATTCCGCTGGACGTGTTACCGGAGCCGCTGTTTCCCCCGACGGAACTGACGGGCGCAGGCGCGTTATTGGAACTTGTACAGCCTGCCAGCCAGAGCGAAACCAGTGATAATGCCGCAACACGGCTGATGGTGAATTTAGGGCTTCCCGCGCTCATTTATCCCCCAGGAATGTGTTAACTACCAGTGACTTAAAATTTACCGTGATGACACGAATCTTTCGCGCCACACCATACGCTGAATTTGCCTTAATAACCCTGGATAAATCCGAGTCTCAGGCCAACTCCCCCTTTACCAGAGGCACAAAGCGCACGGCTTCCACGGTGTCGATAATATACTCGCCGCCGCGCCGACGAACGCGCTTTAATAGCTGCTGCTCGTCCCCGACGGGCAGAACAAGAATGCCCCCCTCATCCAGCTGCGACAAGAGCGCAGCGGGAATTTCAGGCGGAGCCGCCGTCACGATGATAGCGTCAAACGGGGCGCGAGCCTGCCAACCCTGCCATCCATCACCGTGTCGTGTCGAAACATTATGTAAATCAAGTTGTTTCAGGCGACGACGCGCCTGCCATTGCAAACCTTTGATCCGCTCTACGGAACAGACATGGTGTACCAGATGCGCCAGGATGGCGGTCTGATACCCCGACCCGGTGCCAATCTCCAGCACGCGTGAGTCGGGCGTGAGCTCCAGCAGCTCCGTCATCCGCGCCACCATATAAGGCTGCGAAATCGTCTGGCCTTGCCCGATGGGCAGCGCTACGTTTTCCCACGCTTTGTGTTCAAACGCCTCGTCTACAAATTTCTCACGCGGGACCTGAGCGAGCGCTTCAAGCACGTGCTCGTCGCGGATCCCCTGTGCGCGAAGTTGTTCCAGAAGAGTTTGTACACGTTTGCTTACCATTGCGCGTTCACTCCTGCGCGATCCAGCCAGCCCGACACCACATCATGCGCGCTATACGCGGTTAAATCTACGTGCAGCGGAGTGACCGAGACATAGCCTTCATCCACGGCAGCAAAGTCGGTGTCCGGACCCGCATCGCACTTATCGCCAGGTGGCCCGATCCAGTAAAGCGTGTTGCCGCGAGGATCCTGCTGCGGGATCACCTGATCGGCCGGATGCCGGCTTCCGCAGCGCGTAACGCGAATGCCCTTAATTTCATTGAGAGGAAGATCCGGCACGTTGATGTTCAGAATGCGCCCGGTACGCAGCGGCTCGCGGCCTAGCGCCCGCAGGATCGAGCAGGTCACCGCGGCGGCGGTATCGTAGTGCGTGTGGCCGTTTAACGAGACCGCCAGCGCCGGGAACCCCAGATGGCGCCCTTCCATTGCCGCCGCTACCGTTCCGGAGTAAATCACGTCATCGCCGAGGTTCGGCCCGGCGTTAATGCCGGAGACGACGATATCCGGACGCGGGCGCATCAGCGCGTTCACGCCCAGAAACACGCAGTCCGTCGGCGTGCCCATCTGCACGGCAATATCGCCATTTTCAAAGGTAAAGGTGCGAAGCGACGACTCCAGCGTCAGTGAGTTAGACGCTCCACTGCGGTTACGATCGGGGGCCACGACCTGCACATCCGCAAATTCACGGAGGTGCTTCGCCAGGGTCTGAATGCCCGGCGCGTGGATCCCGTCATCGTTACTCAGCAATATTCGCATAATCACCCGAGGTGTTGATTAGTTCCCTGACAACACTGGTGGCAAAGCTACCTGCCGGCAGCCAGAAGCGTAACTCGACGGTCACGTCATCCCACCAGTTCCAGCTTAACTGCTGCGGATAGAGCAGCATCGCGCGGCGCGCTGCTTCGACTTTTTCCCGCACCAGCAAGGATTGTAATTCCGGCGCATCCGCCACGGCGGACTGCTCAGCGCTCAACGCGTCGCCCTGGGTGCCCCAGTCGCCTGAGCCCGGCAAAGCTGCGGTAATCATCAGCGCTTTGGCATCCACGCGCGACTGCACATCGGCCATTTCTTCGGCCGTTGCCACAAACCAGCTTCCGCGTCCCGCTAATTGTAGCGCATCGCCAACAACAACTTGATTCGCGTCCGGTTTTTTCAGCCTTTCGCTCACAATCTGATTAAACAACGCGCTGCGGGCCGCCGACAACCAAAAACTGCGTTTATTCCTGTCGCGCACCGGCGCATCGCTTTGCGCCCAGCGCAGCGCGCCCTGCAGGTTGCTGCCGCCAATGCCAAAGCGCTGCGCGCCAAAGTAGTTCGGAACGCCGCGTTCATTAATGGCGTTGAGACGTTTTTCAACGTCTTCACGGTTAGTCACTTCGCGCAGCACCAGCGTAAATGCGTTGCCTTTCAACGCCCCCAGGCGCAGCTTGCGCTTGTGGCGGGCGTACTCCAGCACCTTACAGCCTTCAAGCTCAAATTTGCTTAAATCAGGCATCGCATTGCCGGGCACGCGGGCGCAGAGCCACTGCTCGGTGACAGCGTGTTTATCTTTCTGCCCGGCAAAGCTCACTTCCCGGGCGTGAATTTTGAGGAATTTTGCCAGCGCGTCGGCCACAAAGCGGGTGTTGCAGCCGTTTTTCAGAATACGCACCAGGATATGTTCGCCTTCGCCATCGGGCTCAAAGCCCAGATCCTCAACCACGAGGAAATCTTCCGGGCTGGCTTTCAGCACCCCGTTCCCCTGCGGCTTGCCGTGCAGGTATGTCAGGTTATCGAAGTCCGTCATTTTGCCGCCTTCACCAGCAGCGCCACGGCTTCACAGGCAATCCCTTCGCCACGACCGGTAAAGCCCAGCTTCTCCGTGGTGGTGGCTTTGACGTTGACGTCGTCCATATGGCAGCCCAGATCTTCAGCGATAAATACGCGCATCTGCGGAATGTGCGGCAGCATTTTCGGGGCCTGGGCAATAATCGTCACGTCGACGTTGCCGAGGGTGTAACCTTTCGCCTGAATACGGCGCCACGCTTCGCGCAGCAGTTCGCGGCTGTCCGCCCCTTTAAAGGCCGGGTCGGTGTCCGGGAACAGCTTGCCGATATCACCCAGCGCGGCAGCGCCGAGCAGCGCGTCGGTCAGCGCATGCAGCGCCACGTCGCCATCAGAATGCGCCAGCAGCCCTTTTTCGTAAGGAATACGTACGCCGCCAATGATAATTGGGCCTTCTCCGCCAAAGGCGTGTACATCAAAACCGTGTCCAATTCGCATTATGCCTTCTCCTGATGGGTCGAACGGGTAAGATAAAATTCCGCGAGCTGTAAATCTTCCGGGCGCGTCACTTTTATATTATCAGCGCGCCCTTCAACAAGCGTGGGGTGAAAACCGCAATACTCCAGCGCGGAGGCTTCGTCCGTGATGGTCGCGCCTTCATTAAGGGCACGCGTTAAGCAGTCGTGGAGCAGTTCGCGGGGGAAAAATTGCGGCGTTAGCGCGTGCCATAAGTCGACGCGCTCAACGGTGTGGGCGATGGCACGCTTGCCCGGCTCGGCACGCTTCATGGTGTCGCGCACCGGCGCGGCCAGAATGCCGCCCACTTTACTGGTTTCGCTCAGCGCCAGCAGGCGTGCCAGGTCGTCCTGATGCAGGCACGGACGTGCCGCGTCATGAACCAGCACCCACTGGGCGCTTCCGGCAGCCTGAATGCCCGCCAGCACGGAATCGGCGCGCTCGGCGCCGCCATCAACTACGGTAATCTGTGGGTGGTTTGCCAGCGGCAGCTGCGCAAAGCGGGCATCGCCGGGACTGATGGCGATGACCACGTGCGTCACCCGCGGGTGCGCCAGCAGCGCCGCCACGGCGTGCTCAAGGATCGTTTTATCGCCAATTGAGAGGTACTGCTTGGGACATTCTGTCTGCATGCGCCGGCCAAAACCTGCGGCCGGCACCACGGCACATACGTCCGAAAAAGTTGCTGCCATGTCGTAATCCTGGGCCTGATTATCGATTGTTTTGTGCTGAGCCCTGATTGCGTTTAGACGCATCCGGAACCAGACGATAAAAGGTTTCGCCCGGCTTAGTCATACTGAGTTCATTGCGTGCGCGCTCCTCAATCGCCTCCTGGCCGCCATTGAGGTCATCAATTTCAGCAAAGAGTTGATCGTTACGCGCCTTAAGTTTGGCATTTGTTGCCTGCTGAGCCGCGACGTCATCGCTCACCCGGCTGTAGTCGTGCAGCCCGTTCTTACCGAACCACAACGAATATTGCAGCCAGACCAGCAAAGCCAGCAACAGCAGCGTTAGTTTACCCATCCTGCCCCCTGAAAAAACGGCATCATCATCCCATAACTTTCCGTTCGACTCTACTGCGGGGTTTTAATTATGTCGCAAGTTAGCCCATCAGCCATAAAAACAGCAGGCCAAAGATGACGACAACGGTGGCAATCGTGATAACCGTACTGTACAGGAGCTTGCCGTTGAAAAGGGAGTGCAGCGCAACCCCGACAACGACCGCAACGGGCATCAGCGCCAGGAAGAAGGGCCAGGTGTAGAGAAAGAAGAAAAGGGTGTTACCACCGTAGATCAAAAACGGGATACCCAGCGCCAGTAACCACGACGCAAAGCCGACTATCGCCCCAGGGAAGGACCAGGTCGTCTCATTGTCGGTGGTTAACGGTTCCGACCCGGTGGTGATAATGTAGTTTTCACTGTTGCGCATAGCTAATCCTGTGACCGTGACTCATCGTTCGGGAAGACAGCTCCCGAACGATACCGCCTCAGGATCTGATAATATCGTCCCGTCTGAGCAGGTCTAATAATTGGCTTACTAAATTTGTTACCAATTGTTGACCTTCCAGGTGAATCTCAGGCGATTCAGGCGCTTCGTAAACCGAGTCAATTCCGGTGAAGTTTCGCAGCTCGCCGGCACGCGCTTTTTTGTACAGCCCTTTCGGATCGCGCGCTTCGCAGATCTCCAGCGGCGTATCGACAAACACTTCGATAAAGCGATCCTGACCCACGCGCTCGCGCACCATCTGGCGCTCTGCGCGGTGTGGCGAGATAAACGCCGTCAGCACCACCAGCCCGGCGTCTGCCATCAGGCTGGCGACTTCACCTACCCGGCGAATGTTCTCTTTGCGGTCGTCGTCGCTGAACCCCAAATCGCTGCACAGGCCGTGACGCACGTTGTCGCCATCCAGCAGGTAGGTACTTACTCCCTGCTGATGCAGCGCCTCTTCCAGCGCGCCCGCCACCGTGGATTTACCGGAGCCAGACAGCCCGGTAAACCACAGCACCACCCCACGGTGGCCGTGAAGCTGTTCGCGCTGGGCGACGGTGACCGGATGAGGATGCCAGACGACGTTCTCATCATGGGCGGCCATTACTTGCCTCCCAGCAGATCGCGGGCGCCCCAGTGCGGGAAGTGCTTACGCACCAGCGCGTTCAGCTCCAGCTCAAACGCGCTGAACTCAGAGGTCACGCTCGCCTGCGCGTTAGGCTCGCGCACCATGCCAGCACCGACGGTAACGTTGGTCAGGCGGTCAATAAAGATCAGCCCGCCCGTCACCGGGTTCTGCTGATACGGATCCAGCACCAGCGGCTCGTCGAAGGTCAGATCCACCAGGCCAATACCGTTCAGCGGCAGCTCGCTCACGTCACGGTGGGTGAGGTTGTTGATGTCCACCTGGAACTGAATGCCGTCCACGCGGGCGCGGGTTTTCTTCCCGGCAATTTTGATGTCGTAGCTCTGGCCTGCGGTCAGCGGCTGTTCGGCCATCCACACCACGTCCACGGACGCGCCCTGCACCGCCGCCAGCGTCTCCTGCGCGTCGACCAGCAGGTCACCGCGGCTGATATCAATTTCGTCTTTCAGCACCAGCGTGACCGCTTCCCCTGCCCCGGCTTCCTGCAGGTCGCCGTCGAACGTCACGATGCGAGCGATTGCCGACTCCACGCCGGATGGCAGCACCTTAACGCGCTGCCCCACCTTCACGGAACCGGAAGCAATAGTGCCGGAGAAGCCGCGGAAATCGAGGTTTGGACGGTTCACGTACTGCACCGGGAAGCGCATTGGCTGAGTGTCGACCACGCGCTGGATCTCAACTGTCTCCAGCACTTCCAGCAGCGTCGGGCCGCTGTACCACGGCATGTTTGCGCTCTGGGAGGCGACGTTATCCCCTTCCAGCGCCGAGAGCGGCACAAAGCGAATATCCAGGTTGCCCGGCAGCTGTTCGGCAAAGGTCAGATAGCTCTGGCGGATCTCCTCGAACTTCTCTTCGCTGAAGTTCACCAGATCCATCTTGTTGACCGCCACCACCAGGTGTTTGATCCCCAGCAGCGTGGAGATAAAGCTGTGGCGACGGGTCTGATCGAGCACGCCTTTACGGGCATCCATCAGCAGGATCGCCAGATCGCAGGTGGATGCGCCGGTCGCCATATTGCGGGTGTACTGCTCGTGCCCCGGGGTGTCGGCAATAATAAACTTGCGCTTCTCGGTGGAGAAATAGCGATAGGCCACGTCGATGGTGATGCCCTGCTCGCGCTCCGCCTGCAGGCCGTCCACCAGCAGCGCCAGGTCAAGTTTTTCGCCCTGGGTGCCGTGACGCTTGCTGTCGTTATGCAGGGAAGAGAGCTGATCTTCATAAATCTGGCGCGTGTCGTGCAGCAGGCGGCCAATCAGGGTACTTTTCCCGTCATCCACGCTGCCGCAGGTCAGAAAGCGCAGCAGGCTTTTATGTTGTTGGGCGTGCAGATACGCTTCCACGCCGCCTTCGTTGGCAATTTGTTGAGCAATAGTGGTGTTCATGGCGGCTCCTTAGAAATAACCCTGACGTTTCTTCAGCTCCATGGAGCCTGCCTGGTCGCGGTCAATCACGCGCCCCTGTCGCTCGCTGGTGGTGGACACCAGCATCTCTTCGATGATCTCCGGCAGCGTCTGCGCGTTCGATTCCACCGCGCCGGTCAGCGGCCAGCAGCCGAGGGTACGGAAACGGACCATCTGTTTTTTGATCACTTCACCCGGCTGCAGGTCGATACGATCGTCGTCAATCATCATCAGCATGCCGTCGCGCTCCAGCACCGGGCGCTCGGCGGCCAGGTACAGCGGAACAATCTCGATGTTTTCCAGATAGATGTACTGCCAGATATCCAGCTCGGTCCAGTTAGAGAGCGGGAAGACGCGAATGCTTTCGCCCTTGTTGATCTGGCCGTTGTAGTTGTGCCACAGCTCCGGGCGCTGGTTTTTCGGATCCCAGCGATGGAAGCGGTCGCGGAAGGAGTAGATACGCTCTTTGGCGCGGGACTTTTCTTCGTCACGCCGCGCGCCGCCGAAGGCCGCGTCAAAACCGTACTTGTTCAGCGCCTGCTTCAGCCCTTCGGTTTTCATGATGTCGGTATGCTTGGCGCTGCCGTGGACGAACGGGTTAATGCCCATCGCCACCCCTTCCGGATTTTTGTGCACCAGCAGCTCGCAGCCGTAGGCTTTGGCGGTACGGTCGCGGAATTCGTACATTTCGCGGAATTTCCAGCCGGTATCCACGTGCAGCAGCGGGAACGGCAGCGTGCCCGGATAAAACGCTTTACGGGCCAGGTGCAGCATGACGCTGGAATCTTTACCGATGGAGTACATCATCACCGGGTTAGAGAACTCGGCGGCCACTTCGCGGATAATATGGATACTTTCCGCTTCGAGCTGCCGCAGGTGAGTAAGTCGTTTTTGGTCCATAACCGTTCCTTAAGCCAAATTTACAACAGAAGAACCAAAGCCTTCTGTATCGGTTGTGTGTTGGAACCAGGCGAGGGTGCTGTGCAGCTGCACCACCTCTCCCACCACGATCAGGGCAGGCATCGGGGCGTCTTTCGCCAGGGTTGCAAGGTCTTGTAATGTGCCGATAGCGACATGCTGATCGACGCGCGTACCGCGAGAAATGACGGCAACGGGCGTCGTCGCCTCGCGACCGTGCTGAATAAGCTGTTCGCTGATGTCTGCCGCCTTCATCGTGCCCATGTATATCGCCAGCGTTTGTCGGCTCTGGGCGAGGTGCGACCAGTCGAACGGCGTGCTGTTGGCCTTGTAGTGCCCGGTCACAAAGGTGACGCTCTGGGCGTAATCGCGATGGGTCAGCGGAATGCCGGCGTAGGCCGTCACGGCTGACGCCGCCGTGATGCCGGGCACCACCTGGAACGGTACGCCCGCCTCGGCTGCCGCCTGCAGTTCTTCACCGCCGCGACCGAAAATGAACGGGTCGCCCCCTTTCAGACGCACCACGGTTTTGCCCGCTTTCGCGGCGGCAATCAGCATCTGGTTGGTATCGTGCTGCGGCACGGAGTGTTCCCCCGCCCGTTTGCCGACGCAGATTTGCTCCGCATCGCGACGGATCAGCTCGCGCACGCCGTCGGTGACCAGGTGGTCGTAAAACACCACGTCCGCATCCTGCAGAACCTGCAGGCCGCGCAGCGTCAGCAAACCGGCATCGCCCGGCCCGGCTCCCACCAGAATAATTTCCCCGCCCGTACTGCCGGGGTTATCCAGTTCGTCTTCGAGAATTTTCTGCGCCGCCGTCTCAT
Source organism: Enterobacter cloacae complex sp. P6RS (assembly GCF_014982245.1). Classification (NCBI taxonomy): domain Bacteria; kingdom Pseudomonadati; phylum Pseudomonadota; class Gammaproteobacteria; order Enterobacterales; family Enterobacteriaceae; genus Enterobacter; species Enterobacter cloacae complex sp. P6RS. The sequence continues at coordinate 149,471 of NZ_JADCLB010000024.1, forward strand.
TGCCCGCCTGCATCAGGCTGGCAAAGCGGCCGCGAAATACGCGCTCCCAGAAGCGACGGCGTTCCGTCACGCTGGTCAGGCGGGTTTTCAGATGGTTGCGCCAGTAGCTGGCTTTCTCCGCCATGCGCCCGAGGCTGGTCGGCAGCAGCGCTTCGATCTTTTCCCGCAGCACGCGCGCCAGCACCGGCGCGGTGCCGCCGGAGGAGATCGCCACCAGCAGCGGCGAGCGGTCAACGATCGACGGGAAGATAAACGAGCATAAAGGCTGGTCGTCCACCACGTTCACCAGACGGTAACGGGCCTGGGCCGCGTCGGAGACCCGCCGGTTAAGTTCCCGATTTTCAGTCGCCGCAATCACCAGCACCACGCTGTCGATCTGTGACTCGTCGAAATCCGCCTCTTCAACAACCCGCACCTGTGCCCCTGCGCGCTGCAAAAACGCGATTTTGCGATCGGCAATTTCTCCCGTGCCGACAACCAGTACCGGTCGGTCTTTTAAGGCGGCAAAAAGGGGCAGATAGTCCACAGGCAACAACTCACAAACAACGAGGAATAGAGGGACTATAGGGGGCGGCTTAGATCGAATGAAATTACGAATTGGAATGAGTAGTTACTCAATGGAATAACGCCGTGAAAAAGCAAATACCAAAAAATGCTTAACACGCGAAATTTCGGGCATTTAAGAGCAATTCAAATTGTGTATGGACGATCACAGTTTCATACTATGCACGTTATTATTTTGCTCTGTTTTTAAGGACTCACTATGTTTTCCGCAACGCGCCACCGTATTGCTGCCCTGGCGCTCGGCGTTTGCTTTATCCTTCCGGCTCAGGCAAAAAATCAACCTTATGGTGAAATCGCCACTATGCAGGCGCGACATATTGCGACGGTTTTCCCTGGCCGCATGACCGGTTCACCCGCGGAGATGCTCTCCGCCGACTATATTCGCCAGCAGTTTGCACAGATGGGCTACCAGAGTGACATACGCTCGTTTCACAGCCGCTACATCTATACCTCACGCAATAAAACGCAAAACTGGCATAACGTGACCGGCAGCACGGTGATTGCGGCGCATGAGGGGAAAGCGGCTGAGCAGATTATTATCATGGCGCACCTGGATACCTATGCGCCAATGAGCGACGCCGATATTGATAATAACCTCGGGGGACTGACGCTGCAGGGCATGGACGATAACGCAGCAGGTCTGGGCGTGATGCTTGAACTGGCTGAACGCCTTAAAAATATTCCGACGAAATACGGTATTCGCTTTGTGGCGACCAGCGGCGAAGAAGAAGGAAAACTCGGCGCTGAGAATCTCCTTAAACGGATGAGCGCTGAGGAGAAGAAAAATACGCTGCTGGTGATTAACCTCGATAACCTGATCGTGGGCGATAAGCTCTATTTTAATAGTGGACAGAGCACGCCGCGCAGCGTGCGTAAACTCACCCGCGACCGTGCGCTGGCGCTTGCCCGTACGCATGGCGTCTATGCCGCAACAAACCCAGGCGGTAACCCGGATTATCCAAAAGGCACTGGCTGTTGTAACGACGGGGAAGTGTTTGATAAGGCAGGCATTCCGGTGTTGTACGTCGAGGCGACGAACTGGGCGCTGGGCAAAAAGGATGGCTATCAGCAGCGCGCTAAATCGAAAGCGTTCCCGGACGGGACCAGCTGGCATGACGTGCGGCTGGATAATCAGCAGCACATTGATAAAACGCTGCCGCAGCGGATTGAGCACCGCAGCCGGGACGTGGTGAAAGTGATGCTGCCGCTGGTGAAGGAGCTGGCGAAAGCGGGCAAAGCCTGATGTTTTTAAGTATAGCGGGGCCTGATGCCCTCACCCCAACCCTCTCCCACAGGGAGAGGGAGGATAAAGGATCACCCTTCGTGCAGCCCGCACTCGCGCTTCAGCCCGAAGAATCGCGTCTCTTCTTCCGCCATTCCCGGCTCCCATTTGCGCGTGGTGTGGGTGTCGCCCACCGACAGGTAGCCCTGATCCCACAGCGGATGGTACTTGAGCCCGTGTTTTTGCAGGTACTGATACACCGTGCGGTTATCCCAGTCGATAATCGGCAACACTTTGAACACACCGCGCTGTACCGCCAGCACCGGCAACGTTGCGCGGCTCCCGGACTGCTCGCGGCGCAGGCCGGCAAACCACGTTTGGGCGTTCAGCTCTTTCAGCGCCCGGTTCATCGGCTCAACTTTGTTGATTTCATTGTATTTTTCAATGCCCTCAACGCCCTGCTCCCACAGCTTGCCGTAGCGCGCCTCCTGCCAGGCCGCGCTTTCCGTTGCGCGGTAGACTTTAAGGTTCAGCCTGAGCTTGTCCGTCAGCTCGTCGATAAACTGGTAGGTTTCCGGGAACAGGTAGCCGGTATCGGTGAGGATCACCGGTATGTCCGGACGGATCTGATTCACCAGATGCAAACTGACCGCCGCCTGAATACCAAAGCTTGATGAGAGCACATACTCTCCCGGCAGGTTTTCCAGCGCCCACGCCACGCGCCCTTCGGCGTCCAGCTTTTCAAGGTGAGCGTTAGTTTCTGCCAGGGCCAGAATGCGTTCGACTTTTGTCAGGTTATTAAGGGCGTTTAGATCGAGTTCGGACATAATTACCTCTCGTGGTTACTCCCAGAAATCCCTGGCGGGATCGAGCACCGGGCGAATGATGCCCGCACGCACCGTAAAGTCGCCAAAGCCTTCACCCGCTTCGCGCTCTTTTGCCCAGCGCCCGACAAGCACGTCGAGGGAATCGAGAATTTCCGGCTCGGTAATGTTCTCGCGGAACATACGCGGGATACGCGTGCCGATACGGTTACCGCCCAGGTGCAGGTTATAGCGGCCCGGCGCTTTCCCCACCAGCCCCAGCTCGGCCAGCATCGCGCGACCGCAGCCGTTCGGGCAGCCCGTCACGCGCATAACAATATGCTCGTCCGGAATACCGTGTTTTTCCAGAATCGCTTCCACTTTGTCGGTGAATGACGGCAGGAAACGCTCGGCTTCGGCCATCGCCAGCGGACAGGTCGGGAACGAAACGCAGGCCATCGAGTTTTCACGCTGTGGCTTCACCGCATTCATCAACCCGTGCTCGCGCGCCAGCTCCTCAATTTTCGCCTTTTCGCTTTCCGGCACGCTGGCGACGATCAGGTTCTGGTTAGCGGTGATACGGAACTCGCCTTTGTGGATCTTAGCGATTTCCAGCAGACCGGTTTTCAGCGGGCGGCCCGGATAATCCAGAATACGGCCATTTTCAATGAACAGCGTCAGGTGCCAGTTATTGTCGATGCCTTTCACCCAGCCGATGCGATCGCCGCGACCGGTGAATTCGTAAGGGCGGATCGGCTCAAATTTGATCCCCGCACGACGCTCCACTTCCTCTTTGAACGTTTCAACGCCCACGCGCTCCAGAGTGTACTTGGTTTTCGCGTTTTTACGGTCGGTACGGTTGCCCCAGTCGCGCTGGGTGGTCACTACCGCTTCCGCCACGGCCAGCGTGTGCTCCAGCGGCAGGAAGCCGAACTCGCTCGCGGTGCGGGCGTAGGTTTTCTTGTTACCGTGCTCAATAGACAGGCCGCCGCCCACCAGCAGGTTAAAGCCAATCAGCTTGCCGTTTTCGGCAATCGCCACGAAGTTCATGTCGTTGGCGTGCAGATCGATGTCGTTCTGCGGCGGGATCACCACCGTGGTTTTGAACTTACGCGGCAGGTAGGTCTGACCGAGAATCGGTTCTTCGTCGGTGGTGGCGACTTTCTCCTGATCGAGCCAGATCTCCGCATAGGCGCGGGTACGCGGCAGCAGGTGCTCGGAAATTTTCTTCGCCCACTCATACGCTTCGGCGTGCAGCTCTGACTCGTATGGGTTCGAGGTGCAGAGCACGTTACGGTTCATGTCGTTGGCGGTCGCCAGCGCGTCCAGACCCACGGAGTGGAGCATCTGGTGCACCGGCTTCACGTTCTTCTTCAGAATCCCGTGGAACTGGAAGGTCTGACGGTTGGTCAGGCGGATGCTGCCATAAATCGTGTTTTCACCCGCAAATTTGTCGATTGCCTGCCACTGTTTGGTGGTGATCACTCCACCCGGCAGGCGGCAGCGCAGCAGCATCGCGTGGCGCGGCTCCAGCTTCTGTTCTGCGCGCTCGGCGCGGATATCGCGGTCGTCCTGCTGATACATGCCGTGGAAACGGATCAGCAGGAAGTTGTCGCCTTTGAAACCGCCGGTCAGGCCGTCATTCAGATCTTCAGCAATGGTGCCGCGCAGATAGTTGCTTTCCAGCTTCATGCGCTCGGCGTCTGTCAGTTTACCTTCGACCACCAGTGGCCCTGGATGTTTTTCGCTCATTAGTAGACATCTCGCTGATAACGGCGCTCAACGCGCAGCTCACTTAAAAATTCATCCGCCGCTTCGGCATCCATACCGCCGAATTCGGCAATCACTTCCAGCAGTGCCTGCTCAACGTCTTTCGCCATGCGATTGGCGTCGCCGCAGACATAAATGTGGGCACCGTCATTGATCCAGCGCCACAGCTCTGCGCCCTGTTCGCGCAGTTTGTCTTGTACGTATACTTTTTCTTTCTGATCGCGGGACCAGGCCAGATCGATGCGGGTCAGTACGCCCTCTTTGACGTAGCGCTGCCACTCAACCTGGTAGAGGAAATCTTCGGTAAAGTGCGGGTTGCCAAAGAACAGCCAGTTTTTACCCGGCGCGTCGTCCGCGGCACGCTGCTGCATAAAGGCGCGGAACGGCGCGATGCCGGTGCCCGGGCCAATCATGATCACCGGCGTCTCCGGGTTCGCCGGCAGGCGGAAGTTGTCGTTGTGCTCGATAAAGACGCGCACCTCGCCCTCTTCTTCCACGCGGTCCGCCAGGAAGCTTGATGCCCCACCCGCGCGGGCGCGGCCTTCGATGTCGTAGCGCACCACGCCGACGGTAACGTGAACTTCGCTTTCCACTTCCGCCTGGGAAGAGGCGATAGAGTACAGGCGTGGGGTCAGCGGACGCAGCAGACCGATCAGCGCATCGGCATCCAGCTGTGCCGGAGAGAAACGCACCATATCGACAATCGGCGTCGTCGCGGCGTAATGCTGCAGCTTCGCTTTGTCGCCCACCAGCGGCAGCAGGGATTCGCTGCGCGTTAGGGTGGCATAATTCTCGACGATATTCGGGGTGTTCACCGTCAGCTCGAAATGCCACTGCAGCGCCTCTGAAAGTGGCTGGGTTTTGCCGTCAACGGTGACGGGCTCGTCACCCTTCAGCCACAGCAGTTCCACCAGCTCTTTCACCAGCGCCGGATCGTTCTGATACCAGACGCCCAGCGCATCGCCAGGCTGATAGCGCAGGCCGGAGTCGCCAAGATCGATTTCAATATGGCGCACGTCTTTTTCCGAGTCGCGGCCCGTAATTTTCTGGTTCACCGACAGGCTCGCCGTTAGCGGCGACTCTTTGGTGTACGGGCTGGTGTGGATCTCATTGACGGTGCCCGCAGCGGTCACCGCGGCCTGCGCTGGCGTCTCTTTCGGGACGCGGGCTTTCAACACCTCAACGATGCGCGCACGCCATTCAGCGGCGGCAGTCTGGTATTCCACATCCGCGTCCACGCGGTCCAGCAGGCGCTCCGCGCCCAGCTCCGCCAGCTTGCTGTCGAAGTCTTTACCGGACTGGCAGAAGAATTCATAGGAGGTATCGCCCAGGCCAAATACGGCAAACGCCGTGCCGTTCAGCTTAGGGGCTTTTTTTGAGAACAGGAACTTGTGCAGCGCCACCGCTTCTTCAGCGGGTTCACCTTCCCCCTGGGTCGAGGCGACCATCACCAGCAGTTTTTCTGACGCGATTTGTTTGAATTTATAATCCCCGGCGTTGACCAGGTTCACGTTCAGTTTGGCGGCCAGCAGATCATCACGCAGCGCTTCGGCCACGCGGCGGGCGTTGCCCGTCTGCGAGGCGCTAATCAGCGTAATGGCAGGAATTTCCACGGCCGTTGCCGGTGCGCCAGCCACCGCGCCAGGCTGCTGGTTGAGCATTCCCCAGAAATAACCGGAGACCCAGGCAAGCTGAGTGGGAGAAAAATCAGAGGTGGCAGCCTGAAGGCGCGCCAGTTGCTCCGGGTTAAGGGGAAGCAAATTTGAAGGTGGGGCCTGTGTTGTCATGCGTCGTTATGTTCCAGTAGCCAAGCGGACTTTAAGCGAATAAATCCAAACTGAAGATAAGGTTAACGGCGTGGATAATAACAATTAAAGAAGGGATGGAAATAATAAATAACCAAATGGACTAACCTGTTTTAGTTATCGTTCTTAGCGATAAAAACGATTGAATAACCATCTGAAATAAAAGAATAAAAACCAATAATCACCCTGAATACCGGGCATTGAACGTTCAGAGCCGTTTTAGTTAATGCTAAAAATTGTGCTTTCCGGTACTATGCGGCGGTTTTTTCCGCATTACTGAGAGCGATCATGTCCACCACACTGTTTAAAGATTTCACCTTCGAAGCCGCCCACCACCTTCCGCACGTTCCTGCAGGACATAAATGCGGCCGCCTGCACGGGCATTCGTTTATGGTGCGTCTTGAGATCACCGGTGAAGTTGATCCGCATACCGGTTGGATCATGGACTTTGCCGAGCTGAAGGCCGCGTTTAAGCCGACCTACGATCGTCTGGATCACTACTATCTCAACGATATTCCGGGTCTGGAAAACCCGACCAGCGAAGTGCTGGCAAAATGGATCTGGGATCAGATGAAGCCGCTGGTACCGCTGCTGAGCGCGGTGATGATCAAAGAAACCTGCACGGCAGGCTGCGTGTATCGCGGAGAGTAAAAAAAAGCCCGGCAAAACCGGGCTTTTTTTTAGGCAATATTCAGATACTTGTGCGTCTGCATCGACAGGCGCCAGTTGCGCGCAATGCAGGTTTCAATGCACAGGCGCGTCGCATCCTCTTTCTGGCTGATCGGCTGTAGGGCGATTACCCGCTGCTTCTCATCCGTCAGCGTCGCCAGCAGTTCATCCAGCGCTTCGATATCACGTACGCGTCCTACCGGATGCTTAATTTCATCCGCGCGCTCCAGCGCCTGAGACAGCACGTCATACCCGCCACGCATATTCACTTTTGGCGATACCGTCACCCAGGTGGTGTGCGAGCAGCGCACTTCATGGGTGCCGCTGGTCTCAATCTGGCAGCTGTAGCCGTTCTTTTCGAGCAGCTCGGTCAGCGGCGTCAGATCGTGAATGCAGGGTTCGCCGCCGGTGATGACGACGTGGCGAGCCGTCCAGCCCTGGCGACCAATAATGGCCAGCAGGTCTTCTGCACTGCCCGCGCCCCACTTATCGCTCTCTTTGGTTTTCGCCAGAATGCTAAACAGCGACACTTCCCGATCTGCGAGCTTATCCCACGTATGTTTGGTATCACACCAGGCACAGCCAACCGGGCATCCCTGTAAACGAATAAAGATAGCGGGAACGCCGGTAAAGTAACCCTCGCCTTGCAGGGTCTGGAACATCTCGTTAATCGGGTACTGCATAGTCATCTCAGTAAAGGGGATAAACGATAAGTATCGCAGATCCCCGTCGGATGGTCATGCTCCATCGGTGCTTTGCGCGCTAATCGCCGCCATAAAGCGCGCGGTAATTTGCTGTGGGCGGGTGATCGCCCCGCCGACAACGACCGTATGCGCGCCCAGCGCCAGACACCGGGCCGCGCGCTCGGGCGTATCCACGTTGCCTTCGGCAACCACGGGGACCGTCACGGCCGCCAGCACCGCTTTCAGGAACGCACAGTCATTCTCCGGAAGCGTATGGCCTGCCGTTTCCGCCGTATAGCCGTACAGCGTGGTACCGACGCAGTCAAAGCCAAGCGTCTGCGCCGTCACGGCTTCGTCTACGGTGGAAATATCTGCCATCAGCAGTACCGAGGGGTAACGTGAGCGGATGGCCGTGACCAGTGTTTCCAGGGATTCACCGCCAGGACGTTCCCGCGCCGTCGCATCAAGGGCAATGATTTCCGGAGAGACGGCCATGAGCTCATCCACCTCTTTCATCGTAGCGGTGATAAATACTTCGCTCCCTGGATAGTCCCGTTTGATGATGCCGATAACCGGTAAAGACACCTGCTGCTTAATGGCCTCGATATCCACCACGCTGTTGGCGCGAATGGCGAAGGCTCCGCCCTGTGCCGCCGCCAGCGCCATTCGCGACATGATAAACGGGCTGTGCAGCGGTTCGTTTTCCAGCGCCTGACAGGAGACGACCAGTTTGCCCTTCAGGTTATCCAGTACATTTTTCATTACGATAAGATCTCTTCCACTTCGTTTTTGATAATCGTGACGTGCGGGCCATAAATGACCTGTACACCGTTACCGCGCACGATAACGCCGCGCGCGCCGGTGGCTTTCAGCGCCGCGTCATTCACTTTGCTGCCGTCTTTGACCGTCACGCGAAGCCGCGTGGCGCAGCAGTCCACCTCTTCCAGATTGTCTTTTCCGCCTAACCCGGCGATCACCGCCGCAGCGCGCTCGCTTTGCGGCAGGCTGACGTCATCAACCATCGCCTCCTTTTCACGGCCCGGCGTGGCGAAATCAAAGCGGTTAATCAGGTAGCGGAAAGTGAAGTAGTAGAGGAAGAACCACGGCACGCCGACCAGCGGAACGAACATCCAGTTGGTTTTGGCCTCCCCCTGCAATATGCCGAACAGCACGAAGTCAATAAAACCGCCGGAGAAGGTCTGCCCGATGGTTATGTGCAGCATGTGCGCGAGCATAAACGCCAGCCCGTCAAACAGCGCGTGAATGACGTAGAGCACCGGGGCAATGAACAGGAAGGAGAACTCGATGGGCTCGGTAATTCCCGTCAGGAATGAGGTTAACGCCGCGGAGAGCAGCAGCCCGGCAACGCGCTTTTTGTTCTCCGGTTTCGCCGTGTGGTACATCGCCAGACACGCGCCGAGCAGGCCAAACATCATCGTGATAAAGCGCCCGGACATGAAGCGTGACGTGCCTTCATAGAAATGCTGCGTGTTCGGGTCGGCGAGCTGGGCGAAGAAGATCCGCTGCGTGCCCTCAACCAGGTGGCCGTTGACGATCTCGCTGCCGCCGAGCGCGGTGGTCCAGAACGGCAGATAGAAGATATGGTGCAGACCAAACGGGCCAAGCATGCGCAAAATAAAGCCGTACAGCAGCGTGCCAAGATAACCGGTGGCATCCACCAGCCCGCCCAGACCAAAAATAAGCTTCTGGAAATGCGGCCAGACCACGGTCATGATCGCGCCAACGAGTATTGCCGCCAGCGAGCTGATAATCGGGACAAAGCGCGAGCCGCCAAAAAAGCCCAGGAACTGCGGAAGCGCTATCTTGTTAAACCGATGATGCAGCGCGCAGGTCACGAGACCAATCACCACGCCGCCAAACACCCCGGTTTCCAGCGTCTGAATACCCAGCGTCATGCCCTGCCCTACAGCGCCCGGGTTCTCGTGCGCCAGTTTGCCGGTGAGGATCAGCAGCGCGTTGATGGTGGCGTTCATCACCAGAAACGCGAGTAGCGCTGCCAGCCCAGCCGTGCCCTTATCGTTTTTTGCCAGCCCGACGGCCACCCCAACCGCAAACAGCACCGAGAGGTTCGCAAACACAATCGAACCCGCACTGCTCATGATGGTGAAAATGGCCTGTAGCCAGCTCACATCTAAAAACGGATAGGCCGCCAGCGTATTAGGGTTCGATAACGCCCCGCCGATACCGAGCAGCAGACCCGCCGCGGGCAATACGGCGATAGGCAACATAAAGGATTTGCCAAAGCGCTGCGCTTTTTCAAACCATCCACCCGATGAAGCGCCACTGAATATTTGCATCATTTTTTCATCCCCCCATTAAAAGATGAAAATTTTTACCATATAAACATTTTATAGTGAAAATTATCATCACAAACCAGGAGGATGATCATACTTTTTTAAAATGACTGGCATCTTTCCCCCCCTTTCCGCCACACTAGTCGCAGTGAAACACATTAAGGACGTGGCATGTCGGACCATGAAAACCTGCTGCTGAAGCTCCGCCAGGAGGCTTCCGGGTACAGCCCAACGCAACAAAAACTCGGTGAGTTTGTCCTCAGCGACCCTGCCCGGGTGCTCTACCTGACCATCACCGAACTGGCGCGAGAGAGCCACACCAGCGAGGCCAGCGTGACGCGTCTTTGCCGGACGCTGGGGTGTAAGGGGTATAACGAATTCAAAATGGCGCTGGCGCTGGATATTCAGCAGGGCCAGCCCGCGCGTCAGGCGGGGGATGAGATTGACAGCGTGGTGGATGAATCGGTGCAGGCTTTGCAGGATACCGCGAGACTCCTCGACCGCGCGCTGCTTGAAAAAGCCGCACTGGCGCTGCATCAGGCGCAGTCCGTGCAGATTTATGGCGTCGCGGCCAGCGCGATCCTCGGGGAGTATCTCCATTACAAGTTATTAAGGCTGGGTAAATCCGCACAGCTGTTTAGCGATATGCACCGCGCAGCCATGAATGCGACCACGCTTTCGGCAGAGACGCTGGTGGTGGCGATCTCCAGCTCCGGTTCAACGCGAGATTTACTTCACGTGGTGAAACTTGCCCGCAAGCGCGGGGTGAAGGTTCTGGCGCTCAGCAACACGCCCCGCAGCCCGCTGGCGTCTCTTAGCGATATGCTGCTGGTGGCCGCCAAGCCAGAAGGCCCTCTTAGCGCGGGCGCGCTCAATGCCAAAGTTGGGGTGATGCTGCTGGTCGAATTACTTACGACATCCATGATTGCGCTGGATGGACATTACGCTGACGTCAGCCAGCAAACGGCCAGCGCCACGCTTCCTCTTCTGCTCTAAAAACCCTTCGCAGGCTAAATAAAATAGCCTGCGTTTTATTTTGCTCAATTTAACTTAAGCAGGGCTCAATTCATTTATATGATAAATGTTTGGTGTAACAAATTATTTTGTTTATTACAGTTTGAATTATTCCCCTCGCGCCACCCCAGAGACAAAAACAGATTAAAATCATTAAGTTAAAATAAAAACATGAATAAATTGAATTTTTCCGCCTTCTGCAATGTCCAATATTTTCACCTGATTTCCTTTCCTTAAAATAAGCTTAAGACGCAGTCGGTCCCGGCGTTTTATTATTTAAACGCCGTTTACTTTTGCGCGCCTACAATCCGCCTCATCAATCATAATGAGACGGTAATAATGAAGATGTTATTAATTACAGGCGTGACCGGGTTTCTGGGCGGTGCAGTACTTGAAAAAATCCTGACCAGCGATCAATCCGTAAAACTCCTTTTGCTTGCCCGTGCCGGCGATCCGCAAAGCGGGCTGGCGCGCGTGCAGGAGAACATGCGTAAGTTCAACATTTCTGAGGAGAAACTGGCCTCCCTGAGCGTAGATAATATCCTCATCGGCGACCTTAGCCAGCCGGAAGCCTTTCTGAACGATCCCCGTCTGGACCAGGTTACGCATGTCGTTAACTGCGCGGCAGTTGCGTCTTTTGGCAATAACCCGCTGATCTGGAAGGTGAACGTAGAGGGTACGCTAGCGCTGGCGCGCCGCATGGAGCAGGTCGCAGGGCTGCAGCGTTTCCTGCATGTAGGCACCGCAATGTCATGCACGCCGGAGCAGGATTCGCTGGTCGCCGAAAGTGCGGAATTCATAGAAAACGCTGAGCACCTGGTGGAATATACGTATTCGAAGTCAACCATCGAACAGCTGATGCGCCAGGAATGTCCTAACCTGCCGCTGCTCATCGCCCGTCCGTCCATCGTCGTCGGCCATACCCGCCACGGCTGCACGCCGTCGAGCAGTATCTTTTGGGTCTTCAGCATGGGCCTGATGCTGCAGAAGTTTATGTGCTCGATGGAAGACCGGATTGACGTTGTCCCGGTAGATTATTGCGCCGACGCGATGTTAATGCTGCTGAGCAGCAACGCGCGTCCGGGGGAAGTGGTACACATTTCTGCCGGGGAAGAGAACAGCGTTCGCTTTGCGGATATCGATCGGGCAATGGCGCAGGCGCTGGAGAAAGCGCCCGTTGGCGATAAGTACGCGCAGGTCAGCTACGAAACGCTGGTCAAAATGCGCCGTGAACTGAAAACCATTTTTGGTCCGTGCAACGAACGTCTGATGCTGAGAGCGATGCGCTTATACGGTGCCTTTGCCACGCTGAACGTGCGCTTCAGCAACGATAAGCTGCTCAGCATGGGGATGCCGAAGCCACCTCGTTTTACGGATTATATCGCCCGCTGCGTGCAAACCACCCGGGGACTAACCATTCCCGAGCAGATGGCGGTCGATTTTAAATAACCAAAAAAAATGCCAGTCATTCGACTGGCATTTTCATGTTAAGGCTTAAGCAATTATGCCTGGCCTTTGATCTCTTTACGACCGTTGTAAGGTGCTTTTTCACCCAGCGCTTCTTCGATACGAATCAGCTGGTTGTATTTAGCAACACGGTCAGAACGGCTCATAGAACCGGTTTTGATCTGGCCAGCAGCGGTACCAACAGCCAGGTCAGCAATGGTCGCGTCTTCAGTTTCGCCAGAACGGTGAGAGATAACAGCGGTGTAGCCAGCGTCTTTCGCCATTTTGATCGCAGCCAGCGTTTCGGTCAGAGAACCGATCTGGTTGAATTTGATCAGGATGGAGTTAACGATGCCTTTCTCGATGCCTTCTTTCAGGATCTTGGTGTTGGTTACGAACAGATCGTCACCAACCAGCTGGATTTTGTCGCCCAGTACTTTGGTCTGGTATGCGAAACCATCCCAGTCAGACTCGTCCAGACCGTCTTCGATAGAAACGATTGGGTACTGTTTGGTCAGGTCTTCCAGGAAGTGAGTGAACTCTTCGGAGGTGAACGCTTTGTTGCCTTCGCCAGCCAGAACGTATTTACCGTCTTTGTAGAATTCAGATGCTGCACAGTCCATCGCCAGGGTGATGTCTTTGCCCAGCTCGTAGCCTGCTGCTTTAACCGCTTCAGCGATAACAGCCAGTGCTTCTGCGTTAGAACCCAGGTTTGGCGCGTAGCCACCTTCGTCACCAACAGCAGTGTTCATACCTTTAGCTTTCAGAACTTTAGCCAGGTTGTGGAACACTTCAGAACCCATACGAACCGCTTCTTTCAGGGTTTTCGCGCCAACTGGCTGAATCATGAATTCCTGAATATCAACGTTGTTGTCTGCGTGCTCACCACCGTTGATGATGTTCATCATTGGTACAGGCATAGAGTATTTGCCTGGGGTGCCGTTCAGTTCAGCGATGTGCTCGAACAGTGGCATACCTTTAGCAGCGGCTGCTGCTTTGGCGTTCGCCAGGGAAACGGCCAGGATTGCGTTCGCACCGAAGTTAGATTTGTTTTCAGTACCGTCCAGATCGATCATGATCTTGTCGATGCCAGCCTGATCTTTGGCATCTTTACCAACGATAGCCTGAGCAATAGGACCGTTAACAGCGCCAACCGCTTTCAGTACGCCTTTGCCCATGAAACGGGATTTGTCGCCATCACGCAGTTCCAGCGCTTCACGGGAACCCGTAGAAGCACCTGATGGAGCAGCTGCCATACCGACGAAACCACCTTCCAGATGAACTTCGGCTTCAACGGTCGGGTTACCACGGGAGTCGATGATTTCACGACCGATGACTTTAACGATTTTGGACATTAGATTTTCCTCAGTACAAGTTAAACTAAAACTCCAGACAAACAACGCGTACCGTTGGTACGCGTTGCCGTTCTAACTTTTTTACTTCGCCTGACGCTTCTGGTACTCGCTGGCGGCTTTCACGAAGCCTGCAAACAGCGGATGTCCATCACGCGGCGTTGAAGTAAATTCCGGGTGGAACTGGCAGGCAACAAACCACGGATGGTTTGGCACCTCGATGATCTCGACTAACTGATCGTCCCCGGAGCGACCCGCAACACGCAGGCCCGCGGCTTCAATTTGTTTCAACAACATATTGTTGACTTCATAGCGGTGACGATGGCGCTCGGTGATGACCGGCTCGCCGTACAGCTTGCGAACCACGCTATCGTCGGACAGCTGGCAGGCCTGCGCGCCAAGACGCATAGTGCCACCCAGATCGCTCTTCTCGGTACGGACTTCGACGTTACCGTCTTCGTCGCGCCATTCCGTAATCAGCGCCACGACAGGGTACTTACAGTCTGGCACAAATTCCGTAGAGTTCGCGTTTTCCATTCCCGCTACGTTGCGCGCAAATTCGATCAGCGCAACCTGCATACCCAGGCAGATGCCGAGGTATGGAATATTGTTTTCACGCGCATAGCGTGCAGTGGCGATCTTGCCTTCAACACCACGGTAGCCGAAGCCGCCAGGGATGAGGATAGCATCCAGATCTTTCAGAATTTCAACGCCACGTGTTTCAACATCCTGCGAATCAATCAGCTTGATGTTCACGGAGACGCGGTTCTTCAGACCACCGTGCTTCAGCGCTTCGATAACGGACTTATAGGCGTCCGGCAGTTCGATGTACTTGCCGACCATACCGATAGTCACTTCGCCTGCCGGGTTCGCTTCTTCATAAATAACCTGTTCCCATTCAGACAGGTTAGCTTCCGGACAGTTCAAGCTGAATCGTTTACAAATATAATCGTCCAGACCCTGTGATTTCAACAGGCCCGGGATTTTATAAATGGAATCGACATCTTTCATTGAAATAACGGCTTTTTCAGGCACGTTACAGAACAATGCAATTTTCGCACGTTCGTTCGCTGGAATGGCACGATCGGAACGGCAAACCAGGATGTCAGGCTGAATACCGATGGAGAGCAGTTCTTTAACGGAGTGCTGAGTCGGTTTGGTTTTCACTTCACCTGCCGCCGCCATGTAAGGCACCAGCGTCAGGTGCATGAACAGCGCGTGTTCACGACCAATGTCTACCGCCAGCTGACGAATCGCTTCGAGGAACGGCAGTGATTCGATATCACCCACGGTACCGCCAATTTCAACCAGCACAACGTCATGCCCTTCGCCACCGGCAAGTACACGCTCTTTGATGGCGTTAGTGATGTGTGGGATAACCTGCACGGTCGCGCCCAGGTAGTCACCGCGGCGCTCTTTACGCAGAACGTCAGAGTAGATGCGGCCAGTCGTAAAGTTGTTACGACGGGTCATTTTGGTACGAATGAAACGCTCGTAGTGGCCAAGATCCAGATCGGTTTCAGCGCCGTCTTCAGTAACGAACACTTCCCCGTGTTGGGTTGGGCTCATGGTGCCAGGATCGACGTTGATGTACGGATCCAGTTTCATCATGGTCACATTGAGGCCACGGGCTTCAAGAATGGCTGCGAGGGAGGCTGCGGCAATGCCTTTACCCAGAGAGGATACGACCCCGCCGGTCACAAAAATATAGTTCGTTGTCATGCTGAACCTGAGAAGTTAGGGTGAAACGATGGAATAACCAGGACGGGAAAGTAGTATACCCGAACACGGCGAGCGCCACAAACTTTCATTCTCCGTCTCCATTCCAGGCCATGACAAACATAAGGAGTGAGAAAATAGCCCCTTTTGGGTAAATGTTTTTGACGCAAATCAAGCGCTTGTCATTTAAAAAATCACACAAATTGCGCTTGATCGCAAAATTCCGTTAGAGATCAGATTCCTGGCGTTTTACTTCCTGCCAGACTTCTTCCATCGCGTCGAGGTCAATTCCGGTCATTTCCAGGCCGCGCGAGGCCACAATCCGCTCGACTTCACGAAAGCGTCGTTCGAATTTCAGGTTGGCTTTTTGCAGCGCGGTTTCCGCTTTTACCCCTAGATGGCGAGAAAGATTGACGGTGGCGAACAGCAGGTCGCCCATCTCTTCCTCCAGCTTTGCTTCATCGACCACCGCCTGCTGCGCTTCGTGCATCACTTCGTCGATCTCTTCATGCACTTTATCCAGCACGGGTCCCAGGGAATCCCAGTCAAATCCTACCGCCGAGCAGCGCTTTTGAATTTTGTGGGCGCGCATCAGCGCGGGCAGGCTCAGCGGGATGTCGTCCAGCGCAGAGTGTTGGGACTTTTCAGCGCGCTCGGCGCTTTTAATCTGCTCCCAGCGGGCCAGCACCTCTGCGCTGTTTCCTGCGGTGGCATCGCCAAAGATATGCGGATGGCGGCGCTCCAGCTTGTCGCTGATAGCGGCACAGATATCGTCAAAGTTAAAGCGCCCTTCCTCCTGCGCCATCTGGGCGTAGAACACTACCTGGAACAGCAGGTCGCCGAGTTCACCGCGCAGGTCATCGAAATCCTCACGTGAAATGGCGTCCAGCACCTCATAGGTCTCTTCGAGGGTATAAGGTGCGATGGTCGCGAAAGTCTGCTCCTTGTCCCACGGGCAGCCGTTTTCCGGGTCGCGCAGGCGTTTCATGATGCCGAGCAGGCGGTCGATTTGAGTCATAGTTCTGTCCTGATGAAAAATGCCGGGTGGCGGCGTTGCCTTACCCGGCCTACGGAAGAGGATGTTTAGCCGCCGTGCAGACGACGCGCGTCAATCACATCCGGCACCTGGTTCAGTTTGCCCAGCACGCGGCCGAGCACCTGCAGGTTGTAGATTTCGATAGTCATATCGATGGTGGCAAGCTGCTCGCGGGTATCGCTGCGGCTGGCAACGCCCAGCACGTTGACCTTCTCGTTGGCGAGAATGGTGGTGATGTCGCGCAGCAGCCCGCTGCGATCGTTGGCAGTGACGCGCACCACCAGCGAGTAGCCGGCGGAGTAGCTCTCCCCCCAGACCGCTTCCACGATACGCTCCGGCGCGTGGGACTGCAGTTCGGCAAGCTGGTCGCAGTCGGAGCGGTGGATCGAGATCCCGCGCCCCTGGGTGATAAAGCCGACGATATCGTCCCCCGGAATCGGCTGGCAGCAGCGGGCAATGTGGTGCATCAGGTTGCCCACGCCCTCGACCACCACGCGGCCGTTGTCTTTGCTGCGCTGCTGCGGGACATAGGTTTTCTGCTGCAGCTGCTTCAGCGCCGCCGCGTCCTGCTCTTCCGCGCTAGGCTTGTTGAACTGGGCCTGCAGGAAGTTGACCATCTGATTCAGACGGATATCACCGCCGCCAATCGCCGCCAGCAGCTCGTCCAGCTCGTTGAAGTTGTAGCGCGGCAGCAGGAATTTCTCTGCTTCTTTCAGGCTGATCCCGATATGCTCCAGCTCGTCGTCAAGGATCTGGCGACCGGCAAGAATGTTTTTGTCACGATCCTGCTTGCGGAACCAGGCGTGAATTTTGGAGCGCCCGCGGCTGGTGGTGACGTAACCGAGGTTCGGGTTAAGCCAGTCGCGGCTCGGGTTTGGCTGCTTCTGGGTAATGATTTCAATCTGGTCGCCCATCTGCAGCTGATAGGTAAACGGCACGATACGTCCGCCGATCTTCGCCCCGATGCAGCGGTGCCCCACGTCGCTGTGGATGTGGTAGGCAAAATCGAGCGGCGTGGAGCCAGCCGGCAGGTCGACAACGTCCCCTTTCGGGGTAAAGACGTAGACACGGTCATCAAAGACCTGGCTGCGCACCTCGTCGAGCATTTCGCCGGAGTCGGCCATCTCCTCCTGCCACGCAATCAGCTTGCGCAGCCAGGCGATGCGGTCTTCGTGGCCGGAGCGTGCCCCGCCAGAAGTGCCCTCTTTGTACTTCCAGTGCGCGGCTACGCCCAGCTCGGCGTCTTCGTGCATCTGTTTGGTGCGGATTTGAATCTCGACCGTTTTGCCGCCGGGGCCAAGCACCACGGTATGAATGGACTGGTAGCCGTTCGGTTTTGGGTTCGCGACATAGTCGTCAAATTCATCCGGCAGGTGGCGGAAGTGAGTATGTACTATCCCCAGCGCGGCGTAGCAGTCCTGCAGACGCTCCGCCACGATACGCACGGCGCGCACGTCAAACAGCTCGTCAAAGGCGAGGTGTTTCTTCTGCATTTTGCGCCAGATGCTGTAAATGTGCTTAGGCCGACCGTAAACTTCGGCACGCACATTCTCTTCTTTCATGGCCTGGCGCAGCCCGCTGACAAACTCGTCGATGTAGTGCTCACGATCGATACGGCGCTCATGCAGGAGTTTGGCAATGCGCTTGTATTCTGCCGGATGCAGATAGCGGAAGCAGTAATCTTCCAGCTCCCATTTCAGCTGACCAATACCTAAGCGGTTCGCCAGCGGCGCATAGATGTTCGTACACTCTTTGGCGGCCAGCACGCGCTCGTCTTCCGGCGCATCTTTCACTTCACGCAGATGGGCAATACGCTCGGCCAGCTTGATGACCACGCAGCGAAAATCATCCACCATGGCCAGCAGCATCCGGCGGACGTTATCAACCTGCTCAGAGGAGACGGAATCGGTATGCGCGGCTTTTAGCTGGCGAATGGCCGCCATATCGCGCACGCCGTGGATCAGCGCAACGACGGATTTGCCGACGCTGTCGCGCAGCACATCTTCGCTGACCACATCCGCATCCGCGAGGGGGAAGAGCAGCGCGGCCTGCAGCGTTTCGATGTCCATGTTCAGCATGGACAAGATTTCAACCATCTCCACACCGCGCCACAAGAGCAGATCGGCATCCGGGTGTCCCTGCGTGGTGCGCAGACAGTAGGCCCAGGTTTCGGTTAAGCGTTCACACGACTGCTGGCTGGAAATTCCCAGACTTGCGATCCATTTTTGTGGGTCAAACTCCCCAGCTTTATTGAGATGTGCACTTCTTACCGCAACCATTGTCCTCTCCTTTAGGGACCAGGGCCTGTCGAAGTCGACAAGCCAAACAAATTAGATGTGCTCGAACAACGCCATCGATTCCAGATGTCCAGTGTGCGGGAACATGTCCAGCATTGCCAGACGCCGAATCTGGTAACCCGCGCTGTTTAACGCCTCACTGTCACGGGCAAGCGTTGCCGGGTTACAGGAAACATAGACCACACGCCTGGGCGCGAGTTTAATAATATGCGCCATGACGCCTGGGGCGCCTGCACGCGCCGGGTCGAGCAGGATTTTGTCGAAACCCTGCTTTGCCCACGGCTGTTGAGTGACATCTTCCTCAAGATTTTGATGAAAGAATGTCACATTTTGCAAGCCGTTCTGCTCTGCGTTTTCCTGACCTTTGACCACCAGCGCCTCAACGCCTTCCACCCCGACCACGCTTGCCGCTCTGCGCGCCAGCGGCAGGGTAAAGTTACCCATGCCGCAGAACAGATCGAGCACACGGTCAGTGGGCTGTACGTCAAGCCATTCCAGGGCCTTCGCCACCATTTGCTGGTTTATGCCGTCGTTGACCTGGATAAAATCACGCGGACTGAACGTTAAGCGTAGCCCGTCTGACGCATACCAGGGAGCTTCGCCCGATACCTGTTCAAGTATCTCGCTTTGCGGCGCGAGGAAAAGCGCAAGCTCATGAGAATGCGAAAAGCGTTCCAGTTTTTCGCGATCTTTTTTCGACAGCGGCGCGGTGTGGCGCAGCACCATCAGCGGGCCGTTGTTCGCCAGCACCAGTTCAACGTGGCCCAATGAACGCACCCCTTCGAGCGATGCAAGACAGCGGTGCACGTCCGGAAGTAACGCCTCAAGATGGGGCACCAAAATGGGGCACCGCTTCACGTCAACAATATCGCTGGAGGCCGCTTTGCGAAAACCCATCTCCAGCTGCTCCGTTTTGGGCTGATAGCTCAGGCTCAGGCGCGCGCGGCGGCGATAGCCCCAGGGCTCATCGGCGATAATCTCGTCAACTTCGTGTTTAAGGAGGCGCGCCAGCGCGCGGCTTTTACTTTTTTGCTGTAATTCTGTGCTCGCATGCTGTTGCTGGCAGCCTCCGCACACGCCAAAATGGGGACAGCGGGGCTCCACGCGCTCCGGGCTCGCGTTGAGGCGACGCTTCACCTGTCCGCGCGCGTACTGACGCTTGTCTTCCGTCAGCGTAATTTCTGCTCGTTCTCCTGGCAGCAAACCTGTTATAAACAGAGTCTTACCGTTGTGACGAGCCACTCCCTGACCAAACGGATCAAGGTCCGTGGCTTCAACAGTAATGATTTGACGCGTCGTCACGCGTCGCTTTGCAGAGTAGAATTGCGCCATCGCCGAGATTTTTCTCACATAAACATAATTATCTTAATTGTCCCATAACGGAACGCCATGACCAACTACAGCCTGCGCGCGCGCATGATGATTTTGATCCTCGCCCCCACCGTTCTCATCGGTTTGCTGCTGAGTATCTTCTTTGTGGTGCACCGCTATAACGATTTGCAGCGACAGCTGGAGGACGCGGGCGCCAGCATTATCGAACCGCTCGCCGTCTCAAGCGAGTATGGGATGAACCTGCAAAACCGTGAATCCATTGGGCAGTTAATCAGCGTGCTTCACCGTCGCCACTCGGATATCGTCCGCGCCATTTCCGTCTACGACGAACATAACCGCCTGTTTGTCACCTCAAACTTTCATCTCGATCCGACCACGCTGAGGATCCCTGACGGTACGCCCTTCCCACGCCATCTCACCGTGTTGCGGCGCGGCGACATCATGATCCTGCGCACGCCGATCGTGTCGGAAAGCTATTCACCCGATGAGTCTGCGCAATCCGATGCCAAATCCAGCAATAACATGCTGGGATATGTAGCGCTTGAGCTGGATCTCAAGTCGGTACGGCTGCAGCAGTACAAAGAAATTTTTATCTCCGGCGTGATGATGCTGTTCTGCATTGGTATTGCGCTGATCTTCGGCTGGCGTCTGATGCGCGACGTCACGGGCCCCATCCGCAACATGGTTAATACCGTTGACCGCATCCGCCGGGGACAGCTCGACAGCCGCGTGGAAGGGTTTATGCTGGGCGAGCTGGATATGCTGAAAAACGGCATTAACTCGATGGCGATGTCGCTGGCGGCCTATCACGAAGAGATGCAGCATAACGTTGACCAGGCCACCTCTGACCTGCGCGAAACGCTGGAGCAGATGGAGATCCAGAACGTTGAGCTGGATCTGGCGAAAAAGCGCGCTCAGGAAGCGGCGCGTATCAAGTCTGAGTTTCTGGCCAATATGTCGCACGAGCTGCGTACGCCGCTCAATGGCGTGATCGGCTTTACCCGCCTGACCCTGAAAAGCGAGCTCAACCCAACTCAGCGCGATCACCTGCACACCATTGAACGTTCGGCCAATAACCTGCTGGCGATCATTAACGACGTGCTGGACTTCTCCAAGCTGGAGGCGGGTAAACTGATTCTGGAGAGCATCCCGTTCCCGCTGCGCAGTACGCTCGATGAAGTGGTGACGCTGCTCGCGCACTCGTCGCACGACAAGGGCCTTGAGCTAACGCTCAATATTAAAAACGACGTGCCGGACAACGTTATTGGCGATCCGCTGCGCCTGCAGCAGGTCATTACCAATCTTGTCGGGAATGCCATTAAATTCACCGAAAGCGGCAACATCGACATCCTGGTAGAAAAACGCGCCATCAGTAATAACAAGGTGCAGATTGAGGTTCAAATCCGCGATACCGGTATCGGCATTCCGGAGCGGGATCAGTCGCGTCTGTTCCAGGCGTTCCGTCAGGCGGACGCCAGCATCTCCCGCCGTCATGGCGGCACCGGTCTGGGGCTGGTGATCACGCAGAGGCTGGTAAACGAGATGGGCGGCGATATCTCTTTCCACAGCCAGCCAAACCGCGGCTCAACCTTCTGGTTCCATATTAACCTCGACCTCAATCCGAACGTGCTGACCGACGGCCCGGTGACGGACTGCCTGAAAGGTAAGCGCCTGGCCTACGTCGAGCCTAACGCGGCAGCGGCGCAGTGCGCGCTGGATATCTTAAGCACCACGCCGCTGGAGGTGGTTTACAGTCCAACCTTCTCAGCCCTGGCCGTTGATCATTACGACATTCTGCTGATGGGGATCCCGGTGACCTTCACCGGCGAGCTGACCATGCAGCAGGAGCGGCTGGCGAAAGCCGCGTCGATGACCGACTATCTGCTGCTGGCGCTGCCCTGCCACGCCCAGCTTAATGCGGAAGAGTTGAAAAACGACGGGGCGGCCGCGTGCCTGCTTAAACCACTCACCGCGACCCGCCTGCTGCCCGCCCTCACGGAGTATTGCCGTCTTAGCCAGCACGCACTGCCGTTGATTAACGACGAGCAAAAACTGCCCATGAGCGTGATGGCGGTGGATGATAATCCGGCAAACCTGAAGCTAATCGGCGTATTGCTGGAAGACCAGGTTCAGCATGTTGAGCTGTGTACCAGCGGCGCCCAGGCGGTTGAACTGGCTAAACAGATGCAGTTCGACTTAATTCTGATGGATATTCAGATGCCGGGCATGGATGGCATTCGTGCCTGCGAGCTGATCCACCAGCTCCCGCATCAGCAGCAAACCCCGGTGATTGCGGTCACCGCGCATGCGATGGCCGGTCAGAAAGAGAAGCTGCTGAGCGCCGGGATGAATGATTATCTGGCGAAACCTATCGACGAAGAGAAGCTTCATAACCTGCTGTTACGCTATAAGCCGGGGCACATTGGCGGAACATATACGGTTTTCAGCGAGCCGGTTGAGGTAAGCGTTAATCAAAATGCGACCTTTGACTGGCAGCTGGCGCTGCGCCAGGCGGCAGGGAAACCCGATTTAGCGCGAGAGATGCTGCAAATGCTGGTCGCGTTTCTGCCGGAGATCCGTAATAAGGTTGAAGAACAGCTGGTGGGCGAGAACCCGGAAGAGCTGCTGGAAGCGATCCACAAGCTGCACGGCAGCTGCGGCTACAGCGGCGTACCGCGGCTGAAAAACCTCTGCCAGCTGCTGGAGCAGCAGCTGCGCGCGGGTACGCCGGAATCGGAGCTTGAACCGGAGTTCCTGGAACTGCTGGATGAGATGGATAACGTGACGCGGGAAGCGATGAAGGTGTTGGGTAGCTGAGGTAAAAGCCCGGCGCTACGCTTACCGGGCTTACAGGTGCGCTAACGTTGGCCGGGTAAGGCGAAGCCACCACCCGGCAATCACAGTTAAAATTCCTGCCCTACTTTCAGCACCGCCGCGATATTCCTTGCAGCCATCTGGACATTCGCGCTGGCATTTTCCAGCGCGTCCTCCAGCGAGCAGATGGTGTAGATCACGCTAAACACCGCGTCTAAGCCGTGATCGTGTACCACGCCAACATCCGCCGTCAGGCTGCCTGCAATGCCGATAACGGGCTTATTAAAGCGTTTCGCCACTTTCGCCACCCCTACCGGCACTTTGCCGTGGATCGTCTGGCTGTCGATGCGGCCTTCCCCGGTGATCACCAGATCCGCATCGGCCACCTGGTCTGCCAGGTGTAGCGCATCGGTCACAATCTCAATGCCCTGGCGCAACTGCGCACCACAAAAAGCGTACAGCGCCGCGCCCATGCCACCCGCCGCACCGCCGCCAGCAAGGTTGAGCACATCAATGTCCAGATCCCGGGCAATGACTCTCGCATAGTGCGCAAGCGCGTTGTCCAGGGTGACGATCATCTCGGGTGTGGCGCCCTTTTGCGGGCCAAATACCGCTGACGCGCCATCCTTACCGGTGAGCGGATTCGTCACATCGCAGGCGACTTCTATCCGGCACTCCGCCAGACGCTGGTCGAGACCGCTCAGGTCGATCCGCGCAAGCTTATCGAGCTCGCCCCCGCCCTGCCCCAGCGGCTGTTCATTGTCGTCCAGCAGCTTCGCCCCCAGCGCCTGCACCATCCCGGCGCCGCCGTCATTGGTGGCGCTGCCGCCGATACCGATGATGATATGCTTAACGCCCGCATCCAGCGCGTGGCGGATAAGTTCCCCCGTGCCCCAGGAGGTCGTTTTCAGAGGGTCACGCAGTGAAGGGGCTACCAGTTCCAGACCGCTTGCCGCCGCCATTTCAATAAAGGCGCTCTGCTCGTCACCGGATATCCCATAAAACCCGTCCACGCGCTCGCCCAGCGGACCGGTCACCGGAACGTGCACAATGCGTCCCCGGGTTGCCGCGATCATCGCCTCAACCGTACCTTCACCGCCATCAGCGACCGGCAGTTTGACGTACTCCGCCTCAGGGAAAATCTCGCGAAAACCGCGCTCGATCGCTGTCGCAACCTCAAGCGCACTCAAACTTTCCTTATACGAGTCCGGTGCGATAACAATTTTCATAAGCCATCCTTACGCATAGTCGTTACGTTAAGCATACACCACGTAGGAAACCGCTCATGGGAGCGGTCCCAATGCGTTTATCGTACCATGCACGGACGTTTATTGTCGAATGTCCAGTCAGGGATCAGGTACTGCATCGCCATCGCGTCGTCGCGCGCGCCCAGACCGTGTTTCTGATACAGCTCGTGTGCTTTCATTACCTGATCCATATCCAGCTCAACGCCCAACCCCGGCGTGGACGGCACCTGCACCATGCCACCTTTGATCTCAAACGGCTCTTTGGTGAGGCGCTGATTACCCTCCTGCCAGATCCAGTGGGTGTCGATAGCGGTAATAGTGCCCGGCGCGGCGGCGGCAACGTGGGTAAACATCGCCAGCGACACGTCAAAATGGTTGTTGGAGTGCGAGCCCCAGGTCAGGCCAAACTCGTGGCACATCTGCGCCACGCGCACCGAGCCCTGCATTGTCCAGAAGTGCGGGTCCGCCAGCGGGATATCCACCGATTGCAGAGAGAGCGTGTGCCCCATCTGACGCCAGTCGGTGGCGATCATATTGGTCGCGGTCGGTAGCCCCGTAGCGCGACGGAATTCCGCCATGACTTCGCGGCCCGAAAAGCCTTGCTCAGCCCCGCACGGATCTTCCGCGTACGCCAGCACGCCTTTCAGCTGCTTGCCAATATCGATCGCTTCATCAAGCGACCACGCGCCGTTCGGATCCAGCGTCACGCGCGCCTGCGGGAAACGTTTTGCCAGCGCGGTAATGGCTTCCGCCTCCTCTTCCCCCGCCAGCACGCCGCCTTTCAGTTTGAAATCATTGAAGCCATATTTTTCATACGCGGCTTCTGCCAGCCGCACCACCGCATCCGGGGTCATCGCTTCTTCGTGACGAACGCGGTACCAGTCGCATTGGTCATCTGGCTGGCTCTGATACGGCAGCGGCGTCAGCTTGCGGTCGCCGACAAAGAACAGATAGCCGAGCATCTCCACTTCACTGCGCTGCTGGCCCTCGCCCAGTAGCGACGCGACGTTAACGCCCAGGTGCTGGCCCAGCAGATCCAGCATCGCGGCTTCAATGCCGGTCACCACGTGGATAGTGGTGCGCAAATCGAATGTTTGCAGGCCGCGGCCGCCGGCATCGCGGTCGGCAAAGGTATTGCGCACGGTGTTGAGGACATTTTTGTACTCACCCAGCGTTTTGCCCACCACCAGCGGAATGGCATCCTCCAGCGTTTTGCGGATCTTCTCCCCGCCTGGAATTTCACCCACGCCGGTATGGCCGGCATTGTCTTTGATAATGACAATATTGCGCGTGAAGAACGGCGCATGCGCCCCGCTCAGGTTCATCAGCATGCTGTCATGACCTGCGACCGGAATGATTTGCATGGAGGTGACGACAGGGGTCGTAAAAGTACTCATCGTGTAATCCTTTTATCAGTGACGTCCAAAAACAGGGCGCTTACGGTCAAATGTCCAGCCGGGGATAAGGTACTGCATCGGGCCCGCGTCGTTACGCGCGCCGCCCGGTAGCTTTTTATACGCCTCATGGGCTTGATGAACCTGATCCCAGTCAAGCTCCACGCCCAGCCCCGGCGCATCGGGTACGGCAATTTTACCGTTTTTGATCTCCAGCGGATTTTTCGTCAGGCGAGCTTCGCCTTCCTGCCAAATCCAGTGGGTGTCGATGGCGGTAGGGTTACCCGGTGCCGCCGCGCCAACGTGGGTAAACATTGCCAGCGAGATATCGAAATGGTTGTTGGAGTGGCAGCCCCAGGTCAGGCCCCAGTCATCGCACAGCTGCGCCACGCGCACCGCGCCGGAGAGCGTCCAGAAGTGCGGATCTGCCAGCGGAATGTCGACGGCGTTCAGCATCACCGCGTGGCCCATTTCGCGCCAGTTGGTGGCGATCATATTGGTCGCAACCGGCAGCCCGGTTGCGCGGCGGAATTCCGCCATCACCTCGCGGCCTGAGAAGCCCTGCTCGGCGCCGCACGGGTCTTCCGCGTAGGTCAACACGTCACCGAGACCTTTACACAGGCTAATCGCCTCATCCAGCAGCCAGGCGCCGTTCGGGTCAACGGTGATGCGCGCCTCCGGGAAGCGTTTTTTCAGCGCCCGGGCCGTTTCAATCTCCTGCTCGCCGGGCAGCACGCCGCCTTTCAGCTTGAAATCCTTAAAGCCGTAGCGATCCTGCGCAGCTTCAGCCAGGCGCACAACCGTCTCGCTGGAGAGCGCTTCCTGATGGCGCAGCTGATACCAGTCGTGGTCACCCGGTGAACGAGCCAGATAGGGGAGATCGGTTTTATTGCGATCGCCAACGTAGAACAGATAGCCCAGCACGGTGACCGCATCGCGCTGTTTGCCCGGCCCCAGCAGTTCGCAGACCGGAACGTTAAGGGCTTTACCGAGTAAATCCAGCAGTGCCGCTTCCAGGGCGGCGACCGCATTGACGCGCAGTTCAAACGTCCACGCGCCCTTGCCGAAGGTATCAAAGTCCGCCGACTGATTGCCCTTATGCACCCGCTGAACCACCTTGTTCAGACGAGCCACTTCCTGGCCCACGACCTGTGGAATAGCCTCTACCAGGGTCTGGTAGATCACTTCCCCGCCGGGGGCTTCACCCACCCCGGTATTGCCTGCGCTATCGGTCAGCACCACGATATTGCGGGTAAACCATGCGTTATGCGCGCCGCCAATATTGAGCAGCATGCTGTCCTGACCGGCCACCGGGATAACTTTCATTTCCGTGACGATAGGGCTTGATTGTGTTGTCATCATCCGCGCTCCACAACAGGTTTAAGTTCGACGCGTTTAATATCCCCCACCAGCACCAGGTAACTCAGCACCGCCACCAGGGCATGCACACCAACGTAGATTAGCGCGCCGTTGAAAGACCCCGTGGTGCCGACGATGTAACCGATAGCGATAGGCGTGACAATCCCGGAAACGTTGCCGAACATATTGAACAGACCGCCGCTCAGGCCGCTGATCTCTTTCGGTGCCGTATCCGCCATCACCGCCCAGCCCAGCGCGCCAATCCCTTTGCCGAAGAAGGCCATCGCCATAAAGCCGATAATCATCCACTCGGCACTGACGTAGTTACAGAACACCATGGTCATGGAGAGCAGCATGCCGAGCACAATCGGCGTTTTACGCGCGATGTTCAGCGAACCCGTGCGGCGCATCAGCCAGTCGGAAATGACCCCGCCAAGCACGCCGCCGATGAAGCCGCAGATTGCCGGGACCGAGGCAACAAACCCCGCTTTGAGGATCGACATGCCGCGCGCCTGCACCAGATAAACCGGGAACCAGGTGATAAAGAAGTAGGTTAAGGCGTTGATACAGTACTGACCGAGATAGATACCGATCATCATGCGCGAGCCGACGAGCTGCTTGATCTGCGCCCATTTCTGGCTGAAGGGGACTTTTGCTTTGTCAGATTTCTGATCCATATTGATCAGCGCCCCGCCCTCAGCAATGTATTCCAGCTCCTTCTTGTTCACGCCAGGGTGCTGATTCGGTTCGTGGATCACTTTCAGCCAGATAAAGCTGATGACGATCCCAAGCCCGCCCATAAAGAAGAAGACGTGCGACCAGCCCACCTCATGCGTCAGCCAGCCCATAATGGGCGCAAAGATCACCGTTGCGAAATACTGGGCGGAGTTAAAAATTGCCACCGCTGTTCCCCTCTCCTGCGCAGGAAACCAGGCCGCGACAATGCGGCTGTTGCCCGGGAAGGAAGGCGCTTCAGCTAACCCCACCAGGAAGCGCAGCGTGAAGAGCGCCACGATAATGCCAAAGCCGCTGAAGATATCGACGAAACCTTGCAAAAGGGTAAAAGCAGACCAGATAAAGATGGACCAGAAATAGACGCGTTTAGAGCCAAAACGGTCCAGCAGCCAGCCGCCAGGAATTTGGCCGATGACGTAGGCCCATGAGAATGCAGAGAAAACGTAACCCATGCCCACCGGATCAAGGCCGATGTCTTTTGCCATTTCCGAGCCGGCAATCGACAGCGTGGCGCGGTCACCATAGTTAAAGGACGTGACGATAAACAGCATCACCACTATCCAGTAGCGGGCGTTAGTGCGCTTTTCTGCGCTGCTCGCTGCGTGGCTTAATGTACTCATTGTTGCACTCCTGAAACATAGCTTTCGCCTGTTCATTCTGTACAGCACCGGTAGGGTAATCAGAATGAGATAAGTTTTGTCGTTTTAGTACGGCCTGGAGCCGTTTTATTGTGACCGGAAAAGTATATGAAGGAGTGACAGGTTCGCTCACCGTGCAAAAACACAGTATTAAAGGGTGTGAGGAAGGTTGTTTAGGGCATTAGCCCAGAGTAGTGGAAGGTGGTTCACGGAAATGGCGTTTGGTGCGGGGTGTAATGCCGGGTGGCGGCTACGCCTTACCCGGCCTACGAAACTATTTAAGAAGCGTTGCCCAGTATTCAACCCACGGGTTCGATTCGCTTTCGGGTTCAGGATGTTCACCCGCGTCAATCAACAGCATCTCGCCGACGCGCTGGGCGCTCTGTTCCTGAAGAAGCGCATCGAACTGCTTGCCGCCGCCGCAGAAGTTGGCATAAGAGCTATCGCCGAGGGCAATAATGCCGTAGTGGACGTCCGGCTGGTAGCCAAGCCGATCTTTAATGCCCTGGAAAAGCGGCACGATGCTGTCCGGGAGATCGCCCTGACCGGTGGTGGAGGTCACTACCAGAATGTATTTATCTTTATACTTTTCCCAGTCCGCCAGTTCCGGGTCTTCATAGACCGTGGCTTTATGGCCCTGGCTTGTCAAAATCGCCTCAGCCTCTTCCGCTACCAGCAGCGAGTTGCCGTACATTGTGCCGACAAAAATGCCTACTTCAGCCATGCTATTTTCCCATATTGAATGCGCTTACTCTTCATCCTGAACGTTGCCCGATGCAAACTCAACCCTTTCATTTTCGGGGAGTTGTCCCAGCCAGCCAAACTGTGACAGCGCCTGCATCCAGACCTCGTCCAGTCCCGCGCGGATAGTCAGCGGCTCGCCTGTAAACGGGTGCGTCAGGCTCAGCTCGCTGGCGTGCAGCATCAGACGATGGCAGCCAAAGTGTTCGGCCGCGCTGCGATTCTGGCGCAAATCACCGTGTTTGCTGTCGCCAATAATCGGGTGGCGCAGATGCGCAAGGTGGCGTCGCAGCTGGTGCTTGCGCCCGGTTTTGGGCAGAAGCTCAACCAGGCTGTAGCGTGTGGTCGGAAATTTGCTGGTGGCCACCGGCATTTCCGTCGTCGCCATGCCGCGATAATCGGTCACGGCCGGCTGCGGGCCTTTGTCATCCCGGGCAAATTTATCGGCGATTTTGTCCAGCTCCTCCACCAGCGGGTAGTCCAGGGTGTCGGACTCGGTCAGCCACCCACGCACGATCGCGTGGTAGCGCTTCTGGATCTGGTGCTGTTCGAACTGCTGCGCCAGCAGACGGCCAGCCTCGCTGGAAAGCCCCATCAGCAGCACGCCGGAGGTCGGCCTGTCGAGGCGATGGGCGGTAAAAACATGCTGACCAATCTGGTCGCGAACGGTCTGCATCACCACCACTTTCTCATCGCGATCCAGCCAGCTGCGGTGCACCAGCCAGCCAGACGGTTTATTCACCGCCACCAGCCACTCGTCCTGATAGAGGATTTCCAGCGTCATGCATCGTCACCGGCAAACAGGGCGTCCAGTTTTTCCAGCTCAACCAGCATCACATCGCGCGCAGGGTGCGTCGCCTCAAGCGCCATTTCATAGTAGGGAGAAACGGCGAACGCCTGCGGCAAAGGGTGGCCGCCTTCCAGCAGCGCGTGCATGCGCGGGATTAATACCCACTGGAGCCACTCGAGCGGTGCCAGCGTATCCAGGCAGAATGGCTGGGTACTGGCAAACGCTTCCGGATTCGGCGCGGTCTCCTGCCACAGCTGATGCTGGCGCAAAAGGGCTTCGATGGCGTGCAACTGAGCACGAACGCTATCGTGTTGCGTCATAGTAACCTCAACTGAAAAAGTGAACGGCGCGCAGCATAGCATTGCGGAAGACAGAAATAAAAAAGGGAGCACTGTAAAAACAGTGCTCCCGGTTCGTTTCGCAGCATTCCAGCTACAATTCGTGCTCCCTGCTCTTCCGTGACAACTTTTCCTGATGCCCGAAGGCCTGGTCATCCTTATACCTTTTGCATCCTGCACACATCTTCCTGACGTGTTTGTTTCGTCCTGAAACGTCCTGGCCTTCCTGACCCACCGACCATCCTGTTCGGTTCTCGTTCTCCTTCCTGGAGGTGTCCCTTACGCGTCCTGCGTTATCCTTTTGCTTCATCCTGAAGCCTTCCTGCAGCGCCATCCTGACGTGTCCTGAGTAAGAAACGCCATCATCCTGATGTTCGTTTCTCATGTCGGCGTCCTGTCGACGGAGATAGAATCCGCTATTCCGCTTCGTCTTACAACCCACCCTTGCAGCACTGTAAGCCGTAAGAAATCCCTAAAAAAGATGCGATGAACAACTAATTCTTTGAAAAACAGAGTGATATTAATCTGAATTAAATAAGGCAATACTGAATGATCCAGCGATCTCTCACAAACCTTGTAAGAGATCTCTCACACGCGTCGTAGCATGATGGATTACAGAAGTGGCTCAAGCCGGGTAAGGAAATCCGCAAGAGAGGGGGCGAGCGTTTCGCGATTGCGGGTACCAATGGTCTCTTTAATTACTTCCCCGGACAGGTTGCAGACGGATATCACATCCAGTTCGCTGTCCAGCGTGGCAATAAAGAGCGTAGGAGAAAGCTTAAGGCGTTTTTGCGTGACCAGATGACCAATCAGGTTTTCCTGAACACGCTGCAGATCGTCTTCGCTCCAGGTCTGCAACAGCGTCAGCGTCAGGTCCGCAAAGCGCGCGGGCATATCCCCTGCAAACTGCGTGGCATAAAACGCGTGAACCGCTGGTTGTATCACAAGGTCCATAGCCCGTTCAACCGCATTTACATTTTGCTCAGCGGTATTGGGCTTCGGCTGCCAGATAACATAGTCATCCTGCGAAGAGATAATGCACGGCGACGGCACGCCATATAAATCAGCACTTTGCGGCCATGTGCCGTGCTTTTCATGCCACGCGTCGCAATAGCGGGTTGTGAAGGTAGTAAGGGCATTTGCAGTTTCGATGTCCACCGATTTCTCTCTTCTTGTAAGACAGGATAAACTCTGCCCATAAGTGTACCTGTAAAGTGGCTATGAAACATGTCTTACGAAAATCATCAGGCGTTAACCGGCCTAACGCTGGGTAAATCGACCGATTACCGCGATACCTACGATGCAAGCCTGCTGCAGGGCGTGCCGCGCAGCCTGAACCGCGATCCTCTTGGACTGCATGCGGACGCGTTGCCGTTTGTCGGCGGCGATATCTGGACGCTGTACGAACTCTCCTGGCTTAACGCGCGCGGTCTGCCGCAGGTGGCCGTGGGCCACGTTGAGCTGGACTATGCCAGCGTGAACCTGGTGGAATCCAAAAGCTTTAAGCTCTATCTCAACAGCTTCAACCAGACCCGATTCAACAGCTGGGACGAGGTTCAGCAAACGCTGGAGCGGGATTTAGCCGCCTGCGCGCAGGGGAACGTGTCCGTCTCGTTATACCGCCTGCACGAGCTGGAAGGACAGCCCATTGCCCATTTCCACGGAACCTGCATCGACGAGCAGGACATCGAGGTGGAGAATTATGAATTCAGCGCCGATTACCTCGAAAACGCGGCGGGCGGAAAAGTGGTTGAAGAGACGCTGGTCAGCCATTTGCTGAAGTCTAACTGCCTGATTACCCACCAGCCGGACTGGGGTTCGGTGCAGATCCAGTACCGCGGCCCGAAAATTGACCGGGAAAAACTGCTGCGCTATCTGGTGTCGTTCCGCCATCACAACGAATTTCACGAGCAGTGCGTGGAGCGTATTTTTAACGATATTCAGCGTTTCTGCCAGCCGGAGAAACTGAGCGTTTACGCGCGCTATACCCGCCGTGGCGGGCTGGACATTAACCCGTGGCGCACCAACACCGATTTTGTGCCAGCAACGGGCCGTCTGGTGCGTCAATAATATAAATATTTTCACAATATGCGTGCGGTATTCCGCCGAAGTGTTGTGAAACGTCACGCGCCAGGGCTATTGTAATCAAAGGGAATGACGATAATCGTCCCATAAGGAGCTCACTTGATTACACATATTAGCCCGCTTGGCTCAATGGATATGTTGTCGCAGCTGGAAGTGGACATGCTTAAACGCACGGCCAGCAGCGATCTTTATCAACTGTTTCGTAACTGTTCACTTGCCGTACTGAACTCCGGAAGCCTGACAGATAACAGTAAAGAACTGCTGTCCCGCTTCGAAAGCTTTGATATTAACGTGCTGCGCCGCGAGCGTGGCGTGAAACTGGAAGTGATCAACCCGCCGGAAGAGGCCTTTGTCGACGGGCGTATCATTCGTTCCCTTCAGGCCAACCTGTTTGCCGTCCTGCGCGACATCCTGTTTGTTAACGGGCAGATTCACAACGCGGGCCGCTTCCAGCATCTCGACCTGGAAAGCTCCGTTCATATCACCAACCTGGTGTTCTCTATTCTGCGCAACGCCCGCGCCCTGCACGTTGGCGAAGCACCAAACATGGTCGTCTGCTGGGGCGGCCACTCGATTAACGAAACCGAATATCTCTATGCCCGTCGGGTCGGAACGCAGCTTGGCCTGCGCGAGCTGAATATCTGTACCGGCTGTGGTCCGGGTGCAATGGAAGCACCAATGAAAGGTGCAGCCGTGGGTCATGCGCAACAGCGTTACAAAGAGGGGCGGTTTATCGGCATGACCGAGCCGTCAATCATCGCCGCTGAGCCGCCTAACCCGCTGGTCAATGAGCTGATTATCATGCCGGATATCGAGAAGCGTCTTGAGGCGTTTGTTCGTATCGCTCACGGGATTATCATCTTCCCGGGCGGCGTGGGAACGGCGGAAGAGCTGCTCTATCTGCTGGGGATTCTGATGAACCCGGCCAACAAAGATCAGGTTCTACCGCTGATCCTGACCGGCCCGAAAGAGAGCGCCGACTACTTCCGCGTGCTGGACGAGTTTATCGTGCATACGCTGGGAGAAGCCGCGCGTCGTCACTATCGCATCATCATTGATGATGCGGCGGAAGTGGCGCGCCAGATGAAAAAAGCGATGCCGCTGGTGAAAGAGAATCGTCGTGATACCGGTGATGCGTACAGCTTTAACTGGTCAATCCGTATTGCGCCTGACCTGCAGATCCCGTTCGAGCCGACCCATGAAAATATGGCGAACCTGAAACTCTACCCGGACCAGCCGGTGGAAGTGCTGGCCGCCGACCTGCGTCGCGCCTTCTCCGGGATTGTGGCGGGCAACGTGAAGGAGATGGGCATCCGCGCGATTGAGCAGTATGGTCCGTACAAGATCCACGGCGACCCGGAGATGATGCGCCGTATGGACGACATGCTTCAGGGCTTTGTGGCTCAACACCGCATGAAGTTGCCGGGTTCAGCCTACATTCCGTGCTACGAAATCTGCACGTAACGCTCAGTTTCTTCTCCTCAAAGCCGGGGCACCCTGTAGCGGATCCCGGCTTTTTTTATTACCGAATCAATTCATAGGCTTCACTTATAAATTTAACAAACTTACGGCAAACGCAATCGATTACCTCCATTTAACAACCGTAATTTATCAGCCTTAAACTAAATTACCCGCAAGAAAATCCTAAAAACCCATATCTTTACAGCGGAAGACACCTATATTGCGGGCCGCTCTTTTAGCCCACATGTCGTTGGTGGTAGCCTTCGCGCCCGTAAATTCTATTTGATGTTTTTTTAACAGATAAATGGTCTAAAGATGCCCACATCATAAGTGGATTATTGCATTTGGGATCGCGATCACTGATAGATTCATAACGAGAATGTATCTTTCCGCCCGCCAATAGTTACGGGCGAAAATTATTAAAAAACCGTCACTGAACGAATTTCATATTACCGTCAGGCACTTTTTCATCGGATTTGACTAAAAACCTGACAATTTGCTTCCTCCAGGAGATACAGATGGAAACCACTCAAACCAGCACCGTTGCTTCGATTGAATCCCGAAGTGGTTGGCGCAAAACGGATACCATGTGGATGCTGGGCCTTTACGGCACGGCAATCGGCGCTGGTGTACTGTTCCTTCCTATCAACGCAGGCGTCGGCGGTCTGATTCCGCTGATCATCATGGCCATCATCGCCTTCCCGATGACCTACTTCGCACACCGCGGTCTGACCCGCTTCGTGCTGTCCGGTAAAAACCCGGGCGAAGACATCACCGAAGTGGTTGAAGAACATTTCGGCGTTGGCGCAGGTAAACTGATTACCCTGCTCTACTTCTTCGCGATTTACCCAATCCTGCTCGTCTACAGCGTGGCGATCACCAACACCGTTGAAAGCTTCATGACGCACCAGCTGCACATGACGCCGCCACCGCGTGCCATTCTGTCTCTGATCCTGATCGTCGGCATGATGACCATCGTGCGCTTCGGCGAGCAGATGATTGTTAAGGCCATGAGCGTGCTGGTCTTCCCGTTTGTGGCTGCGCTGATGCTGCTGGCCTGCTACCTGATCCCACAGTGGAACGGTGCAGCGCTGGAAACCCTGTCCCTGAGCAGCGCGTCTGCGACCGGTAACGGCCTGCTGATGACCCTGTGGCTGGCGATCCCGGTAATGGTCTTCTCCTTCAACCACTCCCCAATCATCTCCTCTTTCGCCGTGGCGAAACGCGAAGAGTACGGTAATGGTGCAGAGAAGAAGTGCTCCAGCATCCTGGCCCGCGCTCACGTGATGATGGTGCTGACCGTGATGTTCTTCGTCTTCAGCTGCGTACTGAGCCTCTCCCCGGCGGATCTGGCGGCAGCGAAAGAACAGAACATCTCTATTCTGTCTTACCTGGCGAACCACTTTAACGCACCGCTGATTGCGTGGATGGCACCGATCATCGCGATGATCGCCATCACCAAATCCTTCCTGGGCCACTACCTGGGCGCGCGGGAAGGCTTCAACGGTATGGTGATTAAATCTCTGCGCGGTAAAGGCAAGAGCATTGAAATCAACAAGCTGAACAAAATCACTGCACTGTTCATGCTGCTCACCACCTGGGCGGTAGCGACCCTGAACCCAAGCATCCTGGGCATGATTGAAACCCTGGGTGGCCCGGTTATCGCGATGATTCTGTTCCTGATGCCGATGTACGCGATTCAGAAAGTGCCTGCCATGCGCAAGTACAGCGGCCAGGTCAGCAACGTGTTTGTGGTTATCATGGGCCTTATCGCTATCTCTGCGATCTTCTACTCCCTGTACACCATGTTCTGATGAACGCCCGCGCCGCCTTCGGGCGGCGCACTCCTCCCCCTCTGACTGAAAGCAATGGACGCATCATGATTAGCGTATTCGATATTTTCAAAATCGGTATTGGTCCTTCCAGCTCTCACACCGTCGGACCAATGAAAGCCGGTAAGCAGTTCACGGATGACTTGATTGCACGCGGCATTCTGCACGACATCACCCGCGTGGTTGTCGATGTGTACGGCTCGCTTTCCCTGACCGGGAAAGGCCACCATACCGATATCGCCATTATCATGGGCCTGGCGGGAAATCTGCCGGATACCGTTGATATTGACGCGATCCCTGGCTTCATCCAGGACGTGAACACCCACGGTCGTTTGCTGCTGGCAAACGGTGAGCATGAGGTTGAATTCCCGGTTGACCACTGCATGAATTTCCATGCGGACAACCTGTCGCTGCACGAAAACGGCATGCGCATTACCGCGCTGACCGGCGACAAAGCGGTTTACAGCCAGACGTATTACTCCATCGGCGGCGGCTTTATCGTCGACGAAGACCACTTTGGTCAAACCACCACCTCTTCTGTTGAGGTGCCGTATCCGTACAAAACCGCGGCGGATCTCCAGCGCCACTGCCAGGAGACGGGGCTTTCCCTCTCTGGCCTGATGATGAAAAACGAGCTGGCCCTTCACAGCAAAGAGGAGCTGGAACAGCACTTCGCTAGCGTCTGGGAAGTGATGCGCGGCGGCATTGAGCGCGGGATCACCACCGAAGGCGTTCTGCCGGGCAAGCTTCGCGTACCGCGTCGTGCGGCGGCGCTGCGCCGTATGCTGGTAAGCACCGACAAAACGACAACGGACCCGATGGCCGTCGTCGACTGGATCAACATGTTCGCCCTGGCGGTGAACGAAGAGAACGCCGCAGGGGGCCGCGTCGTCACGGCGCCAACCAACGGTGCCTGCGGTATCGTTCCGGCCGTGCTGGCGTACTACGACAAGTTTATCCGTGAAGTGAACGCTAACTCCCTGGCGCGCTACCTGCTGGTCGCCAGCGCGATTGGTTCTCTGTATAAAATGAACGCCTCCATTTCCGGTGCGGAAGTAGGCTGTCAGGGCGAAGTCGGCGTGGCATGCTCCATGGCGGCGGCGGGCCTGGCGGAACTGTTGGGCGCAAGCCCGGCGCAGGTCTGCATCGCTGCGGAAATCGGCATGGAACATAACCTGGGGCTAACCTGCGATCCGGTTGCCGGACAGGTACAGGTGCCGTGCATCGAGCGTAACGCCATCGCCTCCGTCAAAGCGGTGAACGCGGCGCGTATGGCGCTGCGCCGCACCAGTGAGCCGCGCGTCTGTCTCGATAAAGTTATCGAAACCATGTACGAAACCGGTAAAGATATGAACGCCAAATACCGCGAAACCTCTCGCGGCGGCCTGGCGATGAAGATCGTAACCTGCGATTAAGCCTCTCAGGAAGCCTCGTTTTGCGAGGCTTCTTCCTGTTTTCCCTCACGCTATTCGTTTCATCCTGCCGACAGTGATACCCTTTACCCATTAGATTTAAGGGAGAATATCTGTGGCTGTTCATTTGCTTATCGTCGACGCGCTCAATCTGATTCGCCGAATCCATGCGGTACAAGGCACGCCCTGCAAGGACACCTGCCTGCACGCGCTGGAGCAGCTTATTCGCCACAGCGAGCCGACGCACGTCGTGGCCGTGTTTGATGACGAAGCGCGCAACAGCGGCTGGCGACATCAGCGCCTGCCCGACTACAAGGCTGGACGCGCGCCGATGCCGGACGATCTCCATGCCGAAATGCCCACCCTGCGTGCCGCCTTTGAGCAGCGCGGCGTCCCCTGCTGGGGTGCACAGGGCAATGAAGCCGACGATCTCGCGGCCACCCTGGCCGTAAAAGTGGCAAGTGCCGGGCATCAGGCCACTATCGTTTCAACTGACAAAGGCTACTGCCAGCTGCTCTCCCCAACTATCCGCATTCGCGACTATTTTCAAAAACGCTGGCTGGACGCGCCGTTTATTGCCAGCGAGTTCGGCGTCTTGCCTGAGCAACTGCCGGATTATTGGGGTCTGGCAGGCATCAGCAGCTCTAAGGTTCCGGGTGTCGCCGGTATTGGACCAAAGAGCGCCGCCCAGTTGCTGACCGATTTTCAGAGTCTGGAAGGGATTTACGCCCGTCTGGATGAGGTGCCAGAAAAGTGGCGCAAGAAGCTGGAGGCGCATAAAGAGATGGCGTTTATCTGCCGCGAGGTGGCGACGCTACAGACAGATTTACAGCTGGACGGGAATTTACAGCAGTTGCGGTTAGAACGTTAAAACGTCAACACCGTTTTGTAGGCCCGGTAAGCGCAGCGCCACCGGGCAAAACAAAACACGCACTATCGCTCGTCGCGACGTCCGCCTACAGCCGCCCACCAGCGACGGATGTGTACCGTCACCTCTTCGCGGTCGTGGTACAACTGACGCGCCTGGATCTCCACGTTAATACCGTGCTCATCCAGCTGTGCCTGAATATAGGCCAGGTTCTGGGATACCTCCTCGTAGCGCTTTTTCATCGGCAGCTTGAGGTTGAAAATGGTCTCACGGCACCAGCCGTTCACCAGCCAGGAGGCCATCAGCGCGGCCACTTTTGCCGGCTTCTCCACCATGTCGCACACCATCCACGAGATGTTGTTGCGGGTTGGGCGATAGCGGAAACCGTCTTCTCGCAGCCAGGTGACCTGTCCTGTGTCCATCAGGCTTTGCGCCATTGGGCCGTTATCCACAGACGACACCCACATGTTGCGTTTCACCAGCTGATAGGTCCAGCCGCCCGGACACGCGCCAAGGTCGACGGCATACATGCCGTTAGCCAGACGCTCGTCCCACTCATCTGCCGGGATAAAGACGTGAAACGCCTCTTCCAGCTTCAGGGTTGAACGGCTCGGCGCATCTGCCGGGAACTTCAGGCGCGGGATGCCCATAAAGAATGGCGAATTGTTATTGGTGTACGAATAGCCCGCATAGCAGCAGCCCGGTGCGATAAAGAAGATATGCACCACCGGACGCTTCGGCGTTTCGTAGTTTGTCAGTATGCCCGCGTCACGCAGCGCTGCGCGCAGCGGCACGGTGAACTTACGGCAAAACTTCATCAGCTCTTTGCTTTCGTTGGTATCGGCAACCTCAACGCGCAGGTCGCCGCCCTTCTCCACCACGCCCTGCAGCATGCCCACAATCGGCGTGATGCGATCTTCCGGCGGAAGATCTTTCAGCAACTCACCCGCGACGAACATCTGGCGGGCGAAAATCAGCGAGCTGAACGGCAGCTCGCGCGCCAGCTTGTCGGCGTCTTCAGGCTGATAACATTCGAATACCACATAGCCCGCATTTTCTTTTACGCGAGCAAAGCCGAAGACTTCGCGCTTCGCCGCTTTATCGGTAATTTCCGCGGCGCACTCTTTCTCAAACCCCGGGCGACAATATAAAACAACCTTATTCATGAACAACGCCCTTGCGTTTCAGACGGATAGCTCCGATAAACATTAATACCCAACCCGCCAGGAAGCTCACGCCGCCGACAGGTGTAACAAACGCCCACAGGCGCAAATGCGAGAGGGCCAGACAGTAAAGGCTGCCGCTAAACAGCACAGTACCCAGCGCCATAAATACGCTACTCCAGTAAAACCAGATGCTTATCCGTCGCTGCATCGCCACCGCCAGCCCAAAAATAGCCAGCGTATGAAACGCCTGGTATTCAAGGCCGGTCTGGATCCAGCCCATCTCAACGGCGCCCAAAGACTTGCTCAATACGTGCGCGCCAAAGGCGCCCAGTGCAACAAAAATAAAGCCACTCACCGCGGCAAAAATCAGCATGAATCGGCTGGTCATGTTTAAGTCCTGAATTAATGCGTGCCCGGCACACAAACGTTATTGTTCATACCTGAAGCGGAATTTTTCTTGCTCGCTTGCCGCTTTCGCCAGTATCCACTGCCGGAAGGCGGCTATTTTACCCAGTTCTGCCTGACTGTCATGACAAACCAGATAAAATGCATTCTTACTGACCAGTACATCATTAAAAGGGCAAACCAGACGGCCTGCCTCAATTTCGGACTGCGCCATCACGTTGTTCGCCAACGCCACGCCCTGTCCGTGAATGGCAGCCTGTAGCACCATCGCACTATGGCTAAAAATGGGGCCCTGCTGCACGTTTATATGACTAAGACCTAATTGACGGGTATAAGTTTGCCAGTCGCGGCGAGAGGCATCATGTAAAAGCGTATGCTGCGCCAGGTCAGCGGGTGTTTTCAGCGCCTTGTCGCCTGTTAAAAGCAGAGGCGAACAGACCGGCAGCAGATATTCTGCGTATAATTTCTCGACACGCAAGCCCGGCCAGTTGCCGCGACCATAAAAAATGGCGACATCCACATCATCGGCCAGCTTGTCTTCCTGACGATCCACCGCCTGGATTCGAACGTCGATCCCCGGATAAGCTGAGTTAAAGCTTGAGAGTCTTGGCACCAGCCACTGAATGGCAAAACTGGGCAATAAACTAACAGTCAGGGCACCTTTTGCACTGCGGGCCTGCAGCTTACGCGTGGCTTCCGTGAGCTGGGAAAAAATCTCTTTAATATCCTGAAAATAGCTCTGCCCCTCTTCGGTAAGCAGCAAGGAACGATTGCGTCGGCGGAACAGCTTAAGGCCCAGGAAATCCTCCAGGGACTTGATTTGGTGACTTACTGCGGCCTGTGTCACAAAAAGCTCATCTGCCGCACGGGTGAAGCTCAGGTGACGTGCTGCTGCATCAAAAACGCGTAATGCATTAAGGGGTGGCAATCGCTTTGACATGGTTATCTGGCTTAGATGTTAACGGAATTTAACAAACAGGAAACAACGTTTAACCTATTAGTTTTTTTTATCTGAGCCATTATAATTTGTCCGTTGAGGAACTACCAGCAAATACCTATAGTGGCGGCACTTCCTGAGCCGGAACGAAGAGCTTTTTTCGGAATGCGTGTTCTGAAGGGCTTTTGGCTTACGGTTGTGATGTTGTGTTGTTGTGTTTGCAATTGGTCTGCGATTCAGACCACGGTAGCAACGCTACCAATTTTTCACTTCCTGTACATTTACCCTGTCTGTCCATAGTGATTAATGTAGCACCGCCAATTTGCGGTGCTTTTTTTTCGCCTGCGATCGGTTAATGCTCGATCTCTTTCATCTCTTTCACGTCCGTGCGGTTGATCTGCTGCTTGTTCCCGTTAGCATCTTTGTACGAAATCATCCCGGTATCGTTATCGGTAGTCGGTTTCCCTTCCGAAACGATAGAACGACCATCGTTTGTGTGCATCACGTAGTTGTTACCAGAACAGGCGCTCAGGGCAAAAGTAAACGCACAGGCAGAAATGATTGCAGCTGTCTTATTCATGATTATTCTCCTTTAGCAATTAATGCTATTCAAACCTCGATTTATAACAGGCTAAAACATCCGCCTAACACTATTTAGCATAACCTGCTTTTTCGAGGTCGCCAGGATAAGCAGACAAATCTGATAGATATCAACCTCCTTGCCCTGCCGCTGAAATTGCGCGACGATCTCTCTATCGACACGAGGAATTCCATGAACGCTTTCAGTCCTGCGCAGTTTCGCGCACAGTTTCCGGCACTAGCCGATGCCGGCATTTACCTTGATAGCGCCGCCACGGCCCTGAAGCCCCAGGCGGTGATCGAGGCCACGCAGCAGTTCTACAGCCTGAGCGCCGGCAACGTACATCGCAGCCAGTTTGCCGAAGCGCAGCGCCTGACCGCGCGCTATGAAGCCGCACGGGATCAGGTTGCACGCCTGATCAATGCCGAAAGCGGGAAAAATATCGTCTGGACGCGCGGCACGACCGAAGCCATCAATATGGTGGCCCAGAGCTATGCCCGCCCGCTGCTGCAGCCAGGGGACGAGATCATTGTCAGCGAAGCAGAACATCACGCTAACCTGGTGCCGTGGCTGATGGTGGCTGAGCAAACGGGCGCGCGCGTTGTTAAGCTCCCGTTGAGTGCAGACTTTCTGCCTGACGTGGCCCGTCTCCCTGAGCTGATTACCCCGCGCAGCCGCATTCTGGCACTGGGGCAGATGTCCAACGTCACCGGCGGCTGTCCGGACCTGGCTCGCGCCATTGAGATTGCCCATGCCAGCGGCGTGGTGGTGATGGTCGACGGTGCTCAGGGCGTGGTTCATTTCCCCGCTGATGTGCAGGCGCTGGATATCGACTTCTACGCCTTCTCCGGGCACAAACTCTACGGGCCAACCGGGATTGGCGCGCTGTACGGTAAGCCAGAACTGCTGGCAAAAATGACGCCGTGGCTCGGCGGCGGCAAAATGATTACCGAAGTGACCTTCGACGGTTTTAAAACGCAGGAGGTGCCTTACCGTCTGGAAGCGGGCACGCCGAACGTGGCCGGGGTCATCGGCCTCAGCGCCGCACTTGAATGGCTGGCGGAAACGGACGCGGTTCAGGCGGAAAGCTGGAGCCGAGGGCTGGCGACGCTGGCAGAGGAAGAACTGAAAAAACGCCCGGGTTTCCGCTCGTTCCGCGTTCAGGATTCCAGCCTGCTCGCCTTTGATTTTGCTGGCGTGCATCATAGCGATATGGTGACGCTGCTGGCCGGATACGGCATTGCCCTGCGCGCCGGACAGCACTGCGCCCAGCCGCTGCTGGCGGCGCTCGGCGTCAGCGGTACGCTGCGCGCCTCGTTTGCGCCGTATAATACCCAAAGCGATGTCGACGCGCTGGTTAGCGCCGTTGACCGCGCCCTTGAAATACTGGTGGATTAATGACTAGCGCTGCTTTAGCCGGACATCCGTTTGGCACGGTCATCACTGAAGAGACCTTAAAACAGACCTTCGCCCCGCTCCAGCAGTGGGAAGATAAATATCGTCAGCTGATCCTGCTGGGTAAACAGCTCCCAGCTCTTTCCGACGATCTTAAAGCGCAGGCGAAAGAGATTGCGGGCTGTGAAAACCGCGTCTGGCTGGGCGTGAGCGTCTCCGGCGAGAAGCTGCATTTCTTCGGCGACAGCGAAGGGCGTATCGTCCGGGGCCTGCTGGCGGTCCTGTTAACCGCCATTGAGGGGAAAAGCGCGGCGGAATTGTTAACGCGCTCGCCGCTGGCGCTGTTCGACGAGCTGGGGCTGCGCGCGCAGCTTAGCGCCTCGCGCGGTCAGGGCCTGATCGCGCTCAGCGACGCGGTGCTGGACGCCGCACGTCAGGCTCAGGCCTGACGTTCCGCCTTCGCCATCATCTTCTTCAGGGCGTGAGAGACCGCCACAAAGCCAAAAGAGGCGGTTACCATGGTGGCCGCCCCAAAGCCTGACGCGCAGTCCATGCGTTTTGGCCCTTCCGCCGTGCTTTTCATCGCACAAACTGAACCATCCGCCTGCGGGTAGACCAGCGCTTCGGTGGAGAACACGCAGTCGACGCCCAGCTTGCCCTTGCTGTTCTTTACCACATTGAAGTCGCTCTTCAGGCGTTCACGCAGCTTGGCAGCCAGCGGATCCTGAATGGTTTTCGCCAGATCGGCAACCTGGATCTGCGTGGGATCGATTTGCCCGCCCGCGCCGCCGGTCGTGACCAGCGGCACCTTGTAACGACGGCAGTATGCGATCAGCGCCGCTTTAGGCCGCACGCTGTCGATGGCGTCAATCACATAGCTGTAGCCTTTGCTCATGTACTCCGCGACGTTATCTGCCGTCACAAAGTCGTCGATCACCGTCACCCGACACTCCGGATTGATGAGGCGAATGCGCTCCGCCATCACCTCGGACTTCGCCAGGCCGACGTTATCACGCAGGGCGTGGATCTGACGGTTAGTGTTGGTCACACAAACGTCATCCATATCAATCAGCGTGATTGCGCCAATCCCGGTTCTCGCCAGCGCTTCCGCCGCCCAGGAGCCGACACCGCCAATGCCCACGACGCAGACGTGCGCATCCGCAAACAGCTGCAGGGCTTTTTCACCATAGAGACGTGCCGTGCCGCCAAAACGCTGGCGCCAGGCATCGCTGATTACCACAGACATAAAACCTCAGATGTAAAAAGGGTGAGGTTTTCCTCACCCTGAACAGTAATCCGTATTGCGCTCAGAATACCACAATCAGCCGCTGAATACGTTTCCGGTGCCCGGCGCGGCCTTCAGCACCCATACGCGTCCGTAGTGGTTATACCAGCCTGCACGGTGACCGGCATCCGGGCCAATGCCCTGATAGATATCAAAGTGCTGGCCCTTAATCGCTCCGCCAACATCCAGGGCTACCATCAGACGCAGCTCATATTTGCCGTTGAACTTGCCGTTGTTGTCGAGCAGAGGGACTTCCGCCAGCAGCGTGGTACCCGCAGGAATGATAGAACGATCCGATGCCACCGACGCGCGGCCAATCAGCGGCACAGCGCTGGCCCCTTTCACCGGCGCGAAGTTTTGCGGCTTGAAGAAGACGAACGATGGGTTCTGCTCCAGCAGCTCGCGCACCTCGGCTTCACTGTGCTTTTCGCCCCACTCGCGGATCGCCTGCATCGACATATCTTCTTTTTTCACTTCGCCGCGGTCAATCAGCACCTTACCGATGCTGCGGTAGGCATGGCCGTTTTTCCCGGCATAGCTGAAGAAGTTAAGCGGTGAACCGTCGCCAAAATCAATGTAGCCGCTGCCCTGCACGTCCATGATGAAATTATCCATCAGGGAATTGCTGTAGGCCAGGACGTAGTTTTCGCTCAGCGCACCGGCGTAGATTTCGGCACGGGACGGCAGACGGCCGCGTTTTGGCGGCATACGGTAGATAGGGTACTGGAACTCGCC
The DNA here is from genome assembly GCF_014982245.1 of Enterobacter cloacae complex sp. P6RS. Classification (NCBI taxonomy): domain Bacteria; kingdom Pseudomonadati; phylum Pseudomonadota; class Gammaproteobacteria; order Enterobacterales; family Enterobacteriaceae; genus Enterobacter; species Enterobacter cloacae complex sp. P6RS. Next base: position 193,715 of record NZ_JADCLB010000024.1, read on the forward strand.
CTGGCGCGTGTGTCGCGCCTGAACCACGGGCGTGTAATAGCCGGTGAACTGGACGTTGCCGTAGTTATCCGCCCCTTCCATTTGCCAGGCATCAATACCAAACTGGCGCATGTTGCGCGTATCGCCGCCCGCCTTCAGCCAGTCCTGTACCGCGCTATAAACATTGTTCTGTGCGCTATACAGACGCGGCGACGCGTTGCGGATCTGGTAGACCTGCTCGGAGAAATCACCGGCGTTGATCGGCGCGCCAACGGCGTCAGGCTGATTAACTAAAGAGAAAGGCTGGGATAACTTCCCGTCTTTATACTGCTGACCGCGATCGGTCGGTTTGGAAGAACAGGCCGCAAGAATCGTTACCATTGCGCCCGCCATCAGATACTTCGCCCAACGTCCTTTCATTATATCTCGTCTTTAAGTTGCCCATTTCCGCGTGATGAAGATAACAAACCGACAAAGCGAATGAAATGCGATCGCATGCCCTTTGGCAAATTCAGAGCAAAAAATAGTCTAAATGTCGCAATGCCGTTCACTTTACATACAAAGTTAATGATTTATGTGAAAAAGGGGTTGCATCACAAACCTATCCGAGTATAGTGCGCTTCCACGGACGCGGGGTGGAGCAGCCT
>NZ_JADCLB010000025.1:0-62167 GCF_014982245.1 Enterobacter cloacae complex sp. P6RS
TACTGGGGATTCCTCAGCCCACCGGGAGAGGGAGAAAACCGGGCGTATCAGGCCGCGCTCTTTTTCTTTTTAAACGGTTTCTTCGCGCCACCACCGGGTGCAACCATGCCTCTGAACCGCTTCACCGGCGTGCTGCGCGCCTGATCGATCAGCTGGTAAAGCGTCCCCACCAGCGGCTGCATAAAGTCCTGATAGCGGCACTGCTTTTCGCTGATTTGCGTCAGCACGGATTCCCAGTGCGCGGTCATGTCCGGCCTTGCGGCCAGCTCCGGCAGGGAGTGTATGAGCGCCCGGCCCGGTTCCGTTGAGTGGATGTAGCGCCCCTTTTTCTCAAGAAAACCTCGCTTAAAGAGCAGCTCAATGATCCCCGCGCGGGTTGCTTCCGTTCCCAGTCCATCAGTGGCGCGCAGGATCTTCTTCAGATCTTTATCCTGCACAAAGCGGGCGATCCCGGTCATGGCCGACAACAGCGTTGCATCGGTGAAGTGGCGCGGCGGCTGGGTCTGACGTTCAACCACTTCGCCCTTCTCGCACAGCAGTTCGTCGTCTTTAGCGACCACCGGCAGCGGCGTGCCGTCGTTCTCCTCATCGCGCTCTTTGTTGCCGAGGAGCGTGCGCCAGCCTGCTTCTGCGAGGAAACGGGCTTTCGCAATGAATTTCCCTTTCGCGATTTCCAGTTCGATCACGCATTTACGGAAGACCGCGTCCGGGCAGAACTGCATCAGGTACTGACGGGCGATCAGGTTATAGACCTTCGCTTCGTTATCGGTCAGGTTGACGCTGCTGGCGCGCGCCGTCGGGATAATCGCGTGGTGGGCATCGACCTTTTTGTCGTCCCAGCAGCGGTTATGGGTGTCCGGATTGACGACGGACTGCGGGAGCAGATCCGGCGCGTGGACGCCGATGGCATTCATCACCGAGTGGCGTCCGGCAAAGTGCTCTTCCGGCAGATAGCGGCTGTCCGAACGTGGATAGGTGATCAGCTTGTGGGTTTCGTAGAGTTTCTGGCAGATATCCAGCACGTTCTGCGCGCTGAGGCCAAAGCGCTTCGCGGCCTCAATCTGCAGAGCAGAAAGGGAGAACGGCAGCGGCGCGGGTTCTGATTCCCGTTTATCGTTATAGCTGGTAACGATGGCCGGCTGGCCGGTAATACGGTTAACCACATGCTCCGCCAGCGGACGATGCAGCAAACGCCCCTCTTCATCCTGGTACGACTCGCAAGCGTCGCTCGGTTGCCAGACGGCGGTAAAGCGCTCGTCTTTAGGCGTGACGATATGCGCCTTCACTTCAAAGAAATCTTTGGCGACAAAGTTCTCGATCTCTTCGTCGCGACGCACCACCAGCCCCAGCACCGGCGTCTGCACGCGGCCCACGGAGAGTACGCCCTGATAGCCCGCGTTACGCCCGAGGATGGTGTAGGCGCGGGTCATGTTGATGCCGTACAGCCAGTCGGCGCGGGCGCGCGCTAAAGCAGAGACGCACAGCGGAATAAACTCGCTATTGGAACGCAGGCGCGAGATCGCCCGCTCAACGGCCTGCGGGTTGAGGTCGTTGATCAGGCAGCGCTGCACCTGCTGACGCTTTTCCGGCGCCAGCTCAAGATAGTCCAGCACTTCGTCCACCAGCAGCTGCCCTTCTCTGTCCGGGTCACCTGCGTGGACCACTTCCGTCGCCTCATGCAGGAAGCGCTTAATAACGTTGAGCTGTTTGGTGACGGACGGACGAGGCTGAAGACGCCACTTTTCCGGCACGATGGGCAGATCGTTGAGGTTCCAGCGGGCGTAGCGGCTGTCGTAGACGTCCGGCTGCGCCTGTTCAAGCAGGTGGCCGATACACCAGGTGACCACCTGCCCGTTACCGCATTCGATAAAGCCGTCGCCTTTGCGATGCGGTTTAGGCAGCACGTCGGCGATGGCACGGGCCAGGCTCGGCTTTTCGGCAATAAACAACCGCATCGAATTAACGGATCTCAATCATCGGTCGGCCGCCGCGGGCGGTCACCAGTTCGCCGATCGCCGTCAGGGTGATGCCAAACTCGGCGGCGGTTGCCTGAACTTCGGCTTCGGATTCCGGCGTCACCGCCAGCAGCAGGCCGCCGGAGGTTTGCGGATCGCACAGCAGGTTGCGCCACGCCTCAGGCATTTCGCCCATCAGGTGACCGTAGCTGGCGAAGTTGCGCTGGGTACCGCCCGGAACCGCGCCCTGGGCAATGTACTCTTCCACGCCAGGCAGCTTCGGCACGTCCTGATACCAGACCTGCGCCTGCACGCCCGCCCCCTGACAGACTTCAGAGAGGTGCCCCAGCAGGCCAAAACCGGTGACGTCGGTCATCGCGTTTACGCCGTCGATATTGGCGAACGCCGCGCCGGCGAGGTTCATCTGGCACATGACTTCCGTCGCCAGACCTTTGTGCTCCGGTTTGAGCAGGGATTTTTTCTCAGCGGTGGTGAGCACACCAATGCCCAGCGGCTTGGTGAGGAACAGCTTGCAGCCCGCCTGCGCGGTGCTGTTGCGCTTCACGCGCTCGGTCGGCACCACGCCGGTAACGGCCAGGCCGAAGATCGGCTCTGGCGCATCAATCGAGTGGCCGCCGGCCAGCGCAATCCCCGCCTGCTGGCAGGCGAAACGCCCGCCATCAATCACCTCGCGGGCGATTTCCGGTGGAATGGTGTTGATCGGCCAGCCCAGAATGGCGATGGCCATGATCGGCTTACCGCCCATGGCGAAGATATCGCTGATGGCGTTGGTGGCCGCGATGCGCCCGAAGTCGAACGGGTTATCAACAATCGGCATAAAGAAGTCAGTGGTGCTGATAATGCTGGTGCCGTTACCTAAGTCATAAACCGCCGCATCGTCACGCGTTTCGTTGCCGACAAGCAGGTTCGGGTCGACAAACTTCGCCTGTTCACTGTGCAGAATGGTCTCCAGCACTTTCGGGGAAATTTTACAACCGCAACCGGCTCCGTGGCTGTACTGCGTTAAACGAATGGTTTGCTCGCTCATGGACGTCTCCTGTCATCTCAATCGCGCTATGGTAGCGCTCATTCCATAAAGAGGTAAGTATGACTGTCTGAATTCTGCGGCGGATGCTCAGAATCCAGACAGTTTAGCGCGTGTAATTAAAAACGGCTGACGAAAGGCGTGGTGTCCGGCACGCTAATGGTGCTGGAGGCTTTAAGCTGCGGGGTGCCGAGGTAAAGGAAACCGACAATTTTGTCGTGCTCACCGCAGGAGAATCCTGCCCGCACTGCGGCGCTCTCGGTCAGCGGCCCGGTGCGCCAGATACCGTTAAAACCCTGCGCAACGGCGGCCATCTGCATCGCCATCACCGCACAGCCGGCAGACATTTCCTGCTCCCAGACCGGCACCTTATGGTCGGCCTGGCATTTCGCCACGACAGCGATAATCATCGGGGCGCGGAACGGCGCGTTACGCGCCTTGTCGATACCTTTCTCATCCTGCCCGGCGGCCACTGCCCCCTGCTCCAGCAGTTGACTGAAGCGATCGCGGCCTTCGCCTTCAATCACAAAGAAGTGCCACGGCTGCAGTGTGCCATGATCCGGCGCACGCATACCGGCACGCAGAATGTTTTCCAGCTGCTCGCCCGCTGGGGCAGGTTCGGCCAGACGTGACGCGCTACGACGGTTAACAAGCAGTTCGAGTGCATCCATTGGTTAACTCCTTTCTTGAAATTTACTCACAAAATTAACACGACGGCAGATTTTGTTACAGCCTGGCAGGCGATTCCTGCTGACAAGTGGCGGTTGGGTCATTACGATAACCCAACATTACCGTCCAGTGGCGACGGAAACAGTCATTTTCTGGTTAGGGAGAATACATGCGAACCCTTTGGCGAATCTTTGCCGGTTTCTTTAAATGGACGTGGCGACTGCTCAACTTCGTCCGCAACCTGGTGATGAACATCTTCTTCATCCTGCTGGTTCTGGTTTGCGCGGGCATCTGGATGCATATCAGCAACGCGAATCAGGCGCAGCATTCGACTCGTGGGGCCCTGTTACTCGATATCACCGGCGTGATCGTTGATAAACCGTCCACCAGCAATCGTCTGGGGGTGATCGGCCGCCAGCTGTTTGGCGCGACGTCAGACCGCCTGCAGGAGAACTCCCTGTTCGATATCGTCGATACTATCCGTCAGGCCAAAGACGACCGAAACATCACCGGGATCGTGCTGGATCTGAAAGATTTTGCCGGCGGCGACCAGCCTTCTATGCAGTACATCGGTAAAGCGCTGCGCGAGTTCCGCGACAGCGGCAAGCCGGTGATTGCCGTGGGCGACAGCTACAGCCAGGGGCAATATTATCTGGCAAGCTTCGCCAATAAGATCTGGCTTTCGCCGCAGGGAACGGTCGATCTGCACGGTTTTGCCACCAACGGCCTGTACTACAAATCACTGCTCGATAAGCTGAAGGTCACCACCCACGTCTTCCGCGTCGGCACCTATAAATCTGCCGTGGAGCCGTTTATCCGCGACGATATGTCCCCTGCCGCCCGTGAAGCGGACAGCCGCTGGATTGGCGAGCTGTGGCAGAACTATCTGGGTACCGTTGCCGCTAACCGTCAAATTACCGCTGAGCAGGTGTTCCCTGGCGCTCGCGGCGTGCTGGATGGACTGCGCAAGGTCGACGGTGATACCGCGAAATATGCGCTCGACAACAAGCTGGTTGACGCGCTGGGCACCAGTGCAGATATCGAAAAAGCCCTGACCAAACAGTTTGGCTGGAGCAAAGAGGACAAAAACTACAGCGCCATCAGCATGTATGACTATGCTGCGAAAAAGCCGGACGACAGCGGCGACAGCGTAGCCGTGGTGTTTGCTAACGGCGCTATCATGGACGGTCAGGAAACCCCGGGGAACGTCGGCGGTGATACTACCGCGTCGCAAATTCGCGATGCACGCCTTGACCCGAAAGTGAAAGCGATTGTCCTGCGGGTGAACAGCCCTGGCGGCAGCGTTAGCGCTTCCGAAGTGATCCGCGCCGAGCTGGCCGCAGCGCGTGCCGCCGGCAAGCCGATCGTCGTATCCATGGGCGGCATGGCCGCGTCTGGTGGGTACTGGATCTCCACGCCTGCCAACTATATTGTGGCGAACCCAAGCACGCTGACCGGCTCGATTGGCATCTTCGGGGTGATTAACACCGTGGAAAACAGCCTGGATTATCTGGGCGTGCATACCGATGGTGTTTCCACGTCGCCGCTGGCGGATGTGTCGATGACCAAATCTCTGCCGCCGGAAGTTTCAGAGATGATGCAGCTGAGCATTGAGAACGGCTATAAACGCTTTATCACGCTGGTTGCCGACTCGCGTAAGAAGACGCCGGAACAGATCGACCAGATTGCTCAGGGCCACGTCTGGACCGGACAGGATGCGAAGAGTAACGGTCTGGTCGACAGCCTGGGCGACTTCGACGACGCGGTGAAGAAAGCCGCCGAACTGGCGAAGCTCAAGCAGTGGCACGTTGAGTATTATCAGGACGAACCGTCGTTCTTCGATATGGTGATGGACAGCATGTCCGTCTCCGTACGGGCCATGCTGCCGGAGGCGCTGCAGGCGTACCTGCCGGCCCCGGTGACCACGGCTGCGAAAGCGATGAAGGCGGAAAGCGATAAGCTTGCGGCCTTTAACGATCCACAAAGTCGTTACGCGTTTTGCCTGACCTGCGCGAACGTCCGTTAAAAACCGTCCCCTCTTCCCGTGAAGAGGGGATTTTTTTCTTTTGAAGAACAAGAACTCACTACCATGCAGAAGAAATCGATTTATGTAGCCTACACTGGCGGTACCATCGGTATGCAGCGCTCTGAAAATGGCTATATCCCCGTCTCCGGCCATCTGCAGCGTCAGCTTGCGCTGATGCCTGAATTCCACCGCCCGGAAATGCCTGACTTCACCATCCACGAATACGAGCCGCTGATGGACTCCTCCGACATGACGCCGGAAGACTGGCAGCACATCGCGGATGACATTAAAGCCCATTACGACCAGTACGACGGCTTCGTGATCCTGCACGGCACCGACACCATGGCGTTCACCGCTTCGGCGCTCTCCTTCATGCTGGAGAACCTGAGCAAGCCGGTGATCGTCACCGGGTCGCAAATACCGCTGGCGGAGCTGCGCTCGGACGGGCAGATCAACCTGCTGAACTCCCTGTACGTGGCGGCGAATTACCCGATCAACGAAGTGTCGCTGTTCTTTAACAATCGCCTGTATCGCGGCAACCGCACCACCAAAGCCCATGCCGACGGTTTTGACGCCTTTGCCTCCCCTAACCTGCAGCCGCTGCTGGAAGCGGGTATTCATATCCGTCGGCTGGGAACGCCTCCGGCACCGAACACCGCCGGCGAGCTGATTGTGCATCCGATTACTCCACAACCGATTGGCGTGGTCACCATCTATCCGGGCATCTCCGCGGACGTGGTGCGCAACTTCCTGCGCCAGCCGGTGAAAGCGCTGATCCTCCGTTCCTATGGCGTCGGCAACGCTCCGCAGAACGGCGAATTTCTGAAGGAGCTTCAGGAAGCCAGCGAGCGCGGAATTGTGGTGGTAAACCTGACTCAGTGTATGTCCGGTAAAGTGAATATGGGCGGCTATGCCACCGGCAACGCGCTGGCGCACGCGGGGGTGATCAGCGGCTTCGATATGACCGTTGAGGCGACGCTGACTAAACTTCATTATTTACTGAGTCAGGATCTGGACATTCAGTCCATTCGCCGCGCAATGATGCAAAACCTTCGCGGCGAGCTGACCCCGGACGAATAAGGAGCTCTCATGAAGCAACGCGCCCTGCTACTGGTCGATTTGCAAAATGATTTCTGCGCGGGCGGCGCGCTGGCCGTCGCCGAAGGTGACAGTACCGTTGACGTGTCAAATACCCTGATTGACTGGTGCAAAGCCCGCGGTGAAGCGGTTGTCGCCAGCCAGGACTGGCACCCGGCGAACCACGGCAGCTTTGCCAGCCAGCACAACGTTGAGCCTTTCACCCAGGGTGAACTCGACGGTCTGGCGCAAACCTTCTGGCCGGATCACTGCGTGCAGCAGACCGAAGGAGCGGAGCTGCACCCGCTTCTGAATCAGAAGGCCATCGACGCGGTGTTCCATAAAGGTGAAAACCCGGCTATCGACAGCTACAGCGCGTTTTTCGATAACGGGCATCGCCAGAAGACGGCGCTGGACGCGTGGTTACGTCACCATGAAATCACGGAGCTGATCGTGCTGGGTCTGGCGACGGATTACTGCGTGAAGTTTACCGTGCTGGACGCGCTCCAGCTGGGTTATACCGTTAGCGTCATCACCGACGGCTGTCGCGGGGTGAACATCCAACCACAGGACAGCACCCAGGCGTTTATGGATATGGCCGCCGAAGGTGCAACGCTGTATACGCTGGCAGACTGGCAGGAAACGCAGGCGTAGCCTTTTAAGCCGGGTGGCGCTGACGCTTACCCGGCAAACCCCCTCCCCAATCCCCATAAAGTGAACTCCCTCGCATCCTCAGCGAAGCGGCAATGCTATTCTCTTCAGGCTGTTTTTTCGCCACGCCTTTTCTGTGGCGTGGTTATTTTTATTAAGTCAAAGAGGAACTTGTATGAAACGTTTGCCCCTGCTGGCAGCATTACCCTTGCTTTGCGCGTCGCTTGCTTCCGCCGCACCTCTGATGTCCGTGGGCTACTTTAACGGGGGTGGTGACGTCACCGCCGGACCGGGTGGCGATATCAATAAACTGGACGTTCGCCAGATCACCCACCTGAACTACTCGTTTGGTCTGGTCTATAACGACGAAAAAGACGAGACCAACCCCGCGCTGAAAGATCCGGCGAAGCTGCATCAAATCTGGCTGTCGCCAAAAGTGGCGTCCGATCTGGCCTTAATCCCCACTCTGCGTAAGCAAAACCCAAACCTGAAAGTCCTGCTCTCCGTTGGCGGCTGGGGGGCACGCGGTTTCTCTGGCGCAGCGGCAACCCAGGAGAGTCGCGCGGTGTTTATCCGCTCCGCGAAGGAAATTGTTGAGAAATACGGTCTGGACGGGATCGATCTCGACTGGGAATATCCGGTCAACGGCGCGTGGGGGCTGGTTGCAAGCCAGCCCGCCGACAGGGATAACTTCACCGCCCTGCTGAAAGAGATGCGCGACGCGTTCGGGCAGAAAAAGCTGGTGACCATTGCGGTGGGCGCGAATGCGGAAAGTCCGAAAAGCTGGGTGGATGTCAAAGCCATCGCCCCGCTCCTCGACTACATCAACCTGATGACCTACGACATGGCGTACGGGACACAGTACTTCAACGCGAACCTGTATGACTCCAGCGCCTGGCCAACGGTGGCTGCCGCCGACAAATACAGCGTCGATTTTGTGGTGAACAACTATCTGGCCGCCGGACTTAAGCCGAAGCAGATGAACCTCGGGATCGGTTTTTACGGCCGCGTACCGAAACGTGCGGTTGAACCGGGCATTGACTGGAGCAAGCCGGACGCGCAAAAAAATCCGGTCACACAGCCCTACTTTGGACCGCAAGAGGTCGCCCTGTTTAAGTCGCTCGGCTATGACCTGACTAAAGATACCTACGTGAAGTACAACGATATCGTGAAGAAGCTGCTGAACGATCCGCAGAAGCATTTTACCGAGCACTGGGACGACCAGGCGAAGGTACCGTGGCTCTCGATAAAGGGTGCCGATGGCAACGCGCTGTTTGCGATTTCGTATGAGAATCCGCGTTCTGTCGCGATCAAGGCGGACTACATCAAAGAGAAAGGCCTCGCCGGGGCGATGTTCTGGGAGTACGGAGCGGACGACAACAATCAGTTAGCGAAACAGCTGGCGGAGTCGCTCGGGATCCCGCATAAGTAGTAAGGCACCAGGCCCTCTCCCACAGAGAGAGGGCCTGGTGAGGGCATCAACCCGCACCGTTATTGCATTTTGATCGTCGCAATCGGCTTCGGCGTGATGCCAAAATCTTCCTTCAGCTCGCGCTTGCTCTTCATCACCATCTGACCGTTAGTGTCGATAGTCATGTGTTGCGCATCGGTGTTATTGCGCGCCTGCCACAGCATCACCAGCTGCAAACTGTTCTCTTTTTGCTCAGGCGTGAGCGCTACACCGTCCGGCCATTTTCCCAGCTCAACGGCGGTCACCAGACGCTGATAAACTTCCGGGGTCATCCCGTTAATCATGTCCTCAATATTCACGATCTCTCCCTTTCAAAGGAATAATTTGCTGAATCGTTTTTTCAACCCTTAATCTGGTCGCCGTTTTCATCATCGGTGAAGCTCATTGAGGCTGAATTCACGCAGAAACGCTCACCCGTTGGCTGAGGACCGTCCGGGAAGACGTGCCCCAGGTGCGCGTCGCAGTTACCGCAGCGAATTTCCGTGCGCACCATACCGTGCGACGAGTCGGTCAGATACCGGATTGCGTCATCGCTCACCGGCTCGTAAAAGCTCGGCCAGCCGCAGCCGGAGTCGTATTTCGTTTGTGAATTGAACAGCGGGGCATCGCAGACCAGACAGTGATAGACACCGTCTCGCTTGTTGTGCAGTAATCGCCCGGTAAATGGCGGCTCCGTGCCGTGATTCTGGGTCACGTAAAACTGCATTTCGGTAAGGTTTTTTTTCAGATCGTCAGGTTTATGTTGGTTCGACATATGCTTACATCTCGCTGTAGAAACAGACATCTTTTAACCCGGATTCTAACAAAACATTAACACCCTTGCGTGCACTTTTGTTCTAAACTTATGTGTCGCGAAAAGGCGGTCAGGCAATTGTGATCACGTTCACATTTTTATCCTGCGAGGACTTTAAAATTCCGGGCGCAGCCCCCATGTGGTTGCAAGCTCAAAGGGAAAGTGAGGCGAGTCAGTCGCACAAACGTTAGTCACAGGATTGATTTGTCGCAATGATTGACACGATTCCGCTTGACGCTGCGTAAGGTTTTTGTAATTTTACAGGCAACCTTTTATTCACTAACAAATAGCTGGTGGAATATATGACTATCAAAGTAGGTATCAACGGTTTTGGCCGTATCGGCCGTATTGTTTTCCGTGCTGCTCAGAAACGTTCTGACATCGAAATCGTTGGTATCAACGATCTCCTGGACGCTGAATACATGGCGTACATGCTGAAGTACGACTCAACTCACGGTCGTTTCGACGGCACCGTTGAAGTGAAAGACGGCCACCTGGTTGTTAACGGCAAAACCATCCGCGTTACTGCTGAGAAAGACCCAGCTAACCTGAAATGGAACGAAATCGGTGTTGACGTTGTTGCTGAAGCAACCGGTATCTTCCTGACCGACGAAACTGCACGTAAACACATCACTGCGGGTGCGAAGAAAGTTGTTCTGACTGGTCCTTCCAAAGACAACACCCCAATGTTCGTTCGCGGTGCAAACTTCGAAACTTACGCTGGCCAGGACATCGTTTCTAACGCATCTTGCACCACCAACTGCCTGGCACCGCTGGCTAAAGTAATCAACGACAACTTCGGCATCATCGAAGGTCTGATGACTACCGTTCACGCGACCACCGCTACTCAAAAAACCGTTGACGGCCCGTCTCACAAAGACTGGCGCGGCGGCCGTGGCGCGGCTCAGAACATCATCCCATCCTCTACCGGTGCTGCTAAAGCTGTAGGTAAAGTACTGCCAGAACTGAATGGCAAACTGACTGGTATGGCGTTCCGCGTTCCAACTCCTAACGTATCCGTTGTTGACCTGACCGTTCGTCTGGAAAAGGCTGCTTCTTATGAAGAAATTAAGAAAGCAATCAAAGCTGCTTCCGAAGGCCCAATGAAAGGCGTTCTGGGTTACACCGAAGACGACGTTGTATCTACCGATTTCAACGGCGAAGTGTGCACTTCCGTGTTCGATGCTAAAGCAGGTATCGCACTGAACGACAACTTCGTGAAACTGGTTTCCTGGTACGACAACGAAACCGGCTACTCTAACAAAGTACTGGACCTGATCGCTCACATCTCCAAATAAGTTGAGATGAGTGTTTGATCCAAAAAGGCGACTTCGGTCGCCTTTTTTATTGTTTTTTAGACAGAGGATTGCTTAATGATAAATAAAATTTTTGCACTTCCGGTAGTCGAACAACTTACCCCTGTGCTCTCCCGCCGTCAGATTGACGGTGCCGACGTTATCGTCGTTGACCACCCGCGCGTTAAAGCCTCCGTGGCGCTGAACGGCGCACACCTGCTCTCCTGGAAACCGGAAGGCGAAGCGGAAGCGCTGTGGCTGAGTGACGCCACCTCGTTCAAAAAAGGGGATGCGATTCGCGGCGGCGTACCGATCTGCTGGCCGTGGTTTGGCCCGTCCGCACAGCCGGGTTTGCCTTCTCACGGTTTCGCCCGTAACCAGCAGTGGACGCTGAAAGCGCATAACGAAGACGACAACGGCGCAGTGCTGACCTTTGAGCTGCAGGCTAATGATGAAACCCGCGCCCTGTGGCCGCATGATTTCACCCTGTATGCCCGATTCAAACTGGGTCAAAGCTGCGAGATTGAGCTGGAAGCCCACGGCGAGTTCGAGACCACCTCTGCCCTGCATACCTACTTCAACGTGGGTGACATCAATGCAGTGAAGGTGAGCGGCCTGGGCGATACCTTTATCGACAAAGTTGATAACGCGAAGGAAGGTAAGCTGAGCGACGGCGTTCAGGCGTTCCCTGACCGTACTGACCGCGTCTATCTGCATCCGGAAGCGTGCAGCTTGGTCCACGACGGTGCTCTGAACCGCGGCATTGAGGTGGTTCATCACCATCATAGCAACGTGGTGGGCTGGAACCCAGGGCCTGCACTCTCCATCAGCATGGCCGACATCCCTGATGACGGTTACAAAACGTTCGTCTGCGTGGAAACAGCCTGCGTGACGACCCCGCAAAAAGCGAGCGAGGAAAAGCCGTCTCGTTTAGGGCAGACAATTCGCATCGTTAAGCGATAAGGTCGCTGCACCACACCAAAGCAAACGGGGCGCAAGCGCCCCGTTTTGATGCAATGATTGCACCGCAATAATGCACAATCAGAACTTGTAGGTCACACCCACCGAGAAGATGCCAGCCCAGGACTTATCAACCATCGGGCTATCCTTCACTTCGTCGCTCAGACGCTCGTAACGGCCGGTACCGTAGACGCTCCAGTCGCCGAGGAAGTTATAGCTCGCGGTCAGCTCCAGGTAAGGATCCCAGCCATCATCGGCGCTGTAGCTTTTCAGCCCACTGCGGCGGGACTCGTTTTTAGAGACGCCGTAGTAATAGTCGTTGTAGTTTTCACTGTTGTACTGCACGCCGATACCCGGCGTCAGGGTGAGCCCACCGTTGGTATAGCGATACAACCACGCCAGATCCCAGATAAAGCCGTTGCTGTTATCCAGCGTATCACCCGCTAGTGCCGTACGCAGGAAGCCATACTGGGTGTTATGCACATAAGAGAGGCCGGCCATCATTGAGCTTTTACGCTTGTCGAGCTGGCGAAGCGCGTGGCTGTCGCTGTCGCCTGGCTTGAAGTGCGTTGGATCGTAGTAGGCCATGATAGAAAGCTTATCGGCCGTATCGTTCCACAGATAGTAGCCGCCGCCGAGACCGCGGAACCAGAAGTTATCGCCTTCATAGGTGATAACGGGTACAGGATAAACATCGCGGTCATACTGTTTGTATGGGCTGTTAATGACGCCAACGCCCGCACCCACCGTCCACTGACTTTCCGCCTGAGCGGTGCTAACTGCGGTCACGGCAAGGATGCCCAATGCCAGAAGTTTGAGTTTGGTCACAATCCATTCTTTCCTGTAGTCAAATAATCAGCGGGTGAAGTGTAACCGCCATTCCCGTACATCCCAAAATTTTTTGCCTGCTAATCAGTCTGATTAACCCATTATTTTTAACTTTTCAGATGACAACCCGCTTTCATTTATATGAACGATGCATGAAAAACGTGCTTAAGCCTTATAACCAGGGTGGAAATTTTTGGATGAGTTATTGATATGTCATTGAAATTAGTTTTTCTCAGCATGCAAGTTTGGCAAATGCCATCTACGCTTAAATTTAAGAAGAGTTTTCCTGAACACCTGCGGTTCTTAGCGTCTGACCTGGCACACAGGTTGCTGCTCTGGCAGTGGGGTGCGAGAGATTCTCTTCCGGGAGCCTCCACTACTCATACGAACGGCTCTTATCCTGTGCTAAAAAACGAAAGGACGGCATGCCATGAATATATTCGATCACTATCGCCAGCGCTACGAAGCTGCCAAGGACGAAGAGTTCACACTGCAGGAGTTTCTTACCATTTGTCGGCAAGATCGCAGTGCCTATGCCAATGCGGCAGAACGGCTATTGATGGCTATCGGTGAGCCAAACATGGTTGATACTGCCCTGGAGCCACGGCTTTCCCGTCTATTTTCGAATCGGGTGGTCGCCCGATATCCGGCGTTCGAAGAGTTCTATGGTATGGAAGATGCCATTGAACAGATTGTCTCCTATCTGAAGCATGCCGCCCAGGGTCTGGAAGAGAAGAAACAGATCCTCTATTTACTCGGCCCCGTCGGCGGCGGTAAATCCTCGCTGGCTGAACGCCTGAAGTCGCTGATGCAGCGCGTACCGATTTACGTGCTGAGCGCCAACGGCGAACGCAGCCCGGTGAACGACCATCCGCTGTGCCTGTTTAACCCGCAGGAAGATGCGCAAATTCTGGATAAAGAGTTTGGCATCCCGCGTCGCTACCTCGGCACCATTATGTCGCCGTGGGCGGCAAAACGCCTGCACGAATTTGGCGGTGATATCACCAAATTCCGCGTCGTGAAAGTGTGGCCATCCATCCTGGAGCAGATCGCTATCGCCAAAACGGAACCGGGTGATGAGAACAACCAGGATATCTCGGCGCTGGTGGGTAAAGTCGATATCCGTAAGCTGGAAAACTTCGCACAAAACGACCCGGATGCCTATGGCTATTCTGGTGCGCTGTGCCGCGCCAACCAGGGGATTATGGAATTCGTCGAGATGTTTAAAGCACCGATCAAAGTGCTGCATCCTCTGCTGACGGCGACCCAGGAAGGGAACTACAACGGGACGGAAGGTATCTCCGCCCTGCCGTTTAACGGGATTATTCTCGCCCACTCGAACGAATCGGAATGGGTAACCTTCCGTAATAACAAAAACAATGAGGCCTTCCTTGACCGCGTGTACATCGTCAAGGTGCCTTATTGCCTGCGGATCTCCGAAGAGATCAAAATTTACGAAAAACTGCTTAACCACAGTGAGCTGGTGCATGCGCCATGCGCTCCTGGCACGCTGGAAACGCTCTCGCGCTTCTCCATCCTGTCGCGCCTGAAAGAGCCGGAAAACTCCAGCATCTATTCGAAAATGCGCGTCTACGACGGTGAAAGCCTGAAAGATACCGACCCGAAAGCGAAATCGTACCAGGAATACCGCGATTACGCCGGGGTTGATGAAGGGATGAACGGCCTCTCCACGCGTTTCGCGTTTAAGATCCTCTCCCGGGTCTTTAACTTCGACCACGCGGAAGTGGCGGCCAACCCGGTTCATCTGTTCTACGTCCTGGAGCAGCAAATCGAGCGCGAGCAGTTCCCGCAGGAGCAGGCTGAACGCTACCTTGAGTTCCTGAAAGGCTATCTGATCCCGAAATACGCCGAGTTCATTGGCAAAGAGATCCAGACGGCCTATCTGGAATCCTATTCAGAATACGGGCAGAACATTTTCGACCGCTACGTCACCTATGCTGACTTCTGGATCCAGGATCAGGAGTACCGCGACCCGGATACCGGCCAGCTGTTTGATCGTGAATCCCTGAACGCGGAGCTGGAAAAAATCGAGAAGCCTGCCGGGATCAGCAACCCGAAAGACTTCCGTAATGAGATTGTGAACTTCGTCCTGCGCGCCAGAGCGCATAATAACGGGCGCAATCCGAACTGGACCAGCTACGAGAAGCTGCGCACGGTTATTGAGAAGAAAATGTTCTCCAATACCGAAGAGCTGCTGCCGGTGATCTCGTTTAACACCAAAACCTCAACCGACGAGCAGAAGAAACACGACGATTTTGTCGACCGTATGATGGAAAAAGGCTACACCCGCAAACAGGTTCGCCTGCTCTGCGAATGGTATCTGCGCGTGCGTAAATCGTCCTAAAACAAGTGCCCGGTAGCGCCTGCGCCTGCCGGGCCAACAAAAACGCAAGTTGGCAAATGCAGTACGGGGGGTATATGACCTGGTTTATTGACCGGCGTCTTAACGGCAAAAACAAGAGCACTGTGAACCGCCAGCGCTTCTTGCGCCGTTATAAAGCGCAAATTAAACAGTCGATCTCCGAGGCCATCAACAAACGCTCGGTGACCGACGTCGACAGCGGCGAGTCTGTCTCCATCCCTACCGATGACATCAGCGAACCGATGTTTCATCAGGGGCGCGGCGGCCTGCGCCATCGCGTTCATCCAGGTAACGACCACTTCGTTCAGAACGACAGAATTGAGCGCCCTCAGGGCGGCGGCGGTGGTTCAGGAAGCGGTCAGGGGCAGGCCAGCCAGGACGGTGAAGGCCAGGATGAGTTCGTTTTCCAGATTTCGAAAGATGAATATCTCGACCTGCTGTTTGAGGACCTTGCGCTGCCGAATCTGAAAAAGAATCAGCATCGTCAGCTTAACGAGTATAAAACCCATCGCGCGGGCTATACCGCTAACGGCGTGCCCGCCAATATCAGCGTTGTGCGTTCGTTGCAGAATTCTCTGGCGCGCCGCACGGCCATGACGGCAGGCAAACGTCGCGAACTGCGCGAGCTGGAGAGCAGCCTGAAGGTCGTGGAAAACACGGAGCCGGCGCAGCTGCTGGAAGAGGAGCGCCTGCGTAAAGAGATTGCCGAGCTAAGAGCGAAGATCGACCGCGTGCCGTTTATCGATACCTTCGACCTGCGCTACAAGAACTACGAAAAACGTCCTGAACCCTCCAGCCAGGCGGTCATGTTCTGTCTGATGGACGTCTCCGGCTCGATGGACCAGGCCACCAAGGATATGGCGAAGCGTTTCTACATCCTGCTCTACCTGTTCCTGAGCAGAACCTATAAGAACGTGGAAGTGGTCTATATCCGCCATCACACCCAGGCCAAAGAGGTGGATGAACATGAGTTCTTCTACTCCCAGGAGACCGGGGGGACCATCGTATCAAGCGCCCTGAAGCTGATGGATGAAGTAGTGAAAGAGCGTTACGACCCGGCGCAGTGGAACATTTATGCGGCGCAGGCGTCGGATGGCGACAACTGGGCCGACGACTCACCGCTATGTCACGAGATCCTGGCGAAGAAAATTCTGCCGGTGGTGCGTTACTACAGCTATATCGAAATCACCCGTCGTGCCCACCAAACCCTGTGGCGGGAATATGAACATCTGCAGTCCATGTTCGATAACTTTGCCATGCAGCATATCCGCGATCAGGATGATATTTATCCTGTGTTCAGGGAGCTGTTCCACAAGCAATCTGCTACCAGCAACGCATAACCCAACAGCCAGCGAATCCGCTGGCTGTTTTCTTTCGACCCCGTTTATCCCGTGCTAATGTAGCAAGCTGCATACTGGATTATCACCGGGAAAATTGTGATGACTGACGACGTTATGGGGACAAGTACCCACCATCAGCTGATTACCTTACTCACCGAGCAGGGCGCGCGTTTTCGCGTCATGGAGCACGAGGCGGTGGGGAAATGCGAAGCGGTGAGTGAAATTCGCGGGACCGATCTGCGCCAGGGGGCAAAAGCCCTGGTCTGCAAAGTGAAGGGCAACGGCGTAAAAAAACATGTACTGGCGATTCTGGCCGCCGACCTGCAGGCCGATCTGAGCCAGCTTGCCAGCCATTTTGGCGGGCTTAAAGCCTCCCTCGCCAGCCCGGCCGAGGTCGATACCCTTACCGCCTGCGTTTTTGGCGCGATCCCGCCCTTTAGCTTCCATCCTGATTTGGCGCTGGTGGCCGACCCGCTGCTGTTCGAGCGTTTCGACGAAATTGCCTTTAACGCCGGTTTACTGGAGAAATCCGTGATCATGGACACCCAGGATTACCTGCGCATCGCCCGTCCTGAGCTTGTAAACTTCCATAAGGCGTCGTCGTGACGGCGCTAGCCTCTTCTTTCCAGAAACAGCACGGAGGCGACGAGAATCACGGCAATAGCGAAAAACGATGAGGAGATAATGAGCGTTTCAACAAACATGTGATCGTTCATGATGGCGATCCCTTTGCGATACCTGCCTTCGTTTTAATCCGCGTAAATGACAGGGTAATGACAGCGATAAAATCTTTTAAACGCTGTCTTCCGCCGCGTTTGCGCGTACAGTAAGCAGGATAATTATTCTGGCAAGGATCCCCCATGTTTGACCCTACTCTGCTCATTCTTCTGGCGCTCGCCGCGCTCGGCTTTATCAGCCATAACACCACCGTCGCCATCTCGATTCTGGTGCTGATTATTGTGCGCGTGACCCCGTTAAATACCTTTTTCCCGTGGATAGAAAAACAAGGCCTCACCATCGGGATCATCATTTTAACCATCGGGGTGATGGCTCCCATCGCCAGCGGCACCCTTCCCGCCTCAACGCTGCTGCACTCGTTTGTGAACTGGAAATCGCTGGTGGCGATCGCGGTAGGGATTTTTGTGTCGTGGCTGGGCGGACGCGGCGTGACGCTGATGAGCAGCCAGCCCTCGCTGGTGGCGGGCCTGCTGGTGGGCACGGTACTCGGCGTGGCGCTCTTCCGCGGCGTACCGGTAGGCCCGCTGATTGCGGCAGGGCTGGTGTCCCTGTTTATCGGGAAGTCATAGTCAGGCTGGCCATGTAACGCGCCGGCGTCTGGCCCAGCCCCTTTTTGAACATGGTGATAAACGCGGTGGTAGAGTCATAGCCCAGAGACTGTGCCACCTGCTGCACCGATTTCCCGCTAATCAAATGCTGTAACGCCACGATCAGCTGAAGCTGGTGACGCCAGCGGCGAAAGCTTAAACCGGTCTCTTTGACCACCAGCCGCGCCAGGTTGCGTTCACTCATCGCGAAATGGCTCGCCCACTGCGACAGCGTCTGCCAGGCGGCGGGCTCTTCCGCCATCTTCTCGCTCATCAACCGGATTTTAGGATGGGGAGAGACGGGCAGCTGCAGATGCTCCTGGCGCTGGAGCGGCAGCTCGTCAAACAGGACGTCCACCAGACGCGATGTGGCCGCAAGATGCAGCTGTTCACGTGATTTCTCCGCCAGGGATAAAATCAGCTCCCGCACCAGAGGAGAGATTTTCAGGGTGCAGCAGCGGTCGGGCAGGCTGGCGGCACCAGGCTCAATAAACAAAAAGCAGAGCTGCGCCCCCGGCGTGGCCCTGTTGCTGTGCGGCATTTGGCCTGGGATCCAGACGGCATACTGGGGCGGTACCATCAGCATCGCATTTTCCACTTCGCAGGTGATCGCGCCGCCAAGGGCCAGAATCAGCTGCCCCTTACGGTGTTGATGCTGCGGAATATATTGTTCTTCCGTCACCACGCGGATGCGAAACGCGACGGCCGCATCGTGCTGGCTATCAGGATCGTAGCCGTCCAGTCCCAGACCAATCATCAGGTTGTCCGATATTAGCGATAAACTGTCATTTTAGCCTGATTTCAACCGCTGAGAAAATCGGTATTGTGTGCGCTCGCTTGAACGTATGAGAACACAATGACTACTGCTCTTCGCACCTCAGGAAAACAGGGCGCGCTGTTGATTGCAGGCATCCTGATGATTGCCACCACGCTTCGCGTCACCTTTACCGGCGCAGCGCCGCTGCTCGATACCATTCGCCTTGATTATGGCTTAAGCACGGCGCAAACCGGTCTGCTGACCACCCTGCCCCTGCTGGCCTTTGCTCTTGTCTCCCCGCTCGCGGCGGGCGTTGCCCGGCGTATCGGCATGGAGCGCAGCCTGTTTATCGCCCTGATGCTGATTTGCATCGGGATTGCGGTTCGCTCCCTGCCCTCCGCTACCCTGCTTTTCATCGGAACGGCGGTGATTGGTTGCGGGATCGCGCTGGGGAATGTGCTGTTGCCCGGCTTAATTAAGCGTGATTTCCCGGGCCAGGTTGCCCGACTCACGGGCGCCTATTTCCTGACGATGGGTGTCTCTGCCGCGTTAGGCTCGGCGCTGATCGTACCTCTGGCTCAGGGTGATGCGGGCTGGCATGGCGCGCTGCTGATGCTGATGGCGTTTCCGCTGATCGCGCTGTTGCTCTGGCTGCCGCAGTGGCGTCAAAAACATGTCGCAACGGTAACGGGCGCAGGCGCGCTGCATAACCGCGCGATCTGGCGCTCGGCACTCGCCTGGCAGGTGACGCTCTTTCTGGGGATTAACTCGTTGATTTATTACGTCATCATCGGCTGGCTGCCGGCCATATTACTCAGCCATGGCTTTAGCGAAGCGCAGGCCGGCTCGGTGCACGGTCTTTTACAGCTTGCCACGGCCGTGCCGGGGCTTGCCGTTCCGCTCGTCCTCCAGCGTCTGAAGGATCAGCGAACCATCGCCGGAGCGGTTGGGCTGATGTGCGCGGTTAGCGCGGCAGGTTTGTGGTTTATGCCTGAGATGGCGGTGATGTGGACGCTGGTGTTTGGCTTTGGTACCGGGGCAACGATGATCCTCGGCCTGACGTTCATCGGCCTGCGCGCCAGCTCCGCACACCAGGCGGCAGCGTTGTCCGGTATGGCACAGTCTATTGGTTATCTGCTCGCCGCCTGCGGTCCGCCGCTGATGGGTAAAATTCACGATTCGGCTGGAGACTGGCGGATCCCGCTTCTCGCCTGCGCGCTGGCCGCTGTCGTCATGGCCATCTGCGGCGTACTTGCCGGGCGCGACCGGGAAATCGCGCCCCGATAAACACGGTGGCAGACCATCGGGTCTGCCTTTTTTACCCGCGCGCGGCGCGCAGCATTGCCTGCACCAGCACCACCGGACGCCCTTCCAGCGCAGCACGCTCGTGCTGGAATAAGGTGATCACAAAGAACGGATGGGTCACCAGCTCCGCAGCGCGGATTTCCCCCTGCTCGTCCCAGCCCGTCACGCGCATATCACCGCTCTCTAGTTCCTGAGCAAACGCCGCCGATACGCCATAGTTACAGTGATAACCCTCTACGATTTCCGGCTTTCCGTAGGCCTTCGCGATCAGCGTATTATTGCGCAGCTCAATGGCATCGGTTTTCTCCACCAGCGAGCAGGTCAGCGGCGCAATCACCATCGTGCCTTCGGTATCCGTCTCAGCATGTGCCGCGTCGCTCCAGCCCAGCACGTTACGGGCATACTCAATTAACGCATGCTGGAACCCACCGCAGGTGCCCAGGAACGGAATGCTGTTTTCACGCGCGTAGCGTGCGGCAATAAAGGCCGCCTCGGTATTTTTATAGGGGCTTGCGGGAACCAGCCAGATGGCATCGTAGCCCACCAGATCCTCAGAACTGGTTAATTCCGTGGTGGCAAGCCAGTCGTAATCGGCGGTGAGGTCAAGGACCGCGGCGGCGTCGTCAATGGCCAGCGGGATCGCCTTGTGTGCAATAACATCAGGATTGTAATCGCCAACCAGCGCAATGCGCAGCGTCGTTTTAACCGGGAGGTGTTCCATGAAAGGTTCCTTATGCCAGAGTATTATCAGATAACATAAGGAACCTCAGACTACCGATCTTCTGCAATTATCACAATACCTTAAATTGGGAGGGTGGAATCATGATTCAGTGCAAACGCGTCTATGAACAGGCGAGCCCGGGCGATGGCTATCGGGTTCTGGTGGACAGGCTCTGGCCCCGCGGGGTGAAAAAAACGGACCTCGCGTATGACGAATGGTGTAAAACGCTCACACCGTCCAGCGCGTTACGCAAGGACTTTCATAGCGAAGCGATTGATTTCGCGGCCTTCACTAAAGCCTACAAGGAAGAGCTGGCGCAGCATAAGGACGAAGGAGAGCGTCTGGCGGCGCTGGCGAAAAAGCAGACCGTAACCCTGCTCTACGGCGCGAAGGACACGAAGCAGAATCACGCTCTGGTCTTAGCCGACTGGCTGCGCCATCTGTGATCAGCCGACCGTCAGCTCATCCTTAATTTGCGGAGCTTCGTCCGGGGTGAGCGGCATCAGGTGTTCGGCGCGAACAAACGCAAAGCCGTGCTGATTGTCAAAGGCGTAGACGTCTCCCGTCACCAGCCAGAGCGCGCGGTCCGCGCTTGCGGGTAACTGCGTCATCACGCCGTTGACCGGGTTAACGAAACGCTGGCCGGGCTGGCAGAGACCAAAAAGCTCCACGGATTTACCAATATTGCGACGGCCTGACGCCGTGCGGGCACCGACGATCATCGCCACGCTGCCCGGTTTAAGCTGAAACATACTTCTCTCGCGGTAACGGTAGCCAGAAATTGGCTAAGAATAATCCTAAAGAGAAGTGTATCGCAGCTACTGTCCCTCTGTCACCTGGCAGGTTGCGGATGATCGCGACGATAGAGCGTCCATTCGTCGATCACTTCGCCACCGGGCAGCTTGCACTCGGTGCGGACCCCCTGCGGGCTTTGAATTGGGACCTGTACCCCGCCCTTTTCCAGGCAGTAAACGGAAGCCGGGTTCGCCATGCCCACGGCGTGTGGCGGTTTCGGGGCGTCGGGTAGGGTTGTTTTTGCGGTGCAGGCAACCAGGGGAAGCGCCAGCGCCAGTAGCAGAAATCTCATCTTGTTGATCCTTTTGACATCATCATTGGCTAAGGGTAACGGCTTGTCGCCGCTTTCTCCATGATTTCTCCATTCTAACTGCACTTTTCAACGCTACAGTCAGGCATGTTCTCACTTTGACCAGAGAACATCATTCCGTAATCAAGATGTCTTTGCCCCGTTCTCAACAACGGGGCTTTTTTTCCCGCCTGCTGCCCGCCTCTGCATATATTAAATTTTCTATATTCATGTTTTACTATGCCGGAAGCCTAAAAATTCAGCATAACATGCAGATGCAGACGTCTTCTGCCTGGGAGTCATTCTACGTCATGTCGGATCTTATCCTCGCTCGCGTTTCAGAAACCCTTGCCACCGAGCAATCCCTTGAAAGCCTCGTTCGTCAGCTGCTGGAGATGCTGGAAATCGTCACCGACATGGAGTCGACTTACCTGACGAAGGTGGATATAACAGCCCGGCTGCAGCATATCCTCTATGCCCGAAACAGCAAGCAGATGACTATCCCGGAAGGGTTAAGCGTGCCATGGGATGAAACGCTGTGTAAGCGCGCGCTGGATAGCGACACATTATTCAGTAACGATGTTCCCGAGCGCTGGCCGGAGTGTGAAGCGGCGAAAGCACTCGGCATTACCACTTACATGAGCATCCCCGTTCATCTTGCCGATGGCTCGCTTTACGGTACGCTCTGCGCCACCAGCACGGCAAAAAAACCGCTCAGCGAACGCGGTGAACAGATATTAAAACTTTTCGCCGGGTTGATCGGTCAGTACATTCAAAAAGAGTCTCTGGTCACCCAGCTTCGTGAAGCCAACGCGGCACTTATCGCCCACTCCTACACAGATGCCCTTACAGGGTTACCCAACCGTCGCGCCATTTTTGAGGATCTGACCACCCTGTTTTCGCTGGCGCGGCATCTGAAACGTAACGCCATCATTGCCTTTATCGATCTGGATGATTTTAAACTGATTAACGATCGATACGGGCATGAAGCAGGCGACCAGTTCCTGATTGAAGTGGGCAAGCGTTTGACCGCAGAAAAACAGCAGGACGATATCATCGGCCGGCTGGGCGGCGATGAGTTTCTGGTGGCCACTCTGAGCAACGTCGAGAATGAGGAGCAAATCCACCTTCTCAGAACGCGCCTCAGCGCCCGAATTGCGGGGGAATACTGGCTGGGTAGCATCAGCATCATTTATCCTGGCGCCAGCCTCGGCGTTATCGAAGTGGATCCCGGCGTAACCGATCCGGACAGTGCGTTACGTGCCGCGGATATCGCGATGTATCAGGATAAGAAAGGAAAAAGCAAAACAGGCTTTCTCGCGATGGATTAACCCCGTACACTCTACGGCGTTATAAAAACCGAAACAGGTGATGATATGAGAATAGGGATCCTCTTCCCGGTCGTTATTTTTATAACGGCGGTGGTATTTCTGGCGTGGTTTTTTGTCGGTGGTTACGCTGCTCCGGGGGCATAAATGAGAAAAACCACCCTCATTATGTTGATCGTTGCCGTCGTGGCGTTTGCCGGCACGCAGTTTGGCTGGTGGTAAACCCGTTACGTAAAAAGGCCGCCATATGGCAGCCTTTTTAACGCTTCAGTATTAGCTTTTGATCTTTCTGTAGATAAACAGCACAACCAGCGCGCCGATCACCGCGACCGCGAAACTGCCGAAGTTAAAGCCATCGACTTTACCAAAACCGAACAGCGTACTGATCCAACCGCCGACTACCGCGCCGACAATACCCAGTATTATGGTGACGATAAACCCACCGCCATCTTTGCCCGGCATGATCCACTTCGCCAGAATACCCGCAATAAGCCCAAAGATAATCCAGGATAAAATTCCCATAACTTTCCTCTCTGTATGGTTTTTGTCATTAAATCAACGACACAAAAAGAATAGCACAGGATCTGAGAAAGGAAATTTGTGATAAGCCTCACAGAGAGAGTCTGCGCATTTCTTCATCAACATGCCCTTCCACAAGAACTGTGGGGTTGCATCTTTTGTTGAGAAAGATTATCTTTCTCAACACTGAATAGTTGAGATAAACACTCAGGTATTCAGTACGACATTGCTCACATTGCTTCCAGTATTTCTTGCCCACTCATGAGTGGGCTTTTTTTTGATCAAGCCCCAACGAAAGCGTGCCGGTTGCGCCCGCCGCGTTTTGCCTGATAGAGCGCCTGGTCGGCAGCATTAATAATATTCTGCTGGCTACCCGCGATGTTGACAGCACGCGCACTGGAGACCCCTACGCTTACCGTAACCCGCCCGAAGGGGCTAAACGCGTGTTCAATTTGCTGAGAGAAAACATAGCGAATAATCGTCTGCGCAAGGCGGAGCGCCTCCTGGATATCCGTTTCAGGCAAAATCAGCGCAAACTCCTCCCCGCCATAGCGCGCCACAATCTGGTTGTCGCGGGTGAGACTTTCCCTGAGGCAGTTTCCCAGCAACGCCAGGCATCTGTCCCCTTCCGGATGACCGTAGTTATCGTTGTACTTTTTGAAGTAGTCCACATCCACAAGGAGCAGCGAAACCGGCGCGTCCTTTGCCGCACACGCCGCAATTTCCGAGAGGATTTTTTCATCAAAGATGCGCCTGTTATAAAGCCCTGTCAGCGCATCCTCCGAGGCAATAATCTTTAGCGCTTTATTATCCCGTGCTTTTCTGGATAAGTCGGAATAGAGGAAACAGGACGCCACGATGAGCGTCGCGGTAAACACCAAAATAAGTGCGGCAAGCTGAATCGCCTGCTTGCGCCACGGTGAAAGGGCTTCATCAATGCTTACCGCTACCGTCGTAACCAGTCCGTAGCGCCTGTTTTTCTCATAGGCATAAATGCGTTCGATTTTATCAAACCTGGAGACAGAGCTGGCTATCCCTGTATTTTGTACCTTGAGGTATTTTCTGAAGAGAGGTGAGTCAGAAAAAATCGTACCGATATAGTTATTTTTAAAGGGATAACGAATCAGTAAAACGCCTGCTTGCGTCGTTAAACCAATAACGCCCGCGTGACCAATATTAATCTGTCCATAAAGTGTCAGAAAATTTTCGATACCCAGCGTCACCACCACAACACCGTTAAATGCACCGGTGTGGGTTTCAAGGCGTCGGCTAAGAGTAATAACCCATTTACCATTGGTTCTGCTTATCACCGGCTCACCAATATAAATCTGCTGACTTTTATTTTCCTTGTGATAGACAAAAAATGCCCTGTCCGCGCCATTATGGGGGCCCGCAAAATTTTTGTGCAATGCAGTGAAGATATCCCCATGCGCATCATAGACAACCACATTATTAATCTGAGTAAGAAGATTATCCTGATTGCTTATCATTCGCTGAATATTGATCGCCTGTTGCGGGGTCATACCATAAATTTCGATTGTGTCGGAAACGGTGGTAATCAACATTTCACTTTGGCGAATGATCCCTTCCGTGTAGACGTTAAGGGTATGGCTCAGGTTGGCAACGCTGGTATTGATTTGCTGGATTGACTGCTGTCGGGACGTGGCAATCTGGACGGCAAGCGACAATGAAACAATCAATGAGACAATGATGACGGTAATGGTTGTTGTGTAAAAAGTATTTTTCACATGCACGAGCTTTTCCACCTTATCACGCCTGGCATCCCTGGCTGACAACTCTTGTCACTGTAACAAAGCTCAGGTTAAGAGGAAAACAAATTGCACTTAAGCATAACGGCTGCCGTTATTATCAGGCTTGTAGCTTGCACTGCCTGTGATAAGATTTGAGAGATTAGGGAGCGGACAGGGTATCTGGAAAATGAAAAAGATCATTGCCGTTACTATCGTTTCAGCGTTTCTGGTCTTCCTGTCTCTTTTTGCGGTTAATGGAGTTATCGGGAGCCAGCAGAAAAGCAAACAGCTTGAGATTTCCCGAACCCTTTTACAGCATTCAGAAAGTCTGACCCAGAGCATGGCGCAGACGCTCAAAAACCTGACCACACAGGGATGCGACAGAGACAGCCTCGATCGCTACCGGCAGGTCAAGCTCGAAAGCCGCTATGTCGCTGACGTCGGTTTTATTGAAAAGGGAAAAATAGTCTGTACCGCTTTTTGGGGTAAACTCGTTAATCCTGTCCCGCTTCCTGAAGAGCTCCATGAAACGCCCAGAGGATTTCTCCTCGCGCAATTTTCGAGAAAAGATTTTTTTACCGGCAATGCGGCCATCTATAATAATCACATTATCTTCACCTCCCGCTATGCTTACGATAAATTCACCCCGGTTACGGAGAGCTATTCTCTGAGCACCACCACCAGGGACTTAAGCAGAACGTTTTTTTCGGCTACGCCTGAATTAAACCAACAGAGCGAACTGAATTCCTCCTTGTTTACCCTGACCCTCACCCGGTGCAGCACCACGTGGGATTTGTGCGTCATTGTGAAGCATCACAACGCGGGACTGGCCTCGTTATCTCCCGTTGTATTTATCGTTCTCGCGGTCATTTTATGTTTTATCTGGATTGCGATAACGCTCTTTTTCTTTCGACTCAACGAGGACCGGTTCTCCCTGGAGCGGACGCTGGTCAAAGCTGTTATCACTAATACTATCGGCGTTCATTACCAGCCCATTGTTCGGATTGAGGATAAAAAAATTGTAGGCGTGGAGGTCTTGTCGAGATGGCGTGACGCAAGATACGGTGACGTCTCCCCGGAACTGTTTATTCCATTAATCAAAAAAATTGGCCTGTATAAAAATTACTATATAAATATTCTCCAAAAATCCCTTTCGGATATCGCGCCACTTATTATTAAATATCATCTGGTTGTTTCGCTCAATGTTGGCCGAACGGAAATTGAAGACGGACAGTTTATCAGCATTTTGCGCCGTAGCTGTTTAGCTAATAATATTCCGCTCTCTCTGATCAAAATCGAGCTTTCTGAAAAAGCCATTTCAACGGGGAATATTCTGGAAGATTTCTGCAAGGATTTAAAAAACCTTGGCGTGAGAATATCCATTGATGACTTCGGGGTGCAAAACTCAAACCTGGCAAGGCTTTCGCTGCTTGAATATGATGAGATCAAAATCGACAAGTCGCTGGTCGATGGCATCAGTGAACATTACAAGCAGAACATTTTTGTCATCTTTAGCGACGCCCTCGCAAAACTGAATAAAACGCTTGTTTTCGAAGGCGTAGAGAGCGAAATACAGTATCGCTTTATTGCTGAAAGATACCCCGAGGCGCTGATTCAGGGATGGTATTTCTCAAAATCCGTCACCCGAAGCGAGCTTGCGAAGCGACTCGCTGGGATCGCGCGGTAGGTTACTCGTTTCCCCACTGATTGAGAAAGTTCGCAATATCATCAATACGTTCGGCACGAACCCCGGCTTCACGCGCCATCTCCTGCTGAGCTTCCTCATCGATCTCCTCATTATTCGACAAACGCGTGAGAAGCAGCTGGAAATAATGCGCCAGCGAGTCCTGCTCTGACTCACTCACGGGCTTTGTGGCTTCCGTCGCGTACTCTTCGACGATGTCATAATACTTCAGTGGGATTTCGTTATTCATAACAGCGTTAATCTCTGAGGGTGAAGCCACAAGTATATCCGACGACGTACGGTTAACCAACGCGTTGCGTCAGATAAGCAGGGCAAGCAGGGCTGCAAGAGCAGGTATGGCCTGAACGTACAGTATCTTTCGGCTGGCGGTCGCTGCGCCAAAGAGTCCGGCAATCAACACGCAGGTCAGGAAGAAGATGGCCACAGATATACCCTTCTCACCAAGCCAGAGGCTCCAGAGCAGACCCGCAGCCAGAAAACCATTATACAGCCCCTGATTCGCGGCCAGCACGCGGGTGTCGCGCGCAAAATCGGGACGCAGATTAAAGGCCTTGTGCCCTGTTCTGGTGTTCCACAGGAACATTTCCAGCACAAGAATGTAGATATGGATGAATGCAACGACAGCGATAAGAACAGTAGCGAGCATCGTGTTATTTCCCGCAGGCAGAAGCAAAAAAAACGGGAACCCTCAGGCCCCCGCTCTTGTTTAACCCAGAATCTGGATTACATGTTCGCGATAATCGCGTCGCCAAACTCTGAGCATTTCAGCAGCTTAGCGCCTTCCATCAGACGTTCGAAATCGTAAGTTACGGTTTTCGCGTTGATCGCGCCTTCCATACCTTTGACGATCAGGTCTGCGGCTTCGAACCATTCCATATGGCGCAGCATCATCTCTGCGGAGAGGATGATAGAGCCTGGGTTCACTTTGTCCTGGCCTGCGTATTTTGGTGCAGTACCGTGGGTTGCTTCGAACAGGGCGCACTCGTCGCCGATGTTCGCGCCAGGGGCGATACCGATACCGCCAACCTGTGCCGCCAGGGCGTCAGAAATGTAGTCACCGTTCAGGTTCATACAGGCGATCACGTCGTATTCAGCAGGACGCAGCAGGATCTGCTGCAGGAACGCATCGGCGATCACATCTTTAATGATGATCTCTTTGCCGGTGTTCGGGTTCTTGATCTTCTGCCACGGGCCGCCGTCGATCGGCTCACCGCCGAACTCTTCGGTCGCCAGCTGATAGCCCCAGTCTTTGAACGCGCCTTCGGTGAACTTCATGATGTTGCCCTTGTGAACCAGGGTCACAGAATCACGGTCGTTGGTGATCGCGTATTCAATGGCCGCACGCACCAGGCGCTTGGTCCCTTCTTCAGAGCACGGCTTAATGCCGATACCGCAGTGCTCAGGGAAGCGAATTTTCTTCACGCCCATCTCTTCGCGCAGGAATTTAATTACTTTTTCTGCATCAGCAGAGTCCGCTTTCCACTCGATACCCGCGTAGATGTCTTCTGAGTTTTCGCGGAAGATAACCATGTCGGTCAGTTCAGGGTGCTTAACCGGGCTTGGGGTGCCCTGATAGTAACGAACCGGACGCAGACACACGTACAGGTCCAGCTCCTGACGCAGCGCCACGTTCAGGGAACGGATGCCGCCGCCGACCGGAGTGGTCAGTGGGCCTTTAATAGCAACGCGGTAGTCGCGGATCAGGTCCAGCGTTTCCGCTGGCAGCCAGACGTCCTGGCCATAAACTTGCGTCGATTTCTCACCGGTGTAAATTTCCATCCAGGAAATTTTACGCTCGCCTTTGTAGGCTTTCTCAACAGCGGCATCAACCACTTTCAGCATTGCCGGGGTAACGTCTACACCGATACCGTCGCCTTCGATGAACGGAATAATCGGATTGTGAGGAACGTTAATCTTGCCGTTTTGCAGGGTGATCTTTTTACCTTCCGCCGGAACAACTACTTTGCTTTCCATTAACCTCTCCTTCGAGCGCTTCTGGTTGTTACTGATCTTATGTTAATAAATTGTAATGAGCCCTTCGATAGTACCTGATTGTCCTGCGCCATGAAAGGTCTTCGTTATTAGGCTATAATGCGGCAATTGATAACGCCTGAAAATACCATGAAGAAAACTTCTTTTACAAAACACCGGGTTGAGCGATTCAGCTCGCGACAAGCCGCCAGACGACCGCAAGAAACCCAGCCAAAGCGGGTTATTCTGTTCAATAAACCCTACGATGTTTTGCCGCAGTTTACCGATGAGGCCGGACGCAGCACGCTGAAGGATTACATCCCCGTTCAGGGCGTCTACGCCGCTGGTCGCCTGGACCGGGACAGCGAAGGACTTTTGGTCCTAACCAACGACGGCGCCCTACAGGCAAAGCTTACGCAGCCGGGCAAACGCACCGGCAAAATTTACTTTGTGCAGGTTGAAGGCGAGCCGGACGAAGAGACGCTGGCGAAACTGCGCAGCGGGGTGACGCTGAACGACGGTCCCACCCTGCCCGCCGGTATTGAACGCGTGAATGAGCCGGAGTGGCTGTGGCCGCGTAACCCGCCCATTCGCGAGCGCAAATCCATCCCGACAAGCTGGCTCAAAATCACCCTGTATGAAGGCCGCAACCGCCAGGTGAGGCGAATGACCGCGCACGTCGGCTTCCCTACCCTACGTCTGATTCGCTACGCCATGGGCAGCTACACGCTGGATACGCTGGCAAACGGCGAATGGCGCGACGCTGCCCCTTAAGGAGAAATGATGTTTAAACCTCATGTTACGGTCGCCTGCGTGGTGCACGCGCAGGGAAAATTCCTCGTTGTGGAAGAGAGCATCAACGGCAGGGCGCTGTGGAATCAGCCTGCCGGGCATCTTGAAGCCAATGAAACGTTGCTGCAGGCCGCGAAGCGCGAGCTCTGGGAAGAGACCGGCATTCGCGCTGAGCCCCAGCACTTCATTCGCATGCACCAGTGGATTGCGCCCGACAGCACCCCATTCCTGCGCTTTTTATTCGCCGTTGAGCTTAGCGAAACGTGCGCCACAGAACCGCATGATGACGATATCGATCGCTGCCTGTGGGTCACCGCCGAGGAGATCCTGAACGCGCCAAACCTGCGCTCGCCGCTGGTTGCGGAAAGCATCCGCTGCTGGCAGTCAGGCGCACGCCTGCCGCTGGGGGTCATCGGAGAATTTAACTGGCCGTTTACAGAGGGTGTCAACGGTGGGGGGGCGTGATAGAATACGCCGCCTTGAAGTTCAATGTCGTGAGTATTCCATGTCAGATAACAGCCAGAAAAAAGTGATCGTCGGCATGTCCGGCGGTGTCGATTCCTCCGTTTCCGCCTACCTGTTGCAGCAACAGGGCTATAAGGTGGAGGGCCTGTTCATGAAGAACTGGGAGGAAGACGATGGCGAGGAATACTGCACTGCCGCAGCGGATCTCGCCGACGCGCAGGCCGTATGCGACAAGCTCGGCATTGAACTGCACACCGTTAACTTTGCCGCAGAGTACTGGGACAACGTCTTTGAACTGTTCCTGGAAGAGTACAAAGCGGGCCGTACCCCGAACCCGGATATTCTGTGCAACAAAGAGATCAAATTTAAAGCCTTCCTGGAATTCGCCGCGGAAGATCTGGGCGCTGACTACATTGCGACCGGTCACTACGTGCGTCGTGCGGACGTGAATGGCAAAAGCCAGTTGCTGCGCGGCCTCGACGGCAATAAAGACCAGAGCTACTTCCTTTATACGCTGAGCCACGAACAGATTGCGCAAAGCCTGTTCCCGGTCGGCGAACTGGAAAAGCCGGAAGTGCGTAAAATTGCCGAAGAGCTGGACCTGATTACCGCGAAGAAAAAAGACTCCACCGGTATCTGCTTTATCGGCGAGCGCAAATTCCGTGATTTCCTGGGCCGCTACCTGCCTGCACAGCCAGGTAAAATTGTCACCGTTGATGGCGACGAGATTGGTCAGCATCAGGGGCTGATGTACCACACCTTAGGCCAGCGTAAAGGCCTGGGTATTGGTGGGACGAAAGAAGGCAGCGAAGATCCGTGGTACGTGGTCGACAAAGACGTCGAAAACAATATTCTGGTGGTGGCTCAGGGTCACGACCACCCGCGTC
Source organism: Enterobacter cloacae complex sp. P6RS (assembly GCF_014982245.1). Classification (NCBI taxonomy): domain Bacteria; kingdom Pseudomonadati; phylum Pseudomonadota; class Gammaproteobacteria; order Enterobacterales; family Enterobacteriaceae; genus Enterobacter; species Enterobacter cloacae complex sp. P6RS. Next base: position 31,104 of record NZ_JADCLB010000025.1, read on the forward strand.
TGATGTCCGTTGGCCTTATCGCACAGCAGTTGCACTGGGTCGATCGCGAGCCCCTGAAAGGCACGCTGCGCTGCACGGTGAAAACGCGTTACCGCCAGACCGATATTCCTTGCACCATCACCGCGCTTGATGACGACCGTATTGACGTCCGTTTCGACGAGCCGGTCGCCGCCGTTACCCCGGGCCAGTCTGCTGTCTTCTACAGCGGCGAAATCTGCCTGGGCGGCGGGATCATTGAACAGCGCCTGCCGCTGCCCGCTGTTTAACCGATTGCACACATAAAGGAGACCGTGTGGCGAAGAATTATTATGACATCACCCTTGCGCTGGCAGGAATTTGCCAGTCTGCTCGTCTGGTGCAACAGCTGGCGCATCAGGGTCACTGTGACGCTGATGCCCTGCACGTTTCGCTCAACAGCGTTATCGACCTCAACCCCGGTTCAACCCTGGGCGTGTTCGGCGGCAGCGAAACCAATCTTCGTCTCGGTCTTGAAACCCTGCTTGGCGTGCTTAACGCCAGTAGCCGTCAGGGGTTAAACGCTGAACTGACCCGCTACACCTTAAGCCTGATGGTGCTTGAGCGTAAGCTGAGCGCGGCGAAAGGCGCGCTCAATACCCTGGGCGATCGCATCGCCGGGCTACAGCGTCAGCTCGACCATTTTGACCTGCAGTCTGAAACGCTGCTGAGCGCCATGGCGGGCATTTACGTTGACGTCATCAGCCCGCTGGGCCCGCGCATTCAGGTCACCGGCTCCCCTGCCGTACTGCAAAGCCCGCAGGTGCAGGCGAAGGTCCGCGCTTCCCTGCTGGCTGGGATCCGCGCTGCCGTGCTGTGGCATCAGGTTGGCGGTGGCCGCCTGCAGTTAATGCTTTCTCGTAATCGCCTGACTACTCAGGCAAAACAAATTCTTGCTCATTGTTAACCTCCCGGAGTTGCGAATTATGGAATTATCCTCACTGACCGCCGTATCCCCTGTCGATGGACGCTACGGCGATAAAGTCAGCGCGCTGCGCGGGATCTTCAGCGAATATGGTTTGCTGAAGTTCCGTGTTCAGGTTGAAGTACGCTGGCTGCAGAAGCTGGCCGCCCAGGCAGCAATCAAGGAAGTTCCTGCTTTTGACGAAAAGGCAAACGATTACCTTGATAAAATCGTTGCTGAGTTTAGCGAAGAAGATGCCGCGCGCATTAAGACCATTGAACGCACCACCAACCACGACGTGAAAGCGGTTGAGTACTTCCTGAAAGAGAAAGTGGAAAGCGTCCCGGCCCTGCATGCGGTATCCGAGTTCATTCACTTCGCCTGTACGTCCGAAGATATCAACAACCTGTCTCACGCGCTGATGCTCTCCACCGCGCGTAGAGAAGTGGTGCTGCCTTACTGGCGTAAAATCATCGACGCGGTGAAAGCGCTGTCCGTGGAATACCGCGACATTCCGCTGCTTTCCCGTACTCACGGCCAGCCAGCCACCCCATCCACGATGGGTAAAGAGATGGCGAACGTGGCGTACCGTATGGAGCGCCAGTATCGTCAGCTGGAGCAGGTTGAAATTCTGGGTAAAATCAACGGCGCGGTCGGTAACTACAATGCCCACATTGCCGCGTACCCGGAAGTGGACTGGCATCAGTTCAGCGAAGAGTTCGTGACCTCTCTGGGGATCCAGTGGAACCCGTACACCACCCAGATTGAGCCGCACGACTACATTGCAGAGCTGTTTGACTGCATCGCGCGCTTCAACACCATCCTGATCGACTTCGATCGCGACGTGTGGGGCTACATCGCGCTGAACCACTTCAAGCAGAAGACCATCGCCGGAGAAATTGGCTCCTCCACCATGCCGCACAAAGTGAACCCAATCGACTTCGAAAACTCCGAAGGCAACCTGGGCCTGGCGAATGCCGTGCTGCAGCATATGGCGAGCAAGCTGCCGGTTTCCCGCTGGCAGCGCGACCTGACCGACTCCACCGTGCTGCGTAACCTGGGCGTGGGAATTGGCTACGCGCTGATCGCGTATCAGTCCACCCTGAAGGGCGTGAGCAAGCTCGAAGTGAACCGTGACCGTCTTCTGGACGAGCTGGATCACAACTGGGAAGTATTGGCAGAGCCGATTCAGACCGTGATGCGCCGCTACGGTATCGAAAAACCGTACGAGAAGCTGAAAGAGCTGACACGCGGTAAACGCGTCGATGCCGAAGGCATGAAACAGTTTATCGACGGTCTGGCACTGCCGGAAGAAGAGAAAACCCGCCTGAAGGCCATGACTCCGGCCAATTACATTGGCCGCGCCATCACCATGGTTGATGAGCTGAAGTAACGTTCCTTCCCCCCCCTTTCCGCCCGGAAAGGGGGTTGCTTTTCCCCGGTTTACTGAATGTTTATCCCCACAGCAACATAATCAGCGTTAAACTATTCATACTATTTATTCTGGGAGAAAAGATGATGCGCGTACTGGTTGTTGAGGATAACGCATTGCTACGCCACCACCTGAAGGTTCAGCTTCAGGAGATGGGACATCAGGTGGATGATGCTGAAGATGCAAAAGAAGCCGATTATTATCTCAATGAACACCTGCCGGACATCGCCATTGTCGATTTAGGCCTGCCTGATGAAGACGGCCTGTCGTTAATTCGTCGCTGGCGCAGCCATGACGTTTCCCTGCCGGTTCTGGTTCTCACCGCCCGCGAAGGCTGGCAGGACAAAGTTGAAGTGCTCAGCGCCGGTGCGGATGATTACGTCACCAAACCGTTTCACATTGAAGAAGTGGCGGCGCGCATGCAGGCGCTGTTACGCCGCAACAGCGGGCTGGCTTCACAGGTTATCTCCATTCCGCCTTTCCAGGTGGATCTCTCCCGTCGCGAGCTGTCGATTAACGATGAAGTGATCAAGCTCACCGCGTTCGAATACACCATTATGGAAACGCTGATCCGTAACAGCGGAAAAGTAGTGAGCAAAGACTCCTTGATGCTCCAACTCTACCCTGACGCTGAGCTGCGCGAGAGTCACACCATAGACGTGCTGATGGGCCGTTTGCGTAAGAAAATTCAGGCGCAGTATCCGCAGGACGTGATTACGACCGTCCGCGGCCAGGGCTACCTGTTCGAATTACGCTAAATGAGACGGATTTTGCGCCACATTCTGCCCCTCTCGCTGCGGGTTCGTTTTTTACTGGCAACGGCCGCGGTGGTGCTAGTGCTATCGCTCTCCTACGGTCTGGTCGCCCTGGTGGGCTACAGCGTCAGCTTCGATAAAACGACCTTTCGACTGTTACGCGGCGAAAGTAATCTGTTTTATACCCTGGCCACATGGGAAGACAACCACATCACCGTTGAAATGCCAGAGAACCTGGATCAACAGAGTCCTACTTTAGCCCTGATTTACAATGAAAAGGGAAAGTTGCTTTGGGCGCAACGCGATATTCCGTGGCTGGCGAAAAGCATTCGTCCGGAGTGGCTCAAAACCAACGGGTTTCATGAGATAGAAGCCGATCTCAATACCACCAGCACGCTGATTCGCGAAGATCGCTCGATGCAGCAAAAGCTCAATGAAATCCGGGCTGACGATGCCGAGACGGAAATGACGCACTCGGTGGCGATCAATATCTACCCGGCGACCATGAACATGCCGCAGTTAACCATTGTGGTGATCGACACCATTCCGGTTGAGCTAAAACGTTCCTATAAGGTCTGGGGCTGGTTCGTTTATGTTCTGGCCGCAAACCTGCTGCTGGTGATCCCGCTGCTTTGGGTGGCGGCGTGGTGGAGCTTGCGCCCTATTGAGTCCCTGGCGCGAGAGGTGCGCGAGCTTGAGGAACATCATCGTGAAAAGCTCAATCCGGAAACCACCCGTGAGCTGACCAGTCTGGTGCGTAACCTCAATCGCCTGCTGAAAAGCGAGCGTGAACGCTATGATAAGTACCGTACGACCCTGACCGACCTCACCCACAGCCTGAAAACGCCGCTGGCCGTAATGCAAAGCACCCTGCGTTCCATGCGCAGCTCAAGGCTGAGCGTCGACGATGCCGAGCCGGTGATGCTGGAACAAATCAGCCGAATCTCGCAGCAAATTGGCTACTATCTGCACCGCGCCAGCATGCGTTCCGGCAGCGCGCTCCTGAGCCGCGAACTGCACCCGGTGGCCCCGCTGCTGGATAATCTCACGTCCGCACTTAACAAGGTGTATCAACGTAAAGGGGTCAACATCAGCCTCGATATTTCGCCTGAAATTAGCTTTGTTGGCGAAAAAAATGACTTTATGGAAGTGATGGGGAACCTGCTGGATAACGCCTGTAAATACTGCCTGGAGTTTGTTGAAGTATCGGCGCGCCAGACGGATAACGAGTTACACATTATCGTTGAGGATGATGGCCCCGGGATCCCGCTTAATAAACGTGATGTGGTGTTCGATCGCGGTCAGCGAGCGGATACGCTGCGCCCCGGTCAGGGCGTGGGTTTAGCCGTCGCCCGCGAGATTGTCGACCAGTATGACGGAAAAATCGAAACCAGCGAAAGCTTGCTCGGCGGGGCCAGAATGGAAGTGATTTTTGGTCGTCAGCAGCCCACATCGGATGATAGTTAACCCGTTATGTGAAAAATGCGAGGATCTCGCAGCCGGGGGGCTGAGCTTCCGTTATAATCCGAGTCAGTAAGAGCCTGCGGATAAAAAAATATGGATTATCACTTAACACTTAACTGGCCCGAGTTTATTGAACGTTACTGGCAAAAGCGCCCGGTGGTTCTGAAACGCGGGTTCAGCAACTTTGTCGACCCTATCTCACCTGACGAGCTGGCCGGTCTGGCCATGGAAAACGAAGTCGACAGCCGTCTGGTCAGCCACCAGGACGGGAAATGGCAGGTCAGCCACGGTCCTTTCGAAAGCTACGATCATCTCGGCGAAAGCAACTGGTCGCTGCTGGTGCAGGCGGTTAACCACTGGCACGAGCCGACTGCCGCGCTAATGCGCCCGTTCCGCGCCCTGCCAGACTGGCGAATGGACGATCTGATGATCTCCTTCTCCGTACCTGGCGGCGGCGTGGGTCCGCATCTGGACCAGTACGACGTGTTTATCATTCAGGGCACGGGCCGCCGCCGCTGGCGCGTGGGCGAAAAAGTGCCGATGAAGCAGCACTGCCCGCACCCGGATCTGCTTCAGGTGGATCCGTTCGAAGGCATTATCGACGAAGAGCTGGAGCCAGGCGATATTCTCTACATTCCGCCAGGATTCCCTCACGAAGGTTACTCCCTGGAGAACTCACTGAACTACTCTGTCGGGTTCCGCGCGCCGAGCGGCCGCGAAATGATCAGCGGCTTTGCCGACTATGTCCTGCAGCGCGAGCTGGGAAGCTATCGCTACAGCGATCCGGATGTGCCTGCGCGCGAGCATCCGGCAGACATCGTGCCAGAAGAGCTGGATAAGCTGCGCGGCATGATGCTGGATCTGATCAACGAGCCGGAACATTTCAGGCAGTGGTTTGGCGAATTTATTAGCCAGTCACGTCACGAGCTGGACGTTGCACCGCCGGAGCCGCCGTATCAGGCAGATGAGATCTATGATGCGCTGCAGCAGGGTGACAAGCTGGTTCGTCTGGGCGGATTACGCGTGCTGCGCATTGGTGAAGAGGTCTTCGTCAACGGTGAGAAGCTCGACTCCCCGCACCGTCCGGCGCTGGAAGCCATTGCCAGCCATATGGTACTGACTGCAGAAACCTTTGGCGACGCGCTGGAAGACCCATCCTTCCTCGCGATGCTGGCCGCGCTGGTCAACAGCGGGTACTGGTTCTTTGAGGACTGAGTTGTGACAATGCCCGGTGGCGCTGCGCCACCGGGCATTTTTTTAGCGTTTAGCGGTTAACTCGGCTATGCGCACAATCACCTTCACCGCCTTTTCCATCCCTTCCAGCGTCACAAACTCATGCTTACCGTGGTAGTTATAGCCCCCGGTAAACAGGTTCGGGCACGGTAGCCCCATAAACGATAGCTGCGAACCGTCAGTTCCGCCGCGAATCGGTTTTAAGACCGGTTCAATATCGCAGTCTCGCATCGCCTGCTGGGCGATATCCAGAATGTGCGGATGGGCCATCACCTTGTCGCGCATATTGTAATAGCTGTCTTCAATGATCAGCTCAATATAGCAGTCAGGATGCAATCCCTTCCCAACCTTCTTGGCGATCTCCATCATTTTGCGCTTGCGCGCCTCAAAAGCTTTACGGTCAAAATCGCGGATGATGTAGTGCATCTGCGCGCTGTCCACGGTGCCTTTGATGCTGGTGAGGTGATAAAAGCCCTCGTACCCCTCTGTCTGTTCAGGGCTCTCTTCCGCCGGGACTTCCGCATGAATACGCGACGCCAGCGACAGCGCGTTCACCATCACCCCTTTGGCAGACCCTGGGTGAACGTTGTTTCCGACAATTTTTATGGTCACCGACGCCGCGTTGAAGTTTTCATACTCCAGCTCGCCCACGCCACCGCCGTCGACGGTATACGCCCACTGCGCGTTAAAAGCGTCCACATCGAAGTGCTTCGCGCCCTTACCCACCTCTTCATCTGGGGTAAAAGCAACGCGGATGTCCCCGTGCGGGATGTTTTTACCTTTCAGCACCGCCAGCGCCGTCATGATTTCCGCGATGCCCGCCTTGTCATCCGCCCCCAGCAGCGTTTTACCGTCGGTGGTGATCAGCGTCTGGCCGAGCAGCTGGTGCAGCACCGGGAACATCACCGGAGAGAGCACTTCGTCGCCAATCCCCAGCGCGATATCACCGCCGCGGTAGTTTTCCACGATCTGCGGGTTCACGTGTTTGCCGCTAAAATCAGGTGAGGTATCGACATGAGAAATAAAGCCAATCGCCGGAATATCACCCGGCACATTCGCCGGCAGCGTTCCCATCACAGTGCCTTTTTCGCTTAACGTGACGTTGACCAGCCCCATGGCCTCAAGCTGCTCTTTAAGCAGGTTTAACAACTTCCACTGGCCTTCGGTGCTTGGCACCTGGCGGACACCCGGCTTAGATTGGGTATCCAGCGAAACATACTGTAAAAAACGCTCAAGTAATTTATCCATGCAGTCACCCTCACTTTTTGTGACAACATTATCAGTAAGCATCAAAACGCAAATATTGCGTCAGGTCACTTTTATCCCGCAAACGAGAACTTTTTACGTTTATATCTTTATGCGTTAATAAATGTAGCTTATGAATCAGTGACAAGGATTGGCGATTACGGGGGATTGCCGTAGAATGTCCGCCCTCATTACGAGTCACCAAGGTGGTTACACACAAACCCCGCTTCAGTCTGCTGCCTGAGGCGTCTATATGGGACAGCGCAAAAATTGAATACACAATCCCGTTCTCGTTCACCGCTGGTGCAACTGGAACGAATTCGTAAAAGCTTTGATGGCAAAGACGTCATTTCCGACCTCAACCTGACCATCAATGATGGTGAGTTTCTTACGCTGCTTGGCCCTTCCGGCTGCGGCAAAACCACCGTACTGCGCCTTATCGCCGGGCTGGAAAGCGTTGATAATGGCCGCATCCATCTTGAGAACCAGGACATAACCCAGGTTCCTGCCGAAGATCGCCACGTCAATACCGTTTTTCAGAGCTACGCCCTGTTCCCGCACATGACCGTGTTTGAGAACGTGGCGTTTGGCCTGCGGATGCAAAAAACCCCGGCTAATGAGATCGAACCGCGCGTCACCGAAGCCCTGCGCATGGTTCAGCTGGAGACGTTTGCCCAGCGAATGCCTCACCAGCTCTCCGGCGGTCAGCAGCAGCGCGTGGCCATTGCCCGCGCGGTCGTCAATAAACCGCGCCTGCTTCTGCTGGATGAATCCCTCTCCGCGCTGGATTACAAGCTGCGCAAGCAGATGCAGAACGAGTTGAAAGCGCTACAGCGCAAGCTCGGTATCACCTTTGTCTTCGTCACCCACGATCAGGAAGAGGCGCTGACCATGTCAGACCGTATCGTGGTAATGCGTGACGGTAAGATTGAACAGGACGGTACGCCGCGTGAAATATACGAAGAGCCGAAAAACCTGTTTGTCGCCAGCTTTATTGGCGAGATCAATATCTTCAACGCCACCGTACTTGAGCGCCTGGATGCACAGCGCGTTCGCGCGAACGTCGAGGGACGCGACTGCATTATCACCGTGAACTTTGCCGTCGAGAAAGGACAAAAACTCAACGTCCTGCTGCGCCCGGAAGATCTCCGCGTTGATGAGATCCACGACACGGCCGACGTCGAAGGTCTGATCGGTTACGTTCGCGAACGTAACTATAAAGGGATGACCCTCGAGTCCGTTGTGGAACTGGAGAACGGCAAAATGGTGATGGTCAGCGAATTCTTTAACGAAGACGATCCTGACTTTGACCACTCTCTTGACCAGAAAATGGTTATCAACTGGGTAGAAAGCTGGGAGGTTGTGCTGGCTGATGAAGAACACAAGTAAGTTCCAGAAGGTGGTCATTGCCACTATCGTCGGTTGGCTTGTGTTATTTGTCTTTTTACCCAACCTGATGATCATCGCCACCAGCTTCCTGACCCGCGACGATGCAAACTTCGTTTCGCTGGTCTTTACGCTGGACAACTACGCGCGCCTGCTCGATCCGCTCTATTTCGACGTGCTGTTGCACTCGCTCAATATGGCGCTGATTGCCACCGTGGCCTGCCTGCTGCTGGGGTACCCTTTCGCATGGTTCCTGGCGGGACTGCCGCAAAAGGTGCGCCCGCTGCTGCTGTTTCTACTGATTGTGCCGTTCTGGACCAACTCGCTGATTCGCATCTACGGGCTGAAAATCTTCCTCAGCACCAAAGGCTACCTCAACGCGTTTCTGCTGTGGCTGGGCGTGATTGATACGCCAGTGCGCATCATGTTTACCCCAGGTGCGGTAATCATTGGCCTGGTCTATATCCTGCTGCCGTTTATGGTGATGCCGCTCTACTCCAGCATTGAGAAGCTCGATAAACCGCTGCTGGAAGCGGCAAAAGATCTGGGGGCCAGCAAGCTGCAGACCTTTATCCGCATTATCATTCCGCTGACCATGCCCGGTATTATTGCGGGCTGTCTGCTGGTGATGCTCCCGGCGATGGGCCTGTTCTACGTGTCTGACCTGATGGGCGGGGCGAAAAACCTGCTGATTGGGAACGTGATCAAGAGTCAGTTCCTGAACATCCGCGATTGGCCGTTCGGCTCCGCGACCAGCATTACGCTCACGGTGGTGATGGGGCTGATGCTGCTGGTCTACTGGCGCGCTTCTCGCCTGCTCAACAAGAAGGTGGAACTCGAATGATCGGTCGACTGCTTCGCGGCGGTTTTATGACCGCCATTTACGCTTACCTTTATATCCCGATTATCATTTTGATCGTGAACTCGTTTAACAGCTCGCGGTTCGGGATCAACTGGCAGGGGTTTACCACCAACTGGTACAGCCTGCTGATGAACAATGACAGCCTGCTGCAGGCCGCACAGCACTCGCTGACGATGGCGATCGTTTCCGCCACCTTCGCCACGCTGATTGGCTCGCTGACCGCCGTGGCGCTGTATCGCTACCGTTTTCGCGGCAAGCCGTTCGTCAGCGGCATGCTGTTTGTAGTGATGATGTCGCCGGACATCGTGATGGCGATTTCGCTGCTGGTGCTGTTTATGCTGCTGGGCGTACAGCTTGGTTTCTGGTCACTGCTGTTTTCCCATATCACCTTCTGCCTGCCGTTTGTTGTGGTCACCGTCTACGCGCGTCTGAAAGGGTTCGACGTGCGCATGCTGGAAGCGGCGAAAGATCTGGGTGCCAGCGAGACGATCATCCTGCGCAAAATCATCCTGCCGCTGGCGATGCCTGCCGTCGCCGCCGGATGGCTGCTCAGCTTTACCCTGTCGATGGATGACGTCGTGGTTTCCTCCTTCGTGACCGGGCCGAGCTACGAAATTCTGCCGTTGAAGATCTATTCGATGGTAAAAGTTGGCGTCTCACCGGAGGTGAACGCGCTGGCGACCATACTGCTGCTGTTTTCGCTGGTTCTGGTGATCGCCAGCCAGGTTCTTGCTCGTGATAAAACAAAATCTCAGGGGACAATGAAATGAAAAAAATGCTCGCCGCTGCGGCGCTGGTGCTTGGCATGGGTGCCGCGCACGCTGATGACAGCAAAACGCTCTACTTCTACAACTGGACGGAATACGTGCCGCCGGGCCTGCTGGAGCAGTTCACAAAGGAGACGGGCATCAAGGTGATCTACTCGACCTACGAGTCAAATGAAACCATGTACGCCAAGCTCAAAACCTACAAGGACGGCGCCTACGATCTGGTCGTTCCTTCCACCTACTTTGTCGACAAAATGCGCAAAGAGGGCATGATCCAGAAGATCGACAAAACGAAGCTAACTAATTTTTCAAACCTCGATCCTGAGATGCTCAACAAGCCGTTCGACCCGAATAACGACTACTCCATTCCGTACATCTGGGGCGCGACGGCGATTGGCGTGAACAGCGAGGCCATCGATCCGAAAACGGTCACCGGCTGGGCGGATCTGTGGAAACCGGAATACAAAGGCAGCCTGCTGTTAACCGACGACGCGCGTGAAGTGTTCCAGATCGCGCTGCGTAAGCTTGGCTATTCCGGTAACACCACCGATCCGAAAGAGATCGACGCGGCTTACAACGAGCTGAAAAAGCTGATGCCTAACGTGGCGGCATTCAACTCTGATAACCCGGCAAACCCGTATATGGAAGGCGAAGTAAACCTGGGGATGGTGTGGAACGGCTCTGCGTATGTTGCCCGCCAGGCCGGGACGCCGCTGGAGGTGGTCTGGCCGAAGGAAGGCGGGATCTTCTGGATGGATAGCCTCGCGATCCCGGCCAACGCGAAGAACGTGGACGGTGCGCTGAAGCTGATTAATTTCCTGCTGCGTCCGGACGTGGCGAAACAGGTAGCCGAGACGATTGGCTACCCGACGCCAAACCTGGCCGCCCGCAAGCTGCTGAAGCCTGACGTGGCTAACGATAAGTCACTCTATCCGGATGCCGAAACCATCAGCAAAGGAGAATGGCAGAACGATGTAGGCGACGCGAGCCGCCTTTACGAAGAGTATTATCAGAAGTTAAAAGCAGGTCGTTAATCCAATACATAACGGGCGACGCAACGTCGCCCGTTACTCTTACAGCCCCTTCAGAAGCTTATCTACAAACGCTGGCACCACCTCGCTCGCCAGGCCATATTGCTTCTCTTCAAACTCGCTGCCCACCTGGCTCGGCTCCAGATTGAGCTCCACCGTATGCGCCCCGTGCAGTCGCGCTTCGTGAACAAACCCCGCCGCCGGGTAAACGTGCCCTGATGTGCCAATAGCGATAAACACGTCAGCCATCGCCAGCGCGCTGTAGATCTCATCCATCCCCAGCGGCATTTCGCCAAACCAGACCACGTGCGGACGCAGGCGCGACGGGAACTGGCAGCAGTGGCACTTGTCCTCTGGCAGCACGTCCTCTTTCCAGTCCAGCACCTGGCCGCTCCAGGCGCAGCGAATCTTGAGCAGCTCACCGTGCATGTGGATGATGTTCTTGTTACCGGCCCGCTCGTGCAGGTTGTCGATATTCTGCGTCACCAGCAGAAAGCGGTCCCCGAGCGCCTCTTCCAGCTTCGCCAGCGCCAGATGCGCCGCGTTCGGCGCAATCTCAGGCTGCTGAAGCTGCCGACGGCGAGCGTTGTAAAACGCCTGCACGAGATCCGGATCGCGGGCAAAGCCTTCCGGCGTCGCCACGTCCTCGACGCGGTGCTCTTCCCACAGCCCGTCTGCCGCACGGAAGGTTTGAATTCCTGACTCGGCGGAGATCCCCGCCCCGGTCAGTACCACCACTCTGGGTTTATCCATCGCTTCTGGCATGATTCTGTCTCTGAAAAAGATCCGCTGGCGCAAGCGCTCTCGTAAGCGGCGTTTGTTTTTGCGAAAACGGCTGAGTCGACCCTGGCGACGCGACAGCATAAAGACCTCGTAAACTAATCGGTGAGATGAAGGAATGCGGCTCCGCGCATGCCTCCCGCGTCCCCGTGTCGCGCGCGTTCAATGCGCGGCACGCGGGCGACCGGCAATAAATGTCGGGGCAGACGCCCGGACAACCGTTCCGTAATCGCAGTAAAGTTTGACAGCCCTCCCCCGATCACCAGCAGATCCGGGTCGACGATGGTGAGAATATTTCCCAGACACACCGCCAGCAGATCCAGATAGCGCTCGACGTGCTCATGCGCCTGCGCATCCCCCTGCTCCCACAGGGTAATGATTTGAGGGGCCTCAAGTTTCTGATGATAGAAGTGTTCGTAAAGCCATGCAAACCCGCGTCCTGAGAGATAGTTCTCGATACAGCCGTGCTGGCCGCAGCCGCAGCGGGTCAGCGGGAAGTCACGCCCCACCACCTCCAGCGCATCCACCGGGAGACGGATATGACCAAACTCCCCGGTGATGTAGCTGCGCCCGGTAATCGGCTTGCCGTTGATGACAATCCCCCCGCCTACGCCGGTACCGAGGATCAGCCCCATCACCAGCGGATAGCGACGGAATTCATCGTCCCAGGCTTCAGAGAGGGCAAAGCAGTTGGCATCGTTATCTAAACGCACGTCGCGTTCAAGGAGGGCCGAGAGGTCGGCGCGGAGCGGTTTACCGCTGGCGGCAGGCACGTTGGCGGCATACAGCGTGCCATCATCGGTTTCCGGCATCCCCGGAATACCGATGCCGACGCTGCCTTTCACGCCAAAGCGTTCATCCGCCTGCGCCACCAGCGCAGTAATGGCGGTTAAAAATTCATCGTAGCTTTCGCGCGGCGTGGGAACGCGGGTTTCCCACTGCAGTTTGAGGTCTTTATCAAACACGCCGAGCGCAATCTTGGTGCCGCCAATATCAAATCCATAATACATAACGCATTCCTCTTTCTGACATAGCGGCCTCAGGACCGCTACACCATGACGTAATTACTGGCCACTTAATACCCTCGCCGGATCAATTCGGCTTGCGCGACGCGCCGGATACCAGCTTGCCAGCAGACTCAGTAAAAGTGCTGTAACCAGCACATAAAAAACGTCCAGCCAGTGCAGTTCAGACGGCAGGAAGTCAATAAAATAGATGTCACCGGACAGGAACTGGTGACCAATAAGCTTTTCAATGCCGTTGATAATCGGCGTCAGCTGCAGAGAAACCACCACGCCAATTACCACGCCGCAAAGGCTGCCGAACAGCCCTGCCAGCAAACCGTACCAGACAAAGATGGCGCGAATAAGACCGTCTTTTGCCCCAAGGGTACGCAACACGGCGATGTCGCCGCTCTTGTCCTTAACCGCCATTACCAGCGTCGAGACGATATTAAAGCACGCCACGCCTATCACCAGCACCATAGCCAGATACATGATCGCACGGATCATCTGGATATCACGGTACATATACCCGTAAGTGCCGATCCAGCTTTTGATGTAGACATAGTTATTGGTGACGCTGCCGGCATCACGCACCAGTTTGTTGGCGTTAAAGACGTCGTTCACCTTAATGGCAATGCCCGTCACGCTGTCGCCCATGTCGAGATACTGGCGTGCATCCTCCATCGGCACCATCGCAAAGCTGTGGTCAAGCTGACCGCTCAGCTGAAGAATACCGGTAACGTGCAGGCGCACGCGTTTTGGCTGCTGCAGTTTGTGATCGGCACTGGCGTTCGGGATCATGATTGACACCCAGTCGCCCTGCTTCACCTTCAGGGCATCGGCAACGCCTTTACCCATAATGATCTGCTGCTCGCCGGCCTTAAAGTTCGGCCACGCGCCGTTCTGAACATATTTCGGCAGCGCGCTGAGCCGCTCCTCCTGGGCCGGGTTGACCCCTTTCACCTGGATGGCGCGCAGATTTACCCCGCTCTCCACCAGTCCGGTAAAATTAATGTATGGCGCGGCCGCGGCAATGCCCGGCACTTTTTCCACTTTGGCGAGCGCATCGCTCCAGTTGGCCCACGGCTGGTTAACCGGCTCAATCTCCCCGTGCGGCACCACCGCCAGAATGCGGTTATTCAGCTCGCGCTCGAAGCCGTTCATGGCGCTTAAGCCGACAATCAGGACCGCCACGCCCAGCGCAATTCCGATGGTGGATATCACGGAGATCAGCGACACCATACCGCCGCGACGGCGGCCGCGGCTAAAGCGTAACCCGATGAGTAACGATAACGGTGACGCCATTACTCTGCCCCCATCAGGGTCAGTTCCGCATTCAGATGGCCGTCGCGCATCTCAAGCTGGCGACCCATGCGTTTTGCCAGCTGCAGATCGTGGGTCACCACCAGAAACGCGGTTCCCTGCGAGGCGTTTAGCTCGCCGAGAAGCTGGAAGATACTGTCCGCATTGCGCGCGTCGAGGTTACCGGTAGGCTCATCCGCCAGCACCAGACGCGGGTTGTTGACCAGCGCACGGGCAATTGCCACGCGCTGGCGCTCGCCGCCGGACAGCTCCGACGGACGGTGGTTTCCGCGATGGCCCAGCCCTACCGCTTTCAGCATGTCGCTGGCGCGGGCGTTAATCTCTGCCGGTTTCTTTTTGCCAATCAGCAGCGGCATCGCCACGTTTTCCAGCGCCGTGAAATCCGGCAGCAGGTGGTGGAATTGGTAGATAAAGCCCAGCTCGCGGTTACGTAGCTCGGCCTTCGCCGCAGAGGACATTTTGCTCATCGGCTGACCGGAGAAGATCACGTCGCCGTTGGTTGGCGTGTCCAGCCCGCCCAGCAGGTGCAGCAGCGTACTTTTGCCCGAGCCGGAGCTGCCGACAATCGCCATCATCTCGCCCTCGCCCACGCTGAAGCTCACATTGTGCAGCACGTCAGTCTGCACAGTGCCTTCCTGATAGCGTTTGGACAGGTTGTCGCATTGCAACAGGATCTTATTCATAACGTAAAGCCTCAGCGGGTTGAGTGGCGGCAGCGCGCCAGGAAGGATAAAGCGTAGAAAGCAGCGCAATGGCCATCGCGGCCAGCGCAATTCCGACCACCTGCAGCGGCTCGATAGCCACCGGCAGCGCCGCGCCGTCAAGCAGCGCGCCGATGATCGGCATTAAGTTATTAAGCTGGCTGGCAAGCAGTGCGCCGAGCACGGCGCCCAGCAGCGCGCCGATAATGCCTGCACTGGCCCCCTGCACCATAAAGACCGCCATGATCTGGCGCGGCGTCAGACCCTGGGTTTGCAGGATGGCGACTTCGCCCTGCTTCTCCATCACCATCAGGCCCAGCGAGGTGATGATGTTAAATGCAGCCACGGCGACGATCAGGCTCAGCAGCAGCCCCATCATGTTTTTTTCCATACGCACGGCCTGGAACAGCTCGCCTTTACGCTCGCGCCAGTCCTGCCATTTGGTGCCGTCCGGCAGTTTTTGCTGGCTGAGGGTATCGACCTTCAGGGGCTGATCGAGCCACAGGCGCCAGCCGGTGATATTTCCCGCCGGGTAGCGCATCAGGCGTGACGCATCCTGAATATTCACCAGCATCTGATAGCCGTCAACTTCGCTGTTGGCGGCAAAAGTACCAATCACGTTAAACAGGCGCTGGCTCGGCAGGCGACCCATTGGCGTAAACTGGCTGGCGGACGGCACCATCACGCGCAGCTGATCGCCACGGTTGACGCCAAGCTGCCCGGCAAGCTGCTCACCCAGAATCACGTTGTATTTTCCGGCTTCCAGATCGGTTTGCTTCACGTTAACCAGGAACGGCGTCAGCGGGTCTTTTTGCGCTGGGTCAATCCCCAGCATCACGCCGACCGCCACGCTGCGGGCGCTTTGCAGCACCACATCGCCAGTGGTTAAGGGCGCAACGCGCGTGACGCCCTGTAACTTCGCCGCGCTTTCCGGCAGCTGTTGCGGGTTAACGGAACCGTTATTCGATGAGAGAACGGCCTGCGGCATCAGCCCCAGGATGTTGTTTTGCAGCTCGCGCTCGAAGCCATTCATGACGGAAAGCACCGTCACCAGAGCCATCACGCCGAGCGTAATGCCAATAGTCGAAAGCCAGGAGACAAAGCGACCGAAGCGGTCCGCGGCGCGCCCACGCATGTAACGTAAGCCTATGAAGAGTGCGACAGGTTGATACATGAAGTCCGTCTGTTTGCTGATAGCAGACCCACGAGTATATAAGCGAATCCGTTAAGGGTAAATGACTGAAACCGTAAGCTTTGGTAATCATTTTTCCGAAAAACTCAGATAAATCAGGGTGGTACTTTCCATTTCCCCTCTGCACAGTCTCCACCTTTTCCGAAAAACGTCCCGATACAGACAGTTACCCGTTACATCTCTCTGTCGTTTTAGAACAATTGCCCCTACGTTTATGGCAAAACTGGTATGGGTTACCAATGAAACAAAAAGCATTATGGATTAATCAGATAAAAGGGCTGTGCATCTGTCTGGTGGTGATTTACCACTCGGTCATCACCTTTTATCCTCATCTCAGCGGGCTACAGCATCCGCTCTCCGGTCTCCTCGCCAAATGCTGGGTCTATTTTAACCTCTATCTCGCCCCGTTCCGGATGCCGGTTTTCTTCTTTATCTCCGGCTATCTGATCCGTCGTTATATTGATGAGGTAGACTGGCGCACCAGCCTCGACAAGCGGATCTGGAGCATTGTCTGGGTTCTGGCGCTGTGGGGGATCCTGCAATGGCAGGCGCTGACCCACCTGAACGCCTGGCTGGCGCCCGATCGCGAGCTTGCCACCTCGTCGAACGCGGCCTACGCCGATTCCCTGGCAGGATTTGTGCGGGGCATGCTCACCGCCAGCACCAGCCTGTGGTATCTGTATGCTCTGGTGGTCTACTTCACGCTGTGTAAACTGCTGAGCCGCTGGAAGCTGCCGATACTCGGACTGCTGGCGCTGGCGAGCATCGCGATCAACTTCCTGCCGCTGCCGTGGTGGGGAATGAACAGCGTGGTACGCAACATGATCTACTACAGCCTGGGGGCGTGGTATGGCGCCGAGCTGATGGCGTGGATGAAAAGCTTCAACCTGCGCCGCACCTGGCTGGCTACTGGCGCTTTCGCGGCCGTCTCCGTGGTGCTGTGGTTTGCTAACGTTCCTCTCCTGCTTTCTCTGCTGTCGATCGTGTTGATCATGAAGCTGTTCTACAGCCTTGAGCAGCGTTATGCCGTACATCCCAACAACCTCCTGAACGTGATTGGCTCAAACACCATTGCGATCTATACCACCCACCGCATCTTAATTGAGGCCTTCAGCCTGATCCTGATCGGCGAGATGAATGCCGCTTACTGGCCGGTCTGGGCAGAGCTGTGCTTAATTCTGATCTACCCGTTTGCCAGCCTGCTGATCTGTACCCTTGCCGGGCTTGGGGTGCGTAAAATTTCCACCTCGCTGTTCGGGGACCTTTTCTTCTCTCCTCCGTCTACGCGGAGCCTGTCACCTGCCACCCGTTAATGCCCTCTCCGCCCCCGTTTTGGGGGCGTTTAGCCCTGCCGTGCGGTTACAATTTGCTTATGTAAAACGATCGAGGATAATAAAGACATTGCGTATCAGTGATATGCCCCAATACTGTTGGTATATCCATAAGAGACTCTGACATAGCCATGCCTGAACACTATCGTTATTCCTTGCCCGTCAAAGCGGGCGACCAGCGCCAGCTGGGTGAACTCACGGGCGCGGCGTGCGCCACGCTGGTGGCAGAAATCGCTGAGCGGCACCCTGGCCCGGTGGTGCTGGTTGCCCCGGATATGCAAAACGCCCTGCGCCTGCACGACGAAATTCGCCAGTTCACCGATAGCCTGGTGTTCAGCCTGGCCGACTGGGAAACGCTGCCGTATGACAGTTTCTCCCCGCATCAGGAGATCATCTCCTCGCGCCTGTCGACGCTCTATCAACTCCCGACCATGCAGCGCGGCGTGCTGATTGTGCCGGTGAATACCCTGATGCAGCGCGTCTGTCCGCACAGCTATCTGCACGGCCACGCGCTGGTGATGAAAAAAGGCCAGCGCCTGTCTCGCGACACCCTGCGAGACCAGCTTGACGGTGCCGGATATCGCCATGTCGATCAGGTCATGGAGCACGGGGAATATGCCACCCGCGGCGCGCTGCTCGACCTTTACCCGATGGGCAGCGACCAGCCGTATCGTCTGGATTTCTTTGATGATGAAATCGACAGCCTGCGCGTGTTCGATGCCGACACCCAGCGCACGCTGGAAGAGGTGGAATCCATCAATTTACTGCCTGCCCACGAGTTCCCGACGGACAAAACCGCCATCGAGCTGTTCCGCAGCCAGTGGCGCGACAGGTTTGACGTAAAGCGTGATGCAGAACATATCTATCAGCAGGTCAGCAAAGGTACGCTCCCGGCCGGAATCGAATACTGGCAGCCGCTGTTCTTCAGCGAGCCGCTGCCCGCCCTGTTCAGCTACTTCCCGGCGAATACGCTGATTGTGAACACCGGGGATATCGACGCCAGCGCCAGCCGCTTTGAAAGCGAAACCCGCGCGCGCTTCGAAAACCGGGGCGTTGACCCGATGCGTCCGCTCCTGCCGCCGGAAGCGCTGTGGCTGCGCACCGACGAACTCAACGCCGAGCTGAAGCGCTGGCCGCGCATGCAGCTGAAAACCGATTCGCTTGCTGATAAGGCCGCCAACACCAACCTCGCCTTTCGGACGCTGCCGGATCTGGCCGTACAGGCACAGCAGAAATCCCCGCTGGATAATCTGCGCAAGTTCCTGGAGTCCTTTACCGGCCCGGTGGTGTTCTCCGTTGAGAGCGAAGGCCGCCGCGAAGCTTTGGGTGAGCTGCTGGGACGCATTAAGGTGGCGCCGAAGCGCATTCTTCGCCTGAGCGAAGCAACCGGAAACGGTCGTTATCTGATGATCGGCGCCGCCGAGCACGGGTTCATCGACACGCTCAACAACCTGGCGCTGATTTGCGAAAGCGACCTGCTGGGCGAGCGCGTCGCGCGCCGCCGCCAGGACAGCCGTCGGACCATCAACCCGGACACGCTGATCCGCAACCTGGCCGAGCTGCATCCGGGCCAGCCGATTGTGCACCTGGAGCATGGCGTTGGCCGCTATCAGGGGATGACCACGCTGGAAGCGGGCGGTATCAAAGGTGAATACCTGATGCTGACCTACGCCAACGACGCCAAACTTTATGTACCGGTCTCGTCGCTGCACCTGATCAGCCGCTATGCGGGCGGCGCGGAGGAAAATGCGCCACTGCACAAGCTGGGCGGCGATGCCTGGGCGCGCGCGCGCCAGAAGGCCGCGGAAAAAGTGCGCGACGTGGCCGCCGAGCTGCTGGATATCTACGCCCAGCGCGCGGCCAAAGAGGGCTTCGCCTTTAAGCATGACAAGGAACAGTATCAGCTGTTCTGCGACAGCTTCCCGTTTGAAACCACGCCGGATCAGGCCCAGGCGATCAATGCCGTGCTGAGCGACATGTGCCAGCCGCTGGCAATGGACCGTTTAGTCTGCGGCGACGTCGGCTTCGGTAAAACCGAAGTGGCGATGCGCGCCGCCTTCCTTGCGGTTGAAAACAACAAGCAGGTAGCGGTGCTGGTGCCAACCACCCTGCTCGCTCAGCAGCACTTCGACAACTTCCGTGACCGCTTCGCCAACTGGCCGGTACGCATCGAGATGCTGTCGCGTTTTCGCAGCACCAAAGAGCAGACGCAGATCCTGGAGCAGGCAAGCGAAGGCAAGATCGATATTCTGATCGGCACCCATAAGCTGCTGCAAAGCGACGTGAAGTGGAAAGATTTGGGGCTGCTGATCGTCGACGAAGAGCACCGCTTCGGGGTGCGCCATAAAGAGCGCATCAAAGCGATGCGCGCGGACGTCGACATCCTGACCCTGACCGCGACACCGATCCCGCGAACCCTGAACATGGCGATGAGCGGCATGCGCGATCTGTCGATTATCGCCACGCCGCCGGCGCGTCGTCTGGCGGTAAAAACCTTTGTCCGCGAGTACGACAATCTGGTGGTGCGTGAGGCCATTCTGCGTGAGGTGCTGCGCGGGGGTCAGGTCTATTACCTGTATAACGATGTCGAAAATATCCAGAAAGCCGCCGACAGGCTGGCGGAACTGGTACCGGAAGCGCGTGTTGCCATCGGTCACGGACAGATGCGCGAACGCGAGCTGGAGCGGGTGATGAACGACTTCCACCACCAGCGCTTTAACGTGCTGGTGTGTACCACCATCATCGAAACCGGGATCGACATTCCAACGGCGAACACGATTATCATCGAACGCGCGGATCACTTCGGCCTGGCCCAGCTTCACCAGCTGCGCGGCCGCGTCGGGCGTTCGCACCATCAGGCCTACGCCTGGCTGCTGACGCCGCATCCGAAAGCGATGACCACCGACGCGCAAAAGCGCCTGGAAGCCATCGCCTCGCTGGAAGACCTCGGCGCAGGCTTCGCGCTGGCCACGCACGACCTGGAGATCCGCGGCGCGGGTGAACTGCTGGGTGAGGACCAGAGCGGCTCCATGGAGACCATCGGCTTCTCGCTCTATATGGAGCTGCTGGAAAACGCGGTGGACGCCCTGAAGGCCGGGCGCGAGCCGTCTCTGGAAGATTTGACCAGCCAGCAAACCGAGGTCGAGCTGCGAATGCCTTCCCTGCTGCCGGATGATTTCATTCCGGACGTGAATACCCGACTGTCGTTCTACAAGCGCATCGCCAGCGCGAAGACGGAAAACGAGCTGGAAGAAATTAAGGTTGAGCTGATCGACCGCTTCGGCCTGCTGCCAGATGCTGCGCGTAACCTGCTGGATATCGCGCGCCTGCGCCAGCAGGCGCAGAAGCTGGGCATTCGCAAGCTTGAGGGCAACGAAAAAGGCGGCGTTATTGAATTTGCCGAGAAGAACCACGTCAACCCGATGTGGCTGATCGGCCTGCTGCAAAAACAGCCGCAGCACTTCCGTCTTGATGGCCCGACGCGACTGAAATTTACCCAGGAGCTGACGGAGCGCAAAACGCGCATGGACTGGGTGCGTAACTTTATGCGTCAGCTGGAAGAGAACGCTGTCGCGTAACTCGCCCTTCCCCCCGTTAGCGCAGTGCTGGCGGGGGGACAATTTACAAACTCTTTGCACTTCACCCGATCTTCCCGACACACCCATTCGCCATAATTATCTTTAACCCCTTATAAAACAATAACCTTATCATTTATACGGATTATGGTGATGATGACCTCTTCGCGTTTTACCCGCTGGATAACCCTGTTTGCGCTGGCAGCCACCGTCGCGGTTGCGCTTCCTGCGCGGGCAAACACCTGGCCCCTTCCCCCGCCCGGCAGCAAGGTGGTGGGCGAAAACCGTTTTCATGTGGTTGAAAACAATGGTGGCTCACTGGAAGCGATAGCCAAAAAATATAACGTCGGTTTTCTGGCCCTGCTGCAGGCGAACCCCGGCGTCGATCCGTACGTCCCGCGCGCGGGCAGCGTACTGACCATTCCGTTACAGACTATCCTGCCGGACGCTCCGCGGGAGGGGATCGTGATCAACCTGGCGGAGTTGCGTTTGTACTATTACCCGCCGGGTAAAAATGAGGTTACCGTCTACCCTATCGGTATTGGTCAACTGGGCGGCGATACGCTGACGCCGACGATGGTCACCACCGTCTCGGATAAACGCGCCAACCCAACCTGGACGCCGACGGCCAACATTCGCGCCCGCTATAAGGCCCAGGGCATCGATCTTCCTGCCGTGGTTCCGGCAGGCCCGGATAACCCGATGGGTCATCACGCGATCCGCCTTGCCGCATATGGCGGTGTGTACCTGCTGCACGGTACGAACGCGGATTTTGGCATCGGCATGCGCGTCAGCTCCGGCTGCATTCGTCTGCGCGATGACGATATCAAAACGCTGTTTAACGTCGTTACGCCGGGAACGAAGGTGAATATTATCAATACGCCGATTAAGGTCTCTGAAGAGCCAGGCGGCGTGCGGCTGGTTGAGATTCACCAGCCGCTATCAAAAAATATCGGCGACGATCCCCAGACATTACCCATTAACCTGAATGCCGTGATGGTGAGCTTCAAAACGAATGCGAATACCGATAGCCTGGTGATGGAGCGCGCGATGGAAGCGCGGTCAGGCATGCCGACCGATGTCACCCGGCATCACGATGTCGTCCAGCAGTCCATGTAAGACGGAAAGTAAAACGCCCTGCACGTCTGCTTTACTTAAGGCTCGCGTGACTTAAACCTGAACGGATATTTAGATGACACATAAAGCACTGAACGATCGTATCGTCGGTGCTTTTTTTCTGGCAGGAAATCCCGGATACATAATCAACATCATTAAAAACACCTTATAGTCTGTGAAAATTCTCAGCGGCACACAAATATAGCATTCCTGTCGGGAAGGGATACGTATCGGCATATATAAGTGGTAGATTCCTGGAGAGTCCTTCAATGATTTTAATTTATTATATGCACCCCAGTGCTTTTTGTTCCTGTAATCAAAAGACAAATCAATATCCACCACCATTAACGCAAGCATTACACCGAGGGCCAAATCATCATAATAAAATACAGATTTATGAGGTAAAATAAGATCGATTAGTTCATTCATCATTACAGCCCCATGTGCTGGTAAGCTTTATCACTCTGTAGCCAGGTAATAAATACGCCTGCAGCCGTAAACAATCCAGTACATATTACAAACAGAATAACCAGGAACCCGCCAGAAATATCTTCACCCTCGTTAACGCTGAAACCAAACATAGTTAATATAACAGCGAAAAATAACATCATTCCGGATAGTCCGGCGGAAGACCACGGTGGAGTGTACATTTTTTCCGCCGGATAATCGGGCTGATGGGTTAATCTGGATGATACCGCCGTAATAGAAAACTTTTTCTGTTCGGATGCCGCCACAAACTGGTCACCCTGTGCATACGTTACTGCATCTGATGCCAGCGCCAGTGCCAGCCACGGATACCCTGCAGAATGCTCACCGAGCGACATTTCAAGCTCCAGCCGATCCGGTACGACTTTTTTTTCGTCCAGCACTTCCAGCAGCGGATACTTTTCTGTGCGCGTTAAACCGGTATACCAGATCTGTTTGGGTTTACTGACAGCCTCCGCACGCAGATAAACAGGTACTGCATTTTCTACGTCAATAACCCCCGTCATCGGTTGATAAAGATAAACAGGTTTTTCTCCTTCCGTTTTAACGTAGTAATTCGTCAGGAGAAGCGCGGTAGCATTCTCCATCCACTTGCATTCCCCTTCTTCAGTATGCAAATCTACACAGATAAGCAGGCGTTCAACGACGTAGCCGTTCGTCTGTTTTATCCACTCTGTGACTAACGTATAGTCCGGGCATTCATGCAAAAATGTGATTTTTTTGGTTGAAATCCCGGAACGTTCAAGCACACGCCGGAGTTCATCGCTACAGGATTCATCCCCACCTCGCACCCATACAAGCGCTTCAATCTGCCTGTACCGGGAGAGTTTTTCCATCATCGGCTCCAGGAGGTGGATAATTGCCTGCCCGGCTCGCGTGAAATCGAATGATTTATCCAGGTCAATTTTCAACGGCATTTTGGCGGCCAGCGGAAACTCCCCCTCCAGTTTCAACATGTTCAGTGCCAGTTCCTTTGTTGCCTTTGGCGGGGTCAGTATCGACCAGCCAGCCAGGATGATGTTACGCCTGGCATAGCTGACAACCTTGTATTCCTGCCGTGCCGCAATCAATAACCGCGTTTCTATGTAGTGTCTGTGCGCGTTATACGCAATACAGAACGCCTGTACTAAAAAGGTTACTACAGCGACAGGTATTACCACGGCATCAACAAGAAAACCTGAATCAACATGTTTATTACCCGGCCAGGTGACAGCCCGGATACCAGTACAAACAATCACCACGAGCACATAGACGACACACACACCAATAGTGGGAAAGTCATGTTTAAATTCGTTCTGCTTAGGGTAAAGCCACCAGTTCATCACACGGCCCCCGCAGTGGGCAGTGTGGTGCGAATAACACAGCCGCACGCCGCTTTACAGCCATCCACGACCACGCCCCGGCCGTTCATCGTCCATGTCGGATGGCTCTCTTTAATGGGGAACGTCCCCTTGTGTTCGGGACACATCACCTCATCCCCTTTCAGCGCGACAGGCATGCCCATAAACTGCGCGCCTGACGCCTTAATTACCTTCCCGCCGCTCACCAGCGGGTCATTCAGTCGAATTACGCCGTTCATCAGTATCCTTTCCTTCCTGCGTCCATATCGCAGCGCATATGGTCCCAGCCGGTATAATCTTTCACTTCCGGTACTTTATCGGGTAAGCCCTGATAGTTAGTCTTAAACTGGGCTGTATCCTCTTTCAGACCTTGTTTAGTTATGTAGTCCAGCCCCCATGCAGGGCCAGCATTGCTTGGCTCCAGCTTACCGTTTACCTTACCTCCCATACCGTCATCCACGGTATATTCAATCCCAGGACCACCGGGCTGAATGCGCGGGTCATCAAACGGTTTGGACGACATATACAGTCGATGTTTGGTCTGCAAAAAACCCTGATCGTTGACCACTGTGAAGGAAAGAGCATCTTCCTGCTGTGGGGCATTCATTCCATTAAGATCATTTTCACCAGGGGAAAACTGTGCAATTTGCCAGGTCTGCCCATAATCTTTCGAAACCCTAAATCCACCAACACCCCAACCAGTTATTGCAATATATTTCTCAGATGGATGGACATATTTTTGGGTAAATATCCGGTAAAACTGGCTGACAGGCTCCGTGTGGATACCCCGCAGTGTATCCGTATACCAGAGCTCGCCCTCACAGTCCCAGCCCTTCAGCTCCAGATAACGGTGATCGTCAAACCGATAAACCACCTGCGTCGGCGGCTCTGAAGCCTTGCAACCGGCCACCAGCAGCAGCGCGGTCAGCACTGAAAAAAGTCCTTTCATGGCTATCTCCCTGCATCCATATTGCATTGCATATGGTCCCAGCCGGTATAATCTTTCACTTCCGGTACTTTATCGGGTAAGCCCTGATAGTTAGCCTTAAACTGGGCTATATCCTCTTTCAGACCTTGTTTAGTTATGTAGTCCAGCCCCCAGGCTGGACCAGGTGAACGGGGTTCCAGAACTTGCACAGTCCCGTCCTGTAGCTTGTAAGTAATGCCGGGTCCACCCGTAGCGAGACGAGGATCATCAAACGGCTTGGACGACATATATAGTCGGTGTTTGGTCTGCAAAAAACCCTGATCGTTGACGACAGTGAAGGAAATAATGTCGTCGTAAGGAGGCGAAGAATCACCGTTAGGCTCGTTTTCTCTGGGAGCAAACGCCGAAGGATACCAGGTTTGCCCATAATCTTTCGAAACCATAGCCCCTGGAGAATCCCATGTAGGAATAGCAATATAACGTTCAGAAGGATGAATAAATTTTTTGGTGTAAATCCGGTAAAACTGACTGACAGGCTCAGAGTGAATACCCCGTTGTGTATCGGTGAACCAGAGTTCACCTTCACAGTCCCAGCCCTTCAACTCCAGATAACGATGGCCATCGAACCGGTACACTACCTGCGTCGGTGGTTCTGAAGCCTGGCAACCGGCCACCAGCAGCGCGGTCAGCACTGAATAAAGTCCTTTCATCTTTTAACGCCCCGCATCCATATCACAGCGCATATGGTCCCAGCCGGTGTATCCCTTCACTTCCGGAACCTTATCGGGTTGATTCTGCCAATTGGTTTTAAGTTGCTCAGTAGAGCCTTCTAAACCTTGTTTGGTCATATACACCATTCCCCAAGGCCAGCCAGGTGAACGAGGTTCCACTTTCCCGCTTACCTTTTGCCCAGTTCCGTCGTCAACGGTATATTCAATCCCAGGACCACCAGCGGCAAGGCGCGGGTCGTCAAACGGTTTGGACGACATATACAGTCGATGTTTGGTCTGCAAAAAACCCTGATCGTTGACGACCGTGAAGGAAAGAACATCTTCCTGCTGTGGGGCATTCATTCCATTAAGATCATTTTCACCAGGGGAAAACTGTGCAATTTGCCAGGTCTGCCCATAATCTTTCGAAACCCTAAATCCACCAACACCCCAACCAGTTATTGCAATATATTTCTCAGATGGATGGACATATTTTTTGGTAAATATCCGGTAAAACTGGCTGACAGGCTCCGTGTGGATACCCCGCAGTGTATCCGTGTACCAGAGTTCACCCTCGCAGTCCCAGCCCTTCAGCTCAAGATAACGATGGTCATCGAACCGGTACACTACCTGCGTTGGCGGCTCTGAAGCCTTGCAACCTGCGGCCACCAGCACTGACACCAGGGCAATACCTGCTGTACGTTCTATCTTCATGCTTGTCTCCCTGTCACGATTCCCACCACGATTTTTGTTTCGCTATTCCCAGGTCGCTGTCAGATTTTGGCTTAGGCATATCCCATTGTAGATTTGCCACTTCCTGATTCCCTGTTGCCAGATCACGGGATGGCTTAACCGACGTGGCATTGTTAAACTGGTTTTCCACGCCGAACTCACCTTTAGGCAGAACATCTTCAGGTTTATTCATAAACCATTTTGTTGTTTCATCATTCAACTTTCCGGTTCTGTAATAATCTACAGCTGACTTGAACCCATTCTGCGGGTCTCGCCAGTCTGCGCGGTGTAACAAGCCTTCCCAGAACTTACCCGCCTGATAGTCAAAGGACTTGCACTGACCGATAGCCAGGTCGAACGCCATCGCGTGCGACGGTGCAAATTCACTGGCGACGATAGAAGAGTGCTGGCTGTAGCCTACCGGATCGGTGTTCTGCCACTCCTTTTCAAGTTCGTCACGGGATTTAAGCCAGGTCAGCGTCAGCTGAGAAAAATCTCTCGTTCCCGTCACTTCACCGCGAATAACTTCATGCCCCCGGTCAAAACTTTCCACCTGCAGCTCATTCGGCGTTAATACATGACCCGGTTGCCAGCTGATACGCTGATAGTTATCAAGCGTATAGCTAGCCGATGCCGTGCGCGAAATGGCACTGGCTTTAGCTGAATAGGAAATGTAAGCGTCAGGACTGTCTGGGTCGATATACGCGGTGTACGGTTTATCACTGGTCTTCGGATCGTTATCCGGATGGTTATCCTGCCCCATGAGTTTGAAAATAAACGGCTCCGGCAGTTCTTCGCCGTTAATCACCACATCGCTGTACGAATATCCCGCATTCATCACCGGCGTGGTACTGAAATCCCCCTTTCGCTCCGGTGCCATCTTAAACGGCTCCGTCTCCAGTCGCCCTACCCAGCGGTGCTGGCAGAACACACGCTGACGCAGGTTAGGAATGCCAGCAGCTAACTTATCGGGAATACCCCGCCAGCCAAATCCCTGGATGTTTTGCAGGGAGACGGTACCGTCCTGCGGACACCAGTAGTTATAAACCTTACCGTTATTGTCACGACGATACTTAGCATCCTTCCTCAATGGGTTATCGGAAGGCTTGCGTGATGCGCAGCTGGCTTCCATCGCCAGCATATCCGCGTCTGACAGATCACCGCCTTTGTACTGAGTGCCCATCAATGCACAAAAATGTTTAAACGTTTCCTGACGGGCAAACGCCGTCTGGTGATGACCGGGCTGGGCGTCTTCACTGAGACGTCCTTCCAGCGAATACGGTGAGTGGTTCAGAATGGTGCAATTAACCGGATCAAAACTCTCCTGTTTGACCAGCATATTTGCCAGCATGGTGATAATCGTGCCCTGGCTGTGCGCCACTACATTAATAACATCCTTCCCGGTCACTGGATTTCGGCGGATAGTCAGGATCAAATCCGCCAGCCGCTGCGCGGCAAAGAATTGATAGATACGGTGCGGGTTCGGAAAGATGGGGTGCGTGTAATCGCCGCCGTTCATGTGTAATGTGGCAAACCCTGCGGCGGCCAGCGCCGCGCCACCAGCTCCCGGTCCTAACATATCGGGGATGTTGGTTGTCGCATTGGCAAACGTCCCTCCACCTTTGGCAAAATTCGTATCGAGGGCGTTTTTGAAATTATCGTTCTGGTACTTATACGCGCCTTTGCCGTCGTTACCCAGTGCCGCTTTTTTCTTCTCGTCATTCTCCTGATAAGCATCAAACGACAGGTGCGCATTGTTTCCCTGCCTGTAAACCTCTTCCCTGTAGCGTTGCTGGTCTGCAACGTAATCCTCATGCGTTATCGGCTTGTATCCCCAGTAAAACGGGATAACCGGTGAACGGCCGGGGTGCGCAATTCTATATTCCCCCCATTCATGCGCGTAAAAATCCTGACGATTAAGACGCTTACTCAGGCCCGCAAGAATGCCTTTCTCCTGATTCTGATACGCTTCGCCCACGTCATTCACCCCGTGGACCAGAATTACAATCCCCGGCATCGGGCGCGGCACGCCAACGCGACGGGTCTGGGCCACCTCCCCCAAATCTTTGTGTACCGGAATATCCCCTTCTGATATGACCCGTGGGGCATACGGGCTTTGTCTGGCTTCCGTCATTCCATTAACTCCATTTTGTAGGTGTCCAGGTCATCAGCATCGAGTAATGCTGAATGGCCGTTGCTGTCCGTTATGCCTTCCACCACTTTTCCGGCCGAGCTGGTCAGCCTGAATTTTTTGTTCGCGAGAATTTGCTCCGGGTCATCTCCGGCGTGCAGCTGGTAGCGGAGCTTAAATGCGCCCTGATTGAACGACGGGACCGTGACATGCGCGCTTTCCGGGCCGTCATACTTAAGATTTGGCCCTTTCAGTTCGATTCCCGTCGGCGAGAAGATGGTGACCAGTCCGTTCGGACTGACGCGTATTCCGCCACCGCCACAGACCAGCTGTATGCCTTGCTTGGCGCTGCCGTTCAGTTGCCCGGCGGTGCTCGCCATCGTGAAATCATTCTGCGAGAGCATATGCATGGCACCGCGCTGGGCCTGCGTCGTGATATCCCCGGCACCGGCAATCATCTGAATGCCGAGCTTGCGGGCAAACAGCGAGAGTTTTTCCCCCACGGCCAGAGAGAATTTTTTCACCACGTTTACGCTGGTATCCTGGCCCGCAGTCACAATCACATCTTTCCCGGCAGACAGTTGCAGACTGTCCGGCGTGACGTGTGCCTGCCCTTTGTCGGCATATGTAAGCAGACCCGGCCCTGCCAGATTACTCAGCACCTGGTTCAGCTGGTTTTGCTGATCGGTTTCCACATTACTGGCCCCGGCCGTCAGTGCGCTTTGTTGCAGCGTCATTGCCAGCGACAACGCTTTCTCCAGCTGCGCAATGGCGGCCGTCATATCCAGTTGCTTACCCACAGCACGCGGTTGCGCCTCCGTGGTGATCATCACCCCTTTGGCCGCACGGAGCGCCATGTGATTGTCAGTACGCGCTTCCACACCTTCACCGCGCTGTTTTCCCTCCGCGTCAACGAGGTGGCCAGCGCTGACCTGACTCTTGCCGTACTCCGTGGAAATCTTGATGTGTTCCTGACCGCGGCGGTCCTCCAGGCGGATTTTGTTTGAAGCAGCAGTGCGGATCACGTTGCGGGTGTCGTTGCGGTTTGTAACCAGATCAGGGTGCGCGCCGTCATGCATGACATGCGCAATAAAGGGCCGGTCCGGATCGCCGCCTTCAAAGGCTACAGCCACTTCTGTGCCGTCCAGCAGCGGGAAATGAAAACCAAACACATCCCCGCCGTACGGTCTGCCCAGACGCATCAGCGCACTTTCAAAACAGTCACGTTTCTCGTCGAGGTCAAAATCAAACTTCACGCGATATCGGCCCCGGGCATCGACTCCGGCATAAGTGTGATCCCGATTGATGGCCGCCACGCGACCGGGTACCGTACCGGCAATCACCGGTCGCGGCAGATATTCCGGACGATAGCTGTAGCCGTTCAGATAAGGGATCCCTTTCAGGATGGCGCGGTAGTGCTGTGCGCGACTGCCGGATAGCGTCATTGTGGTGACAAGAAAACCGTGCTTAAACCCGTCAGGAATATCCCCTGTCGGGTGGAACATCACACCCGGCAGCAGTGCCGGGTCACTGGTTGTTCCACCCAGCACACTCTGTTTGTTCAGCAGGCGCTCATAGCGCAGGCGCGCGTAGAACGTGGCTGTTTCCGCCTCTTCACCGTAAAAATCG
Organism: Enterobacter cloacae complex sp. P6RS; assembly: GCF_014982245.1. Taxonomy (NCBI): domain Bacteria; kingdom Pseudomonadati; phylum Pseudomonadota; class Gammaproteobacteria; order Enterobacterales; family Enterobacteriaceae; genus Enterobacter; species Enterobacter cloacae complex sp. P6RS. Next base: position 61,176 of record NZ_JADCLB010000025.1, read on the forward strand.
CCGTTCTCCAGATAATGATCGGCATAGTGATACTGTTTGCCGCTAGTTATCCCGTCGGGAATATCATTATCGAAAATGGTTTTATCCGCCTGTGGCGAAAATGGATTGCGGTAGTTATACGTACGCACCAGCACGCTTTCGGGAATGAGTTCGTATTGTTCTTCGAGCTCGGTAATGTATTCTTCATGACTGGTCATGCCGGAATGGCGGACGTACGGCAGCGGCTTATCGCTGAAGACATAGCGGCGGCCACCGTCACCAAAGATAACCACCGTTTCGCCCTGCACCTTGTCGTGGTTTTCAAAGCGGAACCAGATCCCTACCTCGGCCAGCAGACGGCGGATAAACTGGAGATCGGTTTCCTTCCACTGAATGACCATTTCCCTTCGGGGATAGCTGCGACTCAGCTGGTCAAAATCAATGTTGTAGCCTTCAAACAGACTGCTTTCCTTCATCAGCTGAGTGACGAGCTCGGGTACGGTTACATCCATGTACACGGCCGAGCGGTAATTTCGGTCCAGCAGCGCCAGTTCATGCTCCAGCACACACTCGTACAGGGCTTCATCGGCAGATGACTTCAGACGGGAAAACGACGTGATCACCCCGTTAATCTGGCGCACCGGCAGCCAGGGCTCCTGATCGTACCAGCCTGCTTTCGGATTCGGGGCACGCAGAATAAATTCCGCGCTCTGATTGAGGACTTCGTTGACTGCAATGTTTGATGTTGGGCTGGTAAAGCGGATGGTGTAGCGGTAGGGCTTACTGAGTTCTTCTTCCCCGGTAAAAGAGTGAACATCCGGTAAAACAGATTTGCCTCGTGTAAAATACAGTAAATAACGGTTTAACGTATCCTGTTGCTGAACAATGCCTGATGGTCCTTCCATCGCCAAATATCCCTGTTAAAAAATGACTTTTTATTAAAAATACAATACGCCCACAGTCCATTTAATAAAACGCCATTCCGTAACACATCACAGAATGTTTCAAAATTC
>NZ_JADCLB010000026.1:0-29973 GCF_014982245.1 Enterobacter cloacae complex sp. P6RS
TTAATATTCCTTTTCAGTATACACATAAAAAGGACACATCTTTTATAAACAAACCATTTTTAGGATTCCGTTAATAAAAACTGATCGTTTAGTGATCAAAATAGAGAATACTAATGCTTAGACGTAATTTCGGTCATTATTCACACAATAAAGTAACAAAATACGTCAGAATAAGAGAATTAATAGCAACGCGAAAGCTGATGAGAAAAAAGTAAGGAAAAAATGGCTACACGTCGTGTAGCCATTAACAGAAGGGATTATTCTACGGTGACTGATTTCGCCAGGTTACGCGGCTGGTCAACGTCGGTGCCTTTGATCAGCGCCACGTGGTAAGCCAGCAGCTGCAGCGGAACGGTGTAGAAGATCGGTGCAATCACCTCTTCCACATGCGGCATCTCGATGATGTGCATGTTGTCGCTGCTGGCGAAACCGGCATCTTTATCAGCGAAGACGTACAGCACGCCGCCGCGGGCGCGGACTTCTTCGATGTTGGACTTCAGTTTTTCCAGCAGTTCGTTGTTCGGTGCGACAACAATGACCGGCATATCCGCGTCAATCAGCGCCAGCGGGCCATGCTTAAGCTCGCCTGCCGCGTAGGCTTCCGCGTGGATGTAGGAGATCTCTTTCAGCTTCAGTGCGCCTTCCAGCGCAATAGGGTACTGATCGCCACGGCCCAGGAACAGGGCGTGATGTTTGTCAGAGAAGTCTTCCGCCAGCGCCTCAATGCGTTTGTCCTGAGACAGCATCTGCTCAATACGGCTCGGCAGCGCCTGGAGACCGTGAACGATGTCGTGCTCAACGGAAGCATCTTCGCCTTTCAGACGCGCCAGCTTCGCCACCAGCATCAGCAGAACGGTCAGCTGAGTGGTAAACGCTTTGGTGGAGGCCACGCCGATTTCGGTGCCCGCTTTGGTCATCAGCGCCAGATCGGATTCACGCACCAGGGATGAGCCCGGGACGTTACAGATGGCCAGCGAGCCCAGATAACCCAATTCCTTAGACAGACGCAGCGCTGCCAGCGTATCCGCCGTTTCGCCGGACTGGGAAAGGGTGATCATCAGGCTGTTACGGCGCACAGCGGATTTACGATAGCGGAACTCAGACGCGATTTCGACATCGCACGGCACGCCTGCCAGGGATTCAAACCAGTAGCGAGAGACCATACCAGAGTTATAAGAGGTACCGCAGGCTACGATCTGAATATGTTCAACCTTGCCGAGCAGTTCGTTGGCGTTTGCCCCCAGCTCGCTCAGATCCACCTCGCCGTGGCTGATGCGCCCGGTCAGAGTGTTTTTGATAGCGTTCGGCTGCTCGTAGATCTCTTTCTGCATGTAGTGACGGTAAGCGCCTTTGTCGCCCGCGTCGTACTGCAGGTTAGATTCGATCTCCTGACGCTTCACCTGCTCGCCTTTGGTGTCGAAGACGGTCACGCTGCGGCGCGTCACTTCCGCAATATCGCCCTCTTCCAGGAAGATAAAGCGACGGGTGACCGGCAGGAGCGCCAACTGATCGGAGGCGATAAAGTTTTCACCCATGCCCAGACCGATAACCATCGGGCTACCGGAACGCGCGGCCAGCAGGGTAGATGGATCACGGGAGTCCATGATCACCGTACCATATGCACCGCGCAGCTGAGGGATAGCGCGCAGCACCGCATCACGCAGCGTACCGCCCTTTGCCAGCTCCCAGTGAACCAGGTGAGCAATCACTTCGGTGTCAGTTTCAGAGACGAAGGTATAGCCGCGCGCTTTCAGTTCTTCGCGCAGCGGTTCGTGGTTTTCGATAATGCCGTTATGCACCACCACGATGTGTTCAGACACATGCGGGTGCGCGTTACCTTCAGACGGTTCGCCGTGCGTCGCCCAGCGGGTGTGCGCGATACCAGTACCACCGTGCAGCGGATGTTCTTCCGCGGCCTGAGCCAGCATCTGCACTTTACCGAGGCGACGCAGGCGGGTCATATGCCCTTCTGCATCCACGACAGCCAGACCGGCAGAGTCGTAACCACGGTATTCCAGACGACGTAAACCTTCGAGAAGGATTTCAGCAATATCACGCTGCGCAACTGCGCCAACAATTCCACACATATTTTAGATTCCGAATTTAGGCATTATGCCTGCGTTGTCGCTGACCTGTATTTACCCTTTCCGGGCGCCCCGAGCCTTGTAGAGAGTGGGGTTATTTTTATGGGTACTGCTTGTGGGGGGAGATATATATTTATCTCCTCTCCCGGGTTTGCCTGATGACGGCTACGCCTTATCAGGCCTACTCAATCGTAGGCGGGTAAGCGTAGCGCCACCCGCCTTGTTGTTACTTTTTCTTCACCGGGCGTTTCCAGCCCTGCTTGTGTACCTGCGGCACGCGGCTTAACACCAGCTCGTTATCCGCTACGTCGCGCGTGACGGTCGTGCCGGCGGCAATGGTCACGCCGTTACCCACAGTAACCGGTGCCACCAGCTGCGTGTCCGAGCCCACGAACACGTCATCGCCGATGATGGTTTTAAACTTATTGGCGCCGTCATAGTTACAGGTAATGGTTCCTGCACCAATATTCACGTTATCGCCAATCTCCGCGTCGCCCAGATAGGTCAAATGACCGGCTTTCGAGCCTTTACCCAGACGCGCTTTTTTCATTTCCACGAAGTTGCCCACGTGCGCGCCTTCCAGCAGCTCAGCGCCCGGGCGCAGACGCGCAAACGGGCCGATGGTACACGCTGCTTCAAGGTGAGCATCTTCCACCACGCTGTACGGGCTGATTTCGCAGTCGTCGCCGATAACGCTGTTTTTAATCACGCAGCCGGCGCCAATTTTGACACGGTTGCCCAGCGTGACGTTGCCTTCAAGAATAACGTTAGTATCGATCTCAACGTCGCGCCCGTGAGACACGGTGCCGCGCAAATCGAAACGCGCCGGATCGCGCAGCATGACGCCAGCAAGCAGCAGCTTCTCTGCCTGCTCGGACTGATAAATACGCTCAAGACGGGAAAGCTGCAGGCGGTTATTCACGCCGTCCGTTTCGCTGATGCGCGCCGGATGAACGGCGGCGATCTCACGCCCTTCGTGATACGCCATCGCAATGATGTCGGTGATGTAGTACTCACCTTGCGCGTTATTGTTGTCGAGCTGAGAGAGCCAGCGCTTCATGTCAGCGCCATTGGCAATCAGGATGCCGGTGTTGATCTCCTGAATCTTGCGCTGTTCATCACTGGCATCTTTATGTTCAACGATACCCGTTACGTTGCCGTTTTCACGCGTGATACGGCCATAGCCCGTTGGATCGTCCAGCACAACGGTCAATAAACCGATGCCGCCCTGCGGCTTGGCTGCACGAAGGCGAGTCAGCGTTTCAACGGAGATCAGCGGAACATCACCGTAGAGCATCAGAATATCTTCGTCATCGGCAAAGAATGGCGCAGCCTGCTGCATCGCATGACCGGTACCCAGCTGTTCAGCCTGAAGCACCCAGTTGAGCGCATCATCGCTCAGCGTCTTTTTAAGCAGATCGCCGCCGTGGCCGTAGACCAGGTGAACCTGACGGGCACCTAGTTCATTCGCTGCATCAATGACATGCTGCACCATTGGCTTTCCTGCCAGCGTGTGGAGCACTTTAGGCAGATCGGAATACATGCGGGTACCTTTGCCAGCGGCAAGGATCACCACGCTCATCGCACTGTTTGACATACGCATCCTGACGGTAGTTTGAGTGAGAAGTAAAAACGTTTGATGCCTAAAATTCTACATCTTTTTCATCATGAATTAAGGATGAAAAAAAAAGCCAGTCTGGTATCCAGACTGGCTTTTGTGCTTTTCAAGCCGGTGTTACATCGCTTTTTTGGTCAACTCGATAACGCGCAGTTTCGCGATCGCTTTGGCCAGCTCCGCAGACGCCTGAGCGTAATCCACGTCGCCATGAGAGCTGTTAATGTGCTCTTCAGCCTTACGCTTCGACTCCAGGGCTCGCGCTTCGTCGAGATCCTGGCCACGAATAGCGGTATCGGCCAGAACGGTCACACTGCCAGGCTGCACTTCAAGAATGCCGCCGGACAGATAGATAAACTCTTCGTGACCGAACTGTTTAACGATGCGGATCATACCAGGCTTAATGGCGGTGAGCAGCGGTGCGTGACCCGGGAAAATACCCAGTTCACCTTCACTGCCCGTTACCTGGATTTTCTCGACCAGACCAGAGAACATTTGTTGCTCTGCGCTGACGACGTCCAGGTGGTAAGTCATTGCCATATCACCCTCCGATTAAGGCGTTAAAGTTTTTTGGCTTTTTCCACGGCTTCTTCGATGGAACCAACCATGTAGAACGCCTGCTCTGGCAGGTGATCGTATTCGCCTTCCATGATGCCTTTAAAGCCACGGATGGTGTCTTTCAGGGAAACGTATTTACCCGGAGAACCGGTGAATACTTCCGCAACGAAGAACGGCTGGGACAGGAAGCGCTGGATCTTACGCGCACGTGCTACCACCAGTTTGTCTTCTTCAGACAGCTCATCCATACCGAGGATGGCGATGATGTCTTTCAGTTCCTGGTAACGCTGCAGCAGGGACTGTACGCCACGCGCGGTGTCGTAGTGTTCCTGGCCAACAACCAGTGGATCCAGCTGACGGCTGGTGGAGTCCAGCGGGTCAACGGCCGGGTAGATACCCAGAGACGCGATCTGACGGCTCAGTACCACGGTTGCGTCTAAGTGCGCAAAGGTGGTTGCTGGAGATGGGTCAGTCAAGTCATCCGCAGGTACGTATACCGCCTGAACGGAGGTGATAGAACCGGTTTTGGTAGAGGTGATACGTTCCTGAAGAACACCCATCTCTTCCGCCAGCGTAGGCTGATAACCTACCGCTGAAGGCATACGACCCAGCAGTGCAGATACTTCAGTACCGGCCAGGGTGTAACGGTAGATGTTATCAACGAACAGCAGAACGTCACGACCTTCGTCACGGAATTTCTCAGCCATTGTCAGGCCGGTCAGCGCAACGCGCAGACGGTTTCCTGGTGGCTCGTTCATCTGGCCGTAAACCAGGGATACTTTGTCCAGAACGTTTGAGTCGGTCATTTCGTGGTAGAAGTCGTTACCCTCACGAGTACGTTCACCTACGCCCGCAAACACGGAGTAACCGGAGTGCTCGATCGCGATGTTACGGATCAGCTCCATCATGTTTACGGTTTTACCTACACCCGCACCACCGAACAGACCCACTTTACCGCCCTTCGCAAACGGACACATCAGGTCGATAACTTTGATGCCGGTTTCCAGCAGTTCCTGAGAGCTGGACAGCTCTTCGTAGGAAGGTGCCGCGCGGTGGATAGCCCAACGCTCTTCTTCACCGATGTCGCCTTTCATGTCGATTGGCTGACCCAATACGTTCATGATACGACCCAGCGTTGCTTTACCTACAGGCACTTCGATCGGGTGCTCAAGGTCTTTAACTTCCAGACCACGACGCAGACCGTCGGAAGAACCCATGGCGATGGTACGCACGATACCGCCGCCGAGCTGCTGCTGAACTTCCAGCACCAGGCTCTCGTTACCATTCTGTACCTCAAGCGCGTCGTACACGCGTGGTACGGCGTCCTGAGGGAACTCGACGTCCACCACGGCGCCGATTACCTGGACAATCTTTCCAGTAGCCATCTTGAATCCTCTACGTAATTCGTAAACCTGGTTAAACCGCGGCGGCCCCCGAGACGATCTCGGTGAGTTCCTGAGTAATGCTGGCCTGACGAGCTTTGTTGTAAACCAACTGCAGCTCTTTAATCAGGCTGCCGCCATTATCGGTCGCGGCTTTCATCGCCACCATTCGTGCGGCCTGCTCGCTGGCCAGGTTTTCTACAACGCCCTGATAAACCTGAGATTCAACGTAACGACGCAGCAGGGTATCCAGCAGCGGTTTCGGATCGGGTTCATACAGGTAATCCCAGGCTTTCTGCTTCAGCTCGTCATCTTCTGATGCCGGTAACGGCAGCATCTGAGTGAGCGTTGGAACCTGAGACATGGTGTTAATGAATTTGTTGCTGACAACGTACAGTCTGTCCAGACGGCCTTCATCGTAGGCCTGCAACATCACTTTAACCGGGCCGATCAGTTCGGACAGGGACGGGTTATCACCCATACCGGTCACCTGAGCGACAATGTTGCCACCAACGGAGTTAAAGAAAGAGACGCCTTTAGAGCCAATCAGTGCCAGATCGCACTGAACGCCTTTATCAGACCAGCCTTTCATATCCGCCAGCAGTTTTTTGAACAGGTTAATGTTCAAGCCGCCACACAGACCACGGTCAGTCGACACCACCAGGTAGCCCACGCGCTTAACGTCGCGTTCTTCCAGGTAAGGGTGCTTATATTCCAGATTACCGTTTGCAAGGTGACCAATCACTTTGCGCATGGTCTCTGCATAAGGACGGCTGGCCGCCATGCGATCCTGCGATTTACGCATTTTGGAAGCGGCGACCATCTCCATCGCTTTAGTGATCTTTTGCGTGTTCTGGACGCTTGCGATCTTACTACGTATCTCTTTTGCGCCGGCCATGAGCTTCTCCTCAATGCCAGGCGGCTTGCCCTGAGACAAGCCGCCGGACGATTACCAGGATTGGGTTGCTTTGAAGGAATCGAGGATAGCTTTCAGCTTGCCTTCGATTTCGTCGTTATAGCCACCGGTCTGGTTGATCTCTTGCATCAGCGGAGCGTGATCACGGTCGACGTAAGCCAGCAGAGCGGCTTCAAAGCTACCGATTTTCGCCAGTTCCACATCTTCGAGGTAACCGCGTTCAGCCGCGAACAGTACCAGGCCCTGCTGAGCAACAGACATTGGAGCGTACTGTTTCTGCTTCAGCAGCTCGGTCACTTTCTGACCGTGGCTCAGCTGTTTACGGGTTGCTTCGTCCAGATCGGATGCGAACTGAGAGAACGCAGCCAGTTCACGATACTGTGCCAGCGCGGTACGGATACCACCGGACAGTTTCTTGATGATCTTGGTCTGAGCAGCACCACCCACACGGGATACGGAGATACCCGGGTTAACCGCCGGACGAATACCGGAGTTAAACAGGTTGGTTTCCAGGAAGATCTGACCATCGGTAATGGAGATTACGTTGGTCGGAACGAACGCAGAAACGTCACCCGCCTGGGTTTCAATGATCGGCAGCGCGGTCAGAGAACCTGTTTTGCCCTTCACTTCACCTTTGGTGAAGTTCTCGACGTATTCCGCGTTAACGCGGGAAGCACGCTCCAGCAGACGAGAGTGGAGGTAGAATACGTCACCCGGGAATGCTTCACGTCCTGGTGGACGACGGAGCAGCAGGGAAACCTGACGATAAGCAACAGCCTGTTTAGACAGGTCATCGTATACGATCAGCGCATCTTCACCGCGGTCACGGAAGTATTCGCCCATTGCGCAACCGGCGTATGGCGCCAGGTATTGCAGTGCAGCAGATTCAGACGCGGTTGCTACCACAACGATGGTGTTAGACAGTGCGCCGTGCTCTTCCAGTTTACGAACCACGTTAGAAATGGTGGACGCTTTCTGGCCGATAGCCACGTACACACATTTGATGCCGGAGTCACGCTGGTTGATGATGGCGTCGATTGCCATCGCGGTTTTACCGGTCTGACGGTCACCGATGATCAGTTCACGCTGACCACGACCGATTGGGATCATGGCGTCAACGGACTTATAACCAGTCTGCACTGGCTGATCAACGGACTGACGGTCGATAACGCCTGGTGCGATAACTTCGATTGGGGAGAAGCCATCGTGCTCAACCGGACCTTTACCGTCGATTGGCGCACCCAGGGTGTTAACAACGCGACCCAGCAGGCCACGGCCAACCGGCACTTCCAGAATACGGCCAGTACACTTAACCTTCATGCCTTCGGCGAGGTCAGCGTATGGACCCATCACAACTGCACCTACGGAGTCGCGCTCCAGGTTCAGTGCGATAGCGTAACGGTTACCCGGCAGGGAAATCATCTCACCCTGCATACAATCGGCCAGGCCGTGGATGCGGATAACACCGTCACTTACAGAAACAATAGTACCTTCGTTGTGAGCTTCACTCACAACATTGAACTGAGCAATGCGCTGCTTGATCAGTTCGCTGATTTCGGTGGAATTCAGTTGCATGCTCCAGTCCCCTTAAGACTGCAAGACGTCTGCAAGGCGCTCAAGACGGCCGCGTACGCTGCCATCAATGACCATATCACCCGAGCGGATGATTACGCCTGCCATTACAGACTTATCGATTTTGCAATTCAGCTTAACTTTGCGTGACAGACGTTTTTCCATCGCGGCGGTAATTTTCGCAAGCTGTTCGTCACTCAGTTCAGTCGCGGAAGTCACTTCGACTTCTGCAGTTGCTTCACTAAGGGCACGTAAGTGCTCAAACTGCTCGAGAACATCCGGGAGCACACGGAGACGACCATTTTCTGCCATCACCTTAATCAGGTTCTGGCCGTTGGCATCCAGTTGCTCTCCGCACACGGCGATAAACGACGCGGCGAGGGTTTCAGGCGCTAACGCACCGGAAAGCAACTCGGCCATTTGTTCGTTTTTCGTCACCTCAGCGGCAAACGCCAGCATATTCTGCCAGCGATCGACATTTTGGTGTTCGACAGCAAAGTCAAAAGCTGCTTTGGCGTAGGGGCGAGCTACCGTAACAAATTCAGACATCAGCCCCTCCCTCCTTACAGTTCAGCGACAAGTTTGTCCACGATGTCGCTGTTAGCAGCTTCATCCACGGAACGTTCGATGATCTTCTCGGCGCCAGCAACAGCCAGAATCGCAACCTGCTTACGCAGTTCTTCACGAGCACGTTTACGCTCAGCTTCAATTTCAGCCTGAGCCTGTGTCACGATCTTAGTACGTTCCTGTTCTGCTTCAGCTTTGGCTTCGTCCAGGATCTGAGAACGGCGCTTGTTAGCCTGTTCAATGATTACCTGAGCTTCAGCTTTCGCTTTTTTCAGCTGGTCTGTCGCGTTGGCCTGTGCAAGGTCCAAATCTTTCTTAGCGCGTTCTGCGGAAGCCAGACCGTCAGCAATTTCTTTCTGACGTTTTTCGATGGCAGCCATTAAAGGCGGCCATACATACTTCATGCAGAACCAGACAAAGAGAATAAACGCGATGGCCTGGCCGAGGATTGTTGCGTTCATGTTCACAGCACAATACCTCTTAAATTTCTGTGGCTTGGGGTTTTAAAACAACTACTACGCGACAGCAAACATCACGTACAGACCCAGACCTACAGCGATCATTGGGATAGCATCCACCAGACCCATAACGATAAAGAACTGAGTACGCAGCAGAGGAATCAGATCAGGTTGACGCGCTGCGCCTTCCAGGAATTTACCTCCGAGGATGCCGATACCGATCGCAGCACCGATAGCCGCCAGACCCATCATCACAGCGGCAGCCATGTACAGCAGATCCATATTCAGGTTTTCCATGACAGTCTCCAGTTTGTTTCAATTAAAACGTAGTAGTGTTGGTAAAAAATCAGTGCTCTTCAGACGCCATCGACAGATAGACGATCGTCAGAACCATGAAGATAAAGGCTTGCAGCGTAATGATCAGGATGTGGAAAATGGCCCACGGCACATTCAGAACCCACTGTGACCACCACGGCAGAAGACCCGCGATCAGAATGAAAATCAGCTCACCCGCATACATGTTGCCGAACAGTCGCAGACCCAGTGAAACAGGTTTGGACAGCAGGCTAACGCCTTCCAGGATCAGGTTGACCGGAATAAACGCCCAGTGGTTGAACGGCTGCAAGGTAAGCTCTTTCACAAAGCCGCTTACGCCTTTCATTTTGATGCTGTAGAAAAGAATCAGGATAAACACGCCCAGCGCCATCGACAGGGTGATGTTCACGTCCGCAGACGGTACAACACGCAGCGCAGGCAGGCCGAAGATATGCTCGCCGATGAACGGCAGCAGGTCAATTGGCAGCAGGTCCATCAGGTTCATCAGGAAGACCCAAACGAACACGGTCAGGGCCAGCGGAGCAATCAGCTTGCTCTTACCATGGTACATGTCTTTCACGCTGCCATGGACGAAGCCGATGATCATCTCAACGAACGTCTGGAATTTCCCTGGAACACCGCTGGTCGCTTTTTTAGCAACGCTGCGGAACATGGCCAGGAACAGAAGACCCAAAACCACCGAGAAGAACATGGAGTCGATGTTGATCGTCCAGAAGGTGGCCGGGGGGTTATGTGGATCCACCAGCGAGAATGTACGCAGGTCCAGCTGAAGGTTATTCAGATGGTGACCTATGTAATCCTGCGGCGTCATATTTTCTGAAGCCATGATGCCTTTTACCCTTTGTTATTGATTACAGCTGGAGCCAGAACTTGTACCACCAGCACCAAAACCCACGTTGCTATCAGCGGCATGAATACCACTTTCAAAACCGCCAGCGCCATCACCAGTAGAGCAAAGGTCAGCAACACCTTACACACTTCGCCGAGGGCGAAGGACCAGGCCACGCGGCCTTTGGCGGGTGTATGCGCCTGATGACGCCAGGCAAAAATCATAAACAACACGTTTGGCAGCACGACCGCCAAACCCCCGCACACGGCGGAGATGCCCCAGAAGGGGTCTTTGAGGCTAAACAGCAGTCCACTTGCTATCACAGCCAGAAACTGAATGAACAGAAGCTTACGAGCAACGTTTCTACTCAAGAGCGACACAGACATCACGTTTTTACTCCTGCTCCCTTCGAGGTATGCCGCGTGTCGTATAAAACGTCCTTTAAGGCTCAGAGTCAAGCATCAAAAAGCGGACAAATTATACGGTGCGTACCCGTGATTTCAAACATTAAGTAGCGAAAAGGTGAATAAATGTTTAAATATTTTTCCCCAGCGCTATTTTTTAACTTTCGTAGAAAGCACCGACCTTCGAGCAAAACTGCAAACAGCGCGAAAACGTTGACTACAAAGCGTGCACGAGATCACAAAACACACATTTGCGATAAGGTTGTATTTATCAAAGCCGTAAATCGCCCAGGATTATCTTTCTGAAATTAAACACAAAATATCGCAACTATTTTCAAAACAGCCCCGTACACAATAAAAACCTTTTATTGACATTCTTAATAAATAATTAACATTGCGTTCTGGTTACAGCCTTCCACTTTTAGCAGGCTGATATTTTCATAGTTGACTATCTTCGCGATGAATAATCGACTTGAGGTTAACCGCAAGAAAATCCCTGGTAAAAAAGCGGTTAAACGCTCTCTGGTTAACCCCGGTTAGTTGTGCTGTTTTTTAACATACTCAGAACAGCACAAATTCCACATTTTTTATTATTTTTTTAAAAATTGTTTGGCTTAATTATCACCAGATGACGTTCACCGTCGAGCTGCGGAACGTTTAATTTCTCGATGGTTTCAACGCTAAAACCTTCCGGAATCTGTTCAATTTCATCACCGGGCAGCTGCCCTTTCAGCGCATAAAAACGGCCATCTTCTGCCGGCAGATGCTTACACCAGCTCACCATGTCATTGAGCGAAGCAAACGCACGGCTGATAACGCCGTCAAACGGCGGCTCTGCCGGAAACTCCTCTACCCTGCTCTGTACGGGCGTGATGTTATCGAGCTTCAGTTCATGCTGAACCTGGCGTAAAAAGCGCACGCGCTTGCCCAGGCTGTCCAGCAGCGTGAAATGGCTCTCGGGTCGGACAATCGACAGCGGAACGCCCGGCAAACCCGGCCCCGTCCCCACGTCGATAAAACGTCCACCTTTCAGGTACGGCGCCACCACGATACTATCGAGAATATGGCGAACCAGCATCTCGTTGGGATCGCGCACAGACGTCAGGTTGTACGCTTTATTCCATTTGTTCAGCATATCGACATACGCCACCAGCTGGTTTTTCTGGTGATCGGTGAGCGAAATACCTGCCTGATCCAGCAGACGAGAGAGTTTGTTGAGCACGGTGAATACCTGTTGAGAGTTTTTTTGCCCGGTGGCGCTGCCGCTTACCGGGCCTACGAATAAGTAGGGCGGGTCAGCGAAGCGCTACCCGCCAAAAGCAATGTCAATTACGCGCTACGGCGCAGCATGCCCTGCTTTTTCAGCCACACCAGCAGGATCGAAATCGCCGCCGGCGTAACGCCCGAGATACGGGAGGCCTGGCCAATCGATACCGGTTTGTGATCGTTCAGCTTAGCGATCACTTCGTTGGAAAGGCCCGTCACCTGACGGTAGTCCAGCATTTCCGGCAGCAGCGTGTTTTCGTTGCGCTGCTGTTTTTCGATCTCATCCTGCTGACGCGCGATGTAGCCTTCGTACTTCACCTGAATTTCGACCTGCTCGGCAGCTTCAGCGTCTTCAAGGCCCGGTGCGAACGCGGTCAGTTTGACCAGATTCTCGTAGGTGACTTCAGGACGACGCAGCAGATCTTCGCCGCTGGCTTCACGCGACAGCGGCGCTGTTAAGTGAGCGTTCACTTCGGCAGCGGTTTCCGCCTGTGGGTTTACCCACGTGGTTTTCAGGCGCTGACGTTCCTGTTCAATACGTTCCAGCTTCTCGTTAAAGCGCGCCCAGCGTTCGTCATCCACCAGACCCAGCTCGCGGCCTATCTCGGTCAGACGCAGGTCGGCGTTGTCCTCGCGCAGCATCAGACGATATTCCGCGCGAGAGGTAAACATACGGTACGGTTCTTTGGTGCCCAGCGTGCAGAGATCGTCGACCAAAACGCCCAGATAGGCCTGAGAACGCGCCGGCGCCCAGCCCTCTTTCTCGGCAGAGAAGCGGGCAGCGTTCAGACCGGCAAGCAACCCCTGCGCTGCGGCTTCTTCGTAGCCGGTGGTGCCGTTAATCTGCCCCGCGAAGAACAGGCCGTGGATGAATTTGCTCTCCAGCGTCGGCTTCAGGTCACGCGGGTCGAAGAAATCGTACTCAATAGCGTAGCCAGGGCGAACGATTTTCGCATTCTCCATCCCCTGCATTGAGCGAACAATTTGCATCTGCACGTCGAATGGCAGGCTGGTGGAGATGCCGTTCGGGTAAATTTCGTTCGAGGTCAGCCCTTCCGGCTCCAGGAAGATCTGGTGCTGGTTACGATCGGCAAAGCGCATCACTTTGTCTTCGATCGACGGGCAGTAACGTGGGCCGATCCCTTCGATCACGCCAGCGTACATTGGGCTGCGATCGAGGTTATTGCGGATCACGTCATGGGTTTTTTCGTTGGTATGCGTGATGTAGCAAGGTACCTGCTGCGGGTGTTGCGCCGCGTTGCCCATGAACGAGAAGACCGGCATCGGGTTATCGCCGTGCTGTTGGGCCAGTACGCTGAAATCAATGGTGCGCGCATCGATACGCGGCGGCGTGCCGGTTTTCAGACGGCTGACGCGCAGCGGCAGTTCACGCAGACGACGAGACAGCGGAATGGACGGCGGATCGCCAGCACGGCCACCGCTGTAGTTGTCCAGACCAATATGGATTTTGCCGTCCAGGAATGTCCCGACCGTAAGCACCACGGCTTTGGCGCGGAACTTGAGGCCCATCTGGGTCACGGCGCCCACGACGCGATCGTTCTCAACGATAAGATCTTCTACCGCCTGCTGGAAGATCATCAGGTTCGGCTGGTTCTCCAGCGCGGTGCGCACGGCCTGGCGGTAAAGCACGCGGTCTGCCTGCGCACGAGTGGCGCGAACAGCAGGGCCTTTACTCGCGTTTAGTATCCTAAACTGAATGCCCGCATGATCGATCGCTTTCGCCATCAAGCCGCCAAGTGCATCCACTTCTTTTACCAGGTGTCCTTTCCCAATGCCGCCAATCGCCGGATTACAGGACATTTGTCCCAGCGTGTCGATATTGTGTGTCAAAAGCAGGGTCTGCTGACCCATTCGCGCTGCGGCCATTGCGGCCTCAGTGCCTGCATGACCCCCGCCAATGATGATGACGTCAAAAGGATCCTGATAAAACATGGTGGTCTGCCTCGCGTAAAGCGGTATGAAAATGGATTGAAGCCCGGGCCGTGGATTCTACTCAACTTTAGTCTTTCGAGAAAGCATTGGGATCCTGGGCTATTAAAAAGAAGATCTTTTTATTTAGAGATCTGTTCTACTGTGATCTCTTATTAGGATCGCGGACACGTGTGGATAAGTCCGATCCTGCAAATAAGATCATGCAGTTAGGAAGGATCGTTTGCTGTGAATGATCGGTGATCCAGGACCGTATAAGCTGGGATCAGATCGCGACTTTATACACAGGCCAAAAACGACGCTAGGGTTGTTCTTTGGATAACTACGGGTTAATACGAGCTTTTAACCAGAGTTATCCACATCTGTTCGCGCGATCTTTAATCGGTTTTGAGTAAATTTTTCCATTCCGCGAGCCAGATCTCGGCTGGATCCTCCGGAATGTCATGATCGAGGATGTTGATCTTGAGCGTTTCACCCAGCTGTTTTGCTCCGCAAGCGGTAACAGCGGCTTCGACCTTCTCTATTGCCCCGCAAAAGGTGTCATATTCACGACTGCCGATCCCCACTGCGCCAAAACGGACGTTTGAAAGGTCGGGCTGCTGTTCCAGCAGTTCGTCATATAAAGGTTGCAGGTTATCCGGCAGATCGCCCGCACCGTGCGTGGAGGTGATCAGCAGCCAGACCCCGTCAGCCGGGAGATCTTCAAGCAACGGCCCGTGCAGCGTTTGTGTAGAAAAGCCTGCATCTTCCAGCTTCTCAGCCAGATGTTCCGCTACGTATTCCGCACCGCCAAGGGTGCTGCCGCTGATAAGGGTAATGTCCGCCATTGATCGCTCGCTCAGATAAAGAGGGGGCCATTGTACGCTGTGAACGAGCTGGGATCTACCTGTGGAAAATGTGGGAATGAAATTGCCCGATCACGGGCGGATGGTACGCATGATCGGGTTTTGCAGGGAGATCAGTGTCTCGGTGGACTGAATTTCATCGATTGTTTGGATCTTGTTGATAAGTACCTGCTGGAGGGCATCGATGGAGCGGCACATCACCTTAATAAAGATGCTGTAGTGCCCGGTGGTGTAGTACGCCTCGGTGACTTCATCGAGCGCGTTCAGCTTTGCCAGCGCGGAGGGGTAATCTTTTGCGCTTTTAAGAATAATGCCGATGAAGCAGCAGACGTCGTAACCCAGCTGCTTCGGGCTGACGTCGATGCGCGCACCGGTAATGATCCCTGCCTGCTTCATCTTCTCTACGCGAACGTGAATGGTTCCCGGGCTGACGCCAAACTGTTTCGCCAGTTCGGCGTAGGCTGTACGGGCATTGGCCATTAAGGCCTCAAGGATGCCGCGGTCCAGATTGTCGATCTGATAATTTTCCATAGCTTTTTCTTATGAAGATTAACGAATACGTCTATTCTAGCGTCTTATTTTAACGAATCAAAAGTGAAGGTGGCTTTTTGTTGATGGGTTATTGAATTAAGTGTCGGTTCTGTTGCTTAATCATTATCAACAGGACGCAGGAGTATAAATAATGAAAACCGCTTACATCGCAAAACAACGCCAGATCAGTTTCGTAAAATCCCATTTTTCCCGCCAGCTTGAAGAGAAGCTTGGTCTTATTGAAGTTCAGGCGCCGATTCTTAGCCGCGTGGGTGACGGGACGCAGGATAACCTGTCTGGTTGCGAAAAAGCGGTACAGGTAAAAGTGAAAACACTGCCAAACGCCCAGTTCGAAGTGGTGCATTCCCTGGCGAAGTGGAAGCGTCAAACCCTGGGACAACACGACTTCAGCGCGGGCGAAGGGCTCTACACGCACATGAAAGCCCTTCGCCCCGATGAAGACCGCCTCTCCCCGATTCACTCTGTCTACGTTGACCAGTGGGACTGGGAGCGCGTAATGGGTGACGGCGAGCGTCATGTCGGTACGCTGAAATCCACCGTTGAGGCGATCTACGCCGGAATCAAAGCGACCGAAGCGGCCGTAAGCGAAGAGTTTGGTCTGGTACCGTTCCTGCCGGATACGATCCACTTTGTCCACAGCCAGGAACTGCTGAGCCGCTTCCCGGCTCTGGATGCCAAAGGCCGCGAGCGCGCGATCGCCAAAGAACTGGGCGCGGTATTTCTGATTGGCATCGGCGGCAAACTGTCTGATGGCAAACGTCACGACGTTCGTGCGCCGGATTATGATGACTGGAGCACCGCGGGCGAAAGCGAATATGCCGGTCTGAACGGCGATATTCTGGTCTGGAACCCGGTTCTGGAAGATGCGTTTGAGCTCTCTTCGATGGGGATCCGCGTGGATGCAGAGGCGCTAAAGCGCCAGCTGGCGGTGACCGGTGATGAAGATCGCCTTAAATTAGAGTGGCATCAGGCGCTGCTGCGCGGTGAAATGCCGCAGACCATCGGCGGCGGTATCGGGCAATCCCGTCTGACCATGCTGCTGCTGCAACTGTCTCACATTGGTCAGGTGCAGTGTGGAGTCTGGCCGCAGCAGGTACGTGAAAGCGTCGGTTCTCTTCTTTAACTAACGCCGCCAGCGCCTGAGCAGGCGGCTACGCAACCCGGTATCAAAGCGCCAGATATGATCGAAGATGCGCATGATGCCGGGTTTTCCATGTGCGGACATCGCCACGGCATGAAAACGGTGCTGGTGCACGCGCTGCAGCTCCTTCACTTTATTTACCACATCTTCCGGCAGCCGCTGGGCAATGAAATCGGAAATCACCACCGCATCAGCGTCGTACCAGTCGCCGCCCTGCATCCGTTCTACAATGCTGCGAAAACAGCTGGCCAGATCGGTGCCGCCGCGAAAACGTTGGCTTAAAAAGCGGATGGCCTGCTCAATGCCCTGCTGGTTCGTCAGCTCGTAGCCCACGACTTCGCTGGAGAAGAGCATGATAAAGCAGCGACGGCGGTCAGCGAGCGCCACGCGCATCAGCGCCAGACAGAACGCCTTCGCACACTGCTCGTTAAAGCCGCCCATTGAGCCAGACGTATCCACGCAGACAATAAACGGCCCGCGCGGCTGCTCATCAAAGTCCTGATGCACGACCGGGCGCTGGCTGAGCTTCTCTCGCCAGGCTTCGCCGTGCAGCCGATAGGTAAGAAGCTGTTTTTCCACCAGCCGACGGTAAAACTCATACTCCAGTTCGGTCATCCCCAGCGTGCTTAGCTCGGTCGGCAGCAGGCGCAGGATGTCGTCGCTTTGCTGGAGCCCGTCGACCTGCTCCGGCACGGTAGCCGGTTCGCGTACAAGGGTGCGGAAGGTTTCCATCGGGGCATCCTTCTTTGGGACCGATTTGGCCTCTCGCGAGCGGCCGAGCTGTTCCGCGAGCTTCATCAGCTCCGGCTGCTGGGTAAGAAAGTCGCCGTACTTCACGATCAGCTGATAATCCCCGCGCTGCAGCTGCCCGGCGCTCATATCCCAGAGGCGACCAGCGGCGTTTTCATTTTCTACCAGCACCTCTTCGAGCTGGCCACTCAGCGTCATGCGTTCCTGGACTTCGCTGAGCAGCTGTTCCCGCTCTTCATCCAGAAGCTGTTGGTTCAGCGTGGTAGCCTGGACGACCAGGCTCAGGCGCCAGCGCTGTAAAAAGAGCGTCTGCAGCGCCGGGGTAAAGGTGGCGTTTTCTGTGACCAGCATTCTGGCCTGGCTGGCAAACGGAGAGTGGACTTTATCGAGCAGGGTAAGGGTTTGCGGGATCTGGACGATAAACTGTGGCGTCGATAGCCGCTGACACTGCTGATAGGCCGCGACTTCCTCCGTCAGTTCGGGCGGGACTTCTGTCTCCTTAAACCGCTGCCGCAGATTGTCGCGCCAGCGCGGGAGATCGTCCGTCATCGCTTTTTTGAGTTTCGGGAATTTTTCAAAGAAGGCCGCCAGCTGCGGCGATGCCAGAAGGGTAATCACCACCTCCTCGATCAACCCTTCCTCGCTGACGGCCAGCATCATATTGAGCGTGTCCAGCGTTAGCATTGACGCGCCTGTTTGATCTGCGCGCTGACGTCCTGCAGGCTGGCTTCAATGCGACCTAGCCAGTCGCTATGAATAAAGAGGCATTTTTGCTGCTCGCTGAAGCGGGTGTGCTGCTGATGCCATTCGGTATCCAGCGCTTCCAGCTGTTGTTTAATCTCTTCCGGCACGCTGTCCGAGGCGGTGCCGGGAAGCGCAAGACGCGATCCCTGAAGGCTCACGTCGCGGATCACCAGGTGCTGACTGCTGTCCACTTCCATATTCAGCGGCTGCGCGAAACCGATGCCGTTGAGCTTTCCGCGGATCTCCCCGCCCTTATCCAGCCACTGCGCCAGCGGCTCGCGCTCAATCGTAATGTGCACCACCTGCATATCATGCAGCTTGAGGGGCTGCTGGAGCAGCAGTGTCAGCGTCGTGCCGGTCAGATCGGCGGGTAGCTCGTAATGCGGTTTGCGGGCGAACATGCCGCCCAGTCGGTTCACTTTTAGCGCGGTTTTATCGCTTTGCTGCTGCTGGAGCTGAATGCGCCGTTGGGCAATCGCCCCCAGCTGGTTGAGCATCGCCTGCTGCCCCCAGGCGTGCCCGGTCATCAAAACGTCCAGCTGCTGCTGCATCAGGTTCATGCCTTCTGCGTCGTGCCAGAGGCAGTCTTTTAGCAGGATCAGATCGATAGGGGCGACCGCGTCGCGACCGCTGAACAACGCGCTGGCCTGGAGCAGACGGATCGCTTTTTTCCAGCGACGATCTGAGACGTACGGGGCGGAAGGCAGGGAATCAAGCTGCTGGCGCAGCATGAAGATCAGCTCAAAGACGGCGTCGGGCAGCTTAATTTTGCCGATCTCGTCCTGCCACTGATGGTACTCCTCGTCCGTCACCTGCAGTGAAGGTGCCACCGGGTTTTCGTTTTCGTCCTGCTGGCTCACCAGCATTGAACGGAAGTTTGATTTATCCTGGACTTTATCCAGCCACAGGCGGATCAGCATACGGTCATACAGCGCTTCCAGGCTGCTGTCGGCTTCGGGCAGTTCGTTTGACGCGGCCACCAGTAGGCGCATGGGGATCTTCTCTTCGCTCGCGCCGTTGCGGAAGCGGCGTTCGTTGATTGCCGTCAGCAGGGTATTCAGAATGGCCGGGCCGGCTTTCCAGATCTCATCAAGAAAGACGATTTCCGCTTCCGGGAGATAGCCCGCCGTCAGACGCTCATAGCGCCCTTCATCTTTCAGCGCCTGAATAGAAAGCGGGCCGAAAACTTCTTCTGGCGTGGAGAAGCGCGTCATCAAATACTCGAATGCGCGAGCGTTCTGGAAAGCGAACTTTAGGCGGCGTGCAATCAAACTTTTGGCAATGCCCGGCGGTCCCAGCAGAAATACGCTTTCACCGCTCAATGCCGCCAGCAGGCAAAGGCGAATGGCGTGGCTACGCTCGTAAAGGCCTTTCTCCAGCGCGCTGCTGAGGCGGGAAATTCTTTCTGCTAATAAATGTGAGTGAGCCATAATAGTTTTGCATCCTTTCGCCGTTGTGGCGGCCAATTGAAGCGAGTATAGACGTTTCAGTCAGGGCTGGTAATAGGCTGAAGTGCGGCGCAATTTTCTTTGCGCTACATTAATGCGGTTGCATTTAGGGGTACGATTTTGCAATGAATCGTGCATACTGTGCGCTTTTTGTGGACCAAGGGACAGGAACACATTTGTTATTTAAACGAAAAGACTAGTCTATGAGCACTGATAATAAGCAATCATTACCCGCAATAACGCTTGCGGCGATCGGGGTTGTCTACGGTGATATCGGCACCAGCCCGCTTTATACGCTTCGTGAATGTTTGTCCGGCCAGTTTGGCTTTGGTGTTGAGCGCGATGCCGTGTTTGGCTTCCTGTCCCTCATCTTCTGGCTGCTAATTCTGGTCGTTTCCGTTAAATATCTCTCCTTCGTTATGCGTGCAGATAATGCGGGCGAAGGCGGGATCCTGACCCTGATGTCCCTTGCCGGTCGTAATACCTCGGCCAGAATGACGTCTGTGCTGGTGATTATCGGCCTGATAGGTGGCAGCTTCTTCTACGGGGAAGTGGTGATAACACCGGCTATCTCGGTGCTCTCGGCGATTGAAGGGCTGGAGATTATTGCCCCGCAGCTTGATGCCTGGGTTGTCCCGCTGGCAATCATCGTGTTGACGCTGCTGTTCATGATCCAGAAACACGGTACCGGGCTGGTGGGCAAACTGTTTGCGCCGATTATGCTGGCCTGGTTCCTGATCCTGGCGGCGCTCGGTTTGCGCAGCATTATTGCGAACCCGGACGTGCTGCATGCGCTAAACCCTTACTGGGCGGTGCATTTCTTCCTTGAATACAAAGTGGTTTCCTTCGTGGCGCTGGGTGCGGTCGTGCTCTCCATCACCGGTGTGGAGGCGCTCTATGCTGACATGGGGCATTTCGGGAAGCTGCCTATCCGCGTGGCATGGTTTATTGTGGTGCTCCCGTCGCTGGTGCTGAACTACTTCGGTCAGGGCGCGTTGTTGCTCAAGAACCCGGAAGCGATTAAGAACCCATTCTTCCTGCTGGCACCTGACTGGGCGCTGGTGCCTATGCTGATCCTCGCAACGCTGGCGACCGTGATTGCCTCTCAGGCGGTGATTTCCGGGGTGTTCTCTCTGACCCGTCAGGCCGTTCGTCTGGGATATCTCTCGCCAATGCGCATCATCCATACCTCAGAGATGGAGTCGGGCCAGATCTACATCCCGTTCGTTAACTGGCTGCTCTACTTCGCTGTTGTGATCGTGATTGTTAGCTTCGAACACTCCAGTAATCTGGCGGCGGCCTACGGTATTGCCGTGACCGGTACGATGGTGCTGACGTCGCTTCTCTCCACCACGGTGGCGTACCGCAACTGGCACTGGAATAAGTTCCTCGTGGGGATGATTCTGGTGGGCTTCCTGTGCATTGACTTGCCGCTGTTCTCTGCGAACCTCGACAAAATTGTCTCCGGTGGCTGGCTGCCGCTGACGCTGGGCCTGTTGATGTTCATTGTCATGACCACATGGAAAAGCGAGCGCTTCCGCCTGCTGCGCCGCATGCATGAGCACGGTAATTCTCTGGAGGCGATGATCGCGTCGCTTGAGAAATCCCCGCCGGTGCGCGTGCCGGGTACCGCGGTTTACATGTCTCGTGCCCTGAATGTGATCCCGTTTGCGCTGATGCATAACCTTAAGCACAACAAAGTGCTGCACGAGCGCGTGATCCTGCTGACGCTGCGCACCGAAGATGCGCCGTACGTTCACAACGTGCGCCGCGTACAGATTGAGCAGCTGTCCCCGACCTTCTGGCGCGTGGTGGCGAGCTACGGCTGGCGCGAAACGCCGAACGTGGAAGAGGTGTTCCACCGCTGCGGTCTGGAAGGGTTAAGCTGCCGGATGATGGAGACGTCGTTCTTTATGTCCCACGAGTCGCTGATCATCGGCAAGCGCCCATGGTACCTGCGTCTGCGCGGCAAGCTGTATCTGATCCTGCAGCGTAACGCCCTGCGCGCGCCTGACCAGTTTGAGATCCCGCCTAACCGCGTCATTGAGCTGGGGACGCAGGTTGAGATTTAAGTCTCCGTGCGGCCTGATGCCCTCACCCCGTCCCTCTCCCACAGGGAGAGGGCGCAAACATCTAAAACGGTAACCTGACGGTTACCGTTTTGCATTTACCTCCCCTCCATTTCACTTAGCGAAACGTTTCGACGTTGATCACAAATCCGTTACGTCATGATGGTTTTCTGAACATTTATGCGGCTACACTATTTTTAGCGAAACGTTTCGCTAGTGGAGCAAGAAAATGAAGAAAGGCACGGTTCTCAACTCAGAAATCTCATCGGTTATTTCCCGTCTTGGGCATACCGATACGCTGGTGGTTTGCGATGCAGGCTTACCGGTTCCGCGCAGCACAACCCGTATCGATATGGCGTTAACGCAGGGCGTGCCCTCGTTTATGCAGGTACTGGAGGTAGTGACGGCGGAGATGCAGGTTGAGGCGGCCATTCTCGCGGCGGAAATCAAACAACATAATCCGCAACTCCACGAAACGTTGCTCAGCCACATTGAGCAACTGCAACAACACCAGGGAAACACCATAGAAATTCGTTACACAACGCACGAACAGTTCAAACAACAAACCGCAGACAGTCAGGCGGTGATTCGCAGCGGGGAGTGTTCCCCGTATGCGAATATCATTCTCTGTGCTGGCGTCACCTTCTGAGGCCATCATGGACGCATTACTGCAACTCAAAGGGATCGATAAGTCGTTCCCGGGCGTAAAAGCCCTCTCCGGTGCGGCGCTTAACGTCTACCCAGGACGCGTGATGGCGCTGGTGGGCGAAAACGGTGCCGGCAAATCCACCATGATGAAAGTACTGACCGGGATCTATCAGCGTGATGCCGGTTCACTCGTTTGGCTGGGTAAAGAAACCACCTTTAACGGCCCGAAATCCTCTCAGGAAGCGGGCATCGGCATTATTCACCAGGAGCTGAACCTCATCCCGCAGCTGACCATTGCGGAAAACATCTTCCTGGGCCGCGAGTTCGTGAACCGGTTCGGCAAAATCGACTGGAAAACCATGTACGCCGAAGCGGACAAGCTGCTGGCGAAGCTGAACCTGCGCTTTAAGAGTGACCGTCTGGTGGGTGACCTTTCCATCGGCGATCAGCAGATGGTGGAAATCGCGAAGGTGCTGAGCTTCGAGTCGAAGGTCATCATTATGGATGAACCGACCGACGCCCTGACCGATACCGAAACCGAATCCCTGTTCCGCGTGATCCGCGAGCTGAAAGCGCAGGGACGCGGCATTGTCTATATCTCTCACCGCATGAAAGAGATCTTCGAAATTTGCGACGACGTTACCGTCTTCCGCGACGGCCAGTTTATCGCCGAGCGCGAAGTGGCGACGCTGACCGAAGATACGCTGATCGAAATGATGGTGGGACGTAAGCTCGAAGACCAATATCCGCATCTGGACAAAGCGCCGGGCGAGATCCGCCTGAAGGTAGATAATCTCTGCGGCCCGGGCGTAAACGATGTGACCTTTACCCTGCGTCAGGGCGAGATCCTGGGCGTGGCGGGCCTGATGGGTGCGGGCCGTACCGAGCTGATGAAAGTGCTGTACGGCGCACTGCCGCGCACCAGCGGTTACGTTACTCTTGACGGCCATGAAGTGGTGACCCGCTCGCCGCAGGACGGGCTGGCTAACGGCATCGTCTATATCTCCGAAGACCGCAAGCGCGACGGCTTAGTGCTGGGCATGTCGGTGAAAGAGAATATGTCCCTGACCGCGCTGCGCTATTTCAGCCATAGCGGCGGCAGCCTGAAGCATAAAGATGAGCAGCAGGCGGTCAGTGATTTTATCCGTCTCTTCAACGTTAAAACCCCGTCGATGGAGCAGGCTATTGGCCTGCTGTCCGGCGGGAATCAGCAGAAAGTGGCGATTGCCCGCGGGCTGATGACGCGCCCGAAGGTGTTGATCCTCGACGAGCCAACCCGCGGCGTGGACGTGGGCGCGAAAAAAGAGATCTATCAGCTGATTAACCAGTTCAAGGCCGACGGTCTGAGCATCATTCTGGTCTCTTCCGAGATGCCAGAGGTATTAGGCATGAGCGATCGCATTATCGTCATGCATGAAGGGCATCTCGGCGGTGAATTCACTCGCGAGCAGGCCACCCAGGAAGTTCTGATGGCTGCCGCTGTGGGCAAGCTTAATCGCGTGAATCAGGAGTAAGAAGATGACTACCCAGGCTGTTTCTGGTCGCCGCTATTTCACAAAGGCATGGCTGATGGAACAAAAATCGCTGATTGCCCTGCTGGTGCTGATCGCGATTGTCTCGACCATGAGCCCGAATTTCTTCACCGTGAATAACCTGTTCAACATTCTGCAGCAGACGTCGGTGAACGCCATTATGGCGGTCGGCATGACGCTGGTGATTTTGACCTCGGGTATCGATCTGTCCGTCGGTTCCCTGCTGGCGCTCACCGGTGCGATCGCCGCTTCAATTGTGGGAATTGAGGTCAACGCGCTGGTGGCCGTTGCGGCTGCACTGGCGGCTGGCGCGGCGATTGGTGCCGTTACCGGTGTGATTGTGGCAAAAGGCCGCGTTCAGGCGTTTATCGCCACGCTGGTGATGATGCTGCTGCTGCGCGGTGTGACCATGGTTTACACCAACGGTAGCCCGGTGAATACCGGGTTTACGGATAACGCGGATCTGTTTGGCTGGTTCGGTATCGGTCGCCCGCTGGGTGTCCCGACCCCGGTCTGGATCATGGCTATCGTCTTCCTGGCGGCGTGGTACATGCTGCACCATACCCGTCTGGGCCGTTATATCTATGCGCTGGGCGGTAACGAAGCGGCGACGCGCCTGTCCGGCATCAGCGTTAATAAAGTCAAAATTATCGTGTACTCCCTGTGCGGCCTGCTGGCGTCACTGGCGGGCATCATCGAAGTGGCGCGCCTCTCTTCCGCGCAGCCGACGGCGGGGACGGGGTACGAGCTGGATGCTATTGCGGCAGTGGTTCTGGGCGGTACGAGCCTTGCGGGCGGTAAAGGTCGCATTGTTGGGACATTGATCGGCGCACTGATTCTCGGTTTCCTGAATAATGGTTTGAATTTGTTAGGTGTTTCCTCCTATTACCAGATGATCGTTAAGGCAGTGGTGATTTTGCTGGCGGTACTGGTAGACAACAAAAAACAGTAACTGACGACACTACAGGACATCTTAGATATGAACATGAAAAAACTGGCTACCCTGGTTTCCGCTGTCGCGCTGAGCGCAACCGTAAGTGCTAACGCCATGGCGAAAGACACCATCGCGCTGGTTGTCTCTACCCTGAACAACCCGTTCTTCGTCTCCCTGAAGGACGGTGCGCAGAAAGAAGCGGACAAACTGGGCTACAACCTGGTGGTGCTGGATTCACAGAACAACCCGGCGAAAGAGCTGGCTAACGTTCAGGACTTAACCGTTCGTGGCACCAAAATTCTGCTGATCAACCCAACCGATTCTGATGCCGTAGGTAACGCCGTGAAGATGGCAAACCAGGCGAAAATTCCGGTGATCACTCTGGACCGTCAGGCAACGAAAGGCGAAGTTGTGAGCCACATTGCGTCTGATAACGTGCTGGGCGGTAAAATTGCTGGTGACTACATCGCGAAGAAAGCCGGTGAAGGCGCGAAAGTGATCGAACTGCAGGGCATTGCCGGGACTTCCGCGGCCCGTGAACGTGGTGAAGGCTTCCAGCAGGCCGTGGCTGCACATAAATTCAACGTGCTGGCCAGCCAGCCGGCAGACTTCGACCGTACTAAGGGTCTGAACGTCATGCAGAACCTGCTGACCGCGCATCCAGATGTGCAGGCGGTATTCGCGCAGAACGACGAAATGGCGCTGGGTGCGCTGCGTGCGCTCCAGACTGCGGGTAAATCAGATGTGATGGTTGTCGGATTTGACGGCACGCCGGATGGTGAAAAAGCAGTAAATGATGGCAAACTGGCTGCGACCATCGCTCAGCTGCCTGAGCAGATTGGCGCCACTGGCGTTGAAACTGCCGACAAGGTGCTGAAGGGCGAAAAAGTTCAGGCCAAATACCCTGTTGACCTGAAGCTGGTCATTAAGCAGTAAAGGCGATTCAGGCAGTCGCTGGCTGCCTGAGGGACACCAAATAAAAGAAAAGTGTGGCATACGCCACCGGGTAATACCGGTGGCGCTCTCAGATGGACACCTCAATACATGAAAACCGCAGGCAACCTCGTCGTCCTTGGCAGTATCAATGCCGATCACATTCTTAACCTTGAAACATTCCCCACCCCGGGCGAAACCGTCACCGGCAATCAGTATCAGGTCGCATTCGGCGGTAAGGGTGCAAACCAGGCAGTTGCCGCCGGGCGCAGCGGGGCGAATATCGCGTTTATCGCCTGTACGGGTGATGACGATACCGGCGAGCGCGTACGTAAACAGCTGGCAAGCGACAACATCGATATCGCACCGGTCAGCGTTGTCGCGGGAGAGTCTACCGGCGTGGCGCTGATTTTCGTTAACGCTGAAGGTGAGAATGTCATCGGTATTCATGCTGGCGCTAACGCAGCGCTAACAACGGAGCGCGTAGAAGCGCAACGTGCAATCATTGGCGGGGCCGAGGCCCTGCTGATGCAGCTGGAGTCCCCGGTTGAAAGCGTGCTGGCCGCCGCGAAAATTGCGCATGAAAATCATACCACTGTCGTACTTAACCCTGCGCCTGCCCGTGTATTATCAGATGAACTGCTGGCGCTGGTGGACATCATTACGCCGAACGAAACCGAAGCGGAAAAGCTGACGGGCATTCGCGTTGAAAATGACAATGATGCCGCGCGTGCGGCAAAAGTGCTGCATGCAAAAGGCATCGGGACCGTTATCATTACTCTTGGTAGCCGCGGGGTGTGGGCTAGCGTCAATGGCGAAGGCCGTCGCGTGCCGGGCTTTAAGGTCAAAGCCATCGATACCATCGCCGCTGGAGACACCTTCAACGGTGCGCTGGTGACGGCATTGCTGGAAGGAAAAGCGATGGATGACGCGATCCGCTTTGCGCATGCCGCCGCCGCGATTGCGGTGACGCGCAAAGGCGCACAGCCTTCCGTTCCGTGGCGTAAAGAGATCGATGAATTCTTAAGTCAGCAGGGGTAACGCTTGGCTACGATGAAAGATGTCGCCCGCATGGCGGGCGTTTCTACTTCGACCGTCTCTCACGTTATTAATAACGACCGCTTCGTCAGCGAGGCGATTCGGGAGAAAGTCGAAGCCGCAGTAAAAGACCTCAACTATGCGCCGTCGGCGCTGGCGCGCAGTCTGAAGCTTAACCAGACGCGCACCATCGGCATGCTGATCACGGCCAGTACCAATCCTTTCTATTCTGAACTTGTTCGTGGCGTAGAGCGCAGCTGCTTCGAGCGTGGCTACAGTCTGGTGCTGTGCAATACTGAAGGCGACGAGCAGCGCATGAACCGCAACCTGGAAACGCTGATGCAAAAACGCGTCGACGGGCTGCTGCTGCTCTGTACCGAAACGCATCAACCTTCAAAAGAGATCATTCAGCGCTATCCTTCTATTCCCACGGTAATGATGGACTGGGCGCCGTTCGACGGGACCAGCGATCTGATTCAGGATAACTCGCTGCTGGGCGGCGATATGGCGACGCAGCACCTGATTGATAAAGGCCATACCCGCATTGCCTGCATTACCGGCCCGCTGGATAAAACCCCGGCGCGCTTGCGCCTGGAAGGCTATCTTTCGGCAATGGAGCGGGCAGGGCTTGCCATTCCTGATGGCTATCGCATCACCGGCGATTTCGAGTTTAACGGCGGTTTCGAGGCAATGCAGACGCTGCTGGCGCAAGAGCCTCGCCCGCAGGCGGTGTTTATCGGCAACGATGCGATGGCGTTTGGTGCCTATCAGGCGCTGTATCAGGCGGGATTGCGCGTTCCGGATGATATGGCGATCGTCGGTTACGATGATATCGAACTGGCGCGCTACATGACGCCGCCGCTGACCACGATCCATCAGCCGAAGGATGAACTGGGTGAGCTGGCCATCGACGTGTTGATCCACCGTATGGCGCAGCCCACGCTGCAACAGCAACGCTTGCAGCTTACTCCTGTTCTGATGGAACGCGGTTCGGTTTAGCTTTATCTTTGTGACGCTCTTTAATCAGGTTCCGGCCATCTTTCGGTTTTAACAACATAAAGACCAGCGCCGACACCACGGTAAGCGCGCCCATGGTGATAAAGGTATAGTGGAACTGCTCAACGGTATTCGTGCCGTCAAACCCTTCATAAAACCGCAGCACCGCCGCGCTCACGGCTACCCCGAGGCTGATCGACAGCTGTTGGGTCACCGCCAGTACGCTGTTGCCGCTGCTCGCGTTCTCGTCGGTCAGGTCCGCAAGGGTGATGGTATTCATCGACGTGAACTGCGTTGACATCGCCATTCCCAGCACAAACAGCGGCAGGATCAACATCCAAACCGGTAACGCCGCGGATTGCAGCGAGAACTGCGCAATTATCAGACCGATAAAGACCGTCACGCCAACCAGCGTTTTACGATAGCCAAACCAGCGCAGTACCTGCGTGACCGTTGATTTCGCCAGAATGGAACCCATTGCCGTGGGCGCCATCATGCAGCCGGCAATCAGCGCCGGGTAGCCGAACCCCACCTGCAGCATCAATGGCATCAGGAACGGTACGCAGCCCGTGCCCAGACGTGAGGCAATATTGCCCGCGATCCCGACGGAAAAGGTTCGGGTGTTAAAGAGAGATAAAGAGATAAGCGGTGTCGGGTGACGACGCGCATGGCGTATATAAAGAAGGAACAGCAGAATACCACTGAGGATGACGGCGAGCGCCAGCCACGTTTCAACGAGCTTCTCGCCAATGAGCTCCATGCCACTGGAGAACAGCACCAGGCTCAGTCCAAACAAGAAAAAGCCGCCCATATCGAAGCTGCGCCTTGGCGTGGTGAAGTTCGGCATATATTTGCGGGCATAGATCAGCCCTGCCACGCCAATCGGAATATTAATCAGGAAAATCCAGTGCCAGCTTGCCCAGGTAACCAGCACACCCCCGAGGACCGGGCCAAGTATTGGGCCGACCAGCCCTGGCATGGTGACAAAGTTGAGTACGGGGAGTAGTTCGCTGCGTGGATAGGCACGCAGCAAAGCGAGGCGCGCCACCGGCATCATCATCGCGCCGCCTATTCCCTGCAGTACGCGAAAGATAACCAGCTCCGTTAATGAAGTGGAGAGCGCGCAGGCCAGTGAACCGAGCGTAAAGAGCGTTACGGCCAGCATGAAAACTCTGCGGGTACCGAAGCGATCGGCCAGCCAGCCACTTACCGGGATCAACATCGCCACCGTGAGGGTGTAGCTGATGATGGCGGACTGCATTGCCAGCGGGGAGCGGTTAAGGCTTTGCGCAATGGCGGGAAGCGCCGTATTGAGGATGGTGGCATCCAGTGCCTGCATAAAGAACGCCATGGCTGCAATCCACGGCAATCCGGCCATGCTGCGCGCTTTTTTCTCTGTCATTTATTTACCTGCTGGTGGGTTGGTGCGGTCAGCAATGCCTGACATGCAGTCAGGGCTCGCTGCCCGTCGCTCTCCTGAATGGCATCTACTATCGCCTGATGCAAATCCAGCTTTACCACTTCGTCTTGTGTAATAGAGGTAAAGTAGGTGTGGTACACCGAATGGAATAACGAAGCAAAGGAAGTGAGGAACGGATTGGCGCTCATCATATAGATATGTTCATGCCAGGCCATATCGACCTCAATCCATCGTTCCCGGTTGAAGTGTTTTTTCAGGAACACCATCTCTTCCATGAGTGCGTTAAGCTGCGCTTTCTGCTCTGCTGACCCGAGCGTGGCGGCAAGCAGGCATGCCTGAGGTTCAAGACTGCTGCGCATTACCAGAAAGTGATCGACGACCTGATGGAAGTTGTCTTCGGTCATCCACCAGGAGAGCAGCTCCTGATCGAGAAAATTCCAGTTATTCTGTGGCATCACGCGCGTGCCAATACGAGGGCGTGGAAGCACCATACCTTTTGCCGTCAGGGTTTTCACCGCCTCGCGAACCGCGGTACGGCTTACTCCAAACTGCTCACCCAGCTCCAATTCGCCCGGCAGGATGCTCCCCGGGGCATATTTACCCGCTAAAATCCGCTGCGCCAGCTTTTCTGCCAGCACATAGGACAGATTTTTTTGGGCGGCCAGCTGTTGTGCGCTTAATGGCATCGCTTTTATTCCTTAATGTTTCATGCTGTTAATTATGCCACCTCGAATGTGATTGTGGTTGCAGATACATCAAATAGAACAATTTGTAGCTTGATATCACCTCTGTTGGTGAAAAAAAACACGGTCAGAAACTTTTTTTGAATTTCCTCTTGTCACTTAAGAATAACGCCCTATAATGCGCCTCCACTGACACGGAACAACGGCACGCACGCCGCCGGGTCAGCAGAGAACAGCGAAAATAAACGCTTGACTCTGAAGCGGGAAAGCGTAATATGCACACCCCGCGCCGCAGCGAAAACG
>NZ_JADCLB010000027.1:0-92355 GCF_014982245.1 Enterobacter cloacae complex sp. P6RS
ATATTAATTATGTATCTGTTTTTATTTATTAATGACCTAAATTAAAACAAAACGACAGTCGAAAAATTTCATGAATGAAAAAAAGAAAAGCCGGGCGCTATGTCCCGGCTTTTTATAACGAAAAATGAAATTAGCTGGCGATAGCCATACCGACCGTCATATGCAGGCCGTAAAACACACCGCGACCAATTAACTCCCCTGCCAGCACCAGCACAAAAGCCAGTGACAGGAGCGGCAGTGCAGGCTGATAACCTTTAAGCTGAGGGGCGATCCAGCACACCAGCGCAGCTGCCAGCAACACCACGCGCCAGGCCATCAGCGAACCGTAGTCCGGCACCAGCGCAGAAGCCTGCTGGATAGAGCTGTGAATGGTTGCCAGCTCGGCTCCTTGCATCAGGGCGACCATCGCGCTCACCACCAGCGCCAGCAGCGAAACGGCTGGCAGCAGACGCATTGCCCAACCGTTTACCCCCGCCACGCGCAGCAGCAGGTAGCCCAGCAGCGGCCCGCCGATAAACATCGTCAGGAAGAAGCTCATCGGCGTCCAGACGCTGTACCAGGTTGGAACGGTATCGATGGTGTTATAGACGCGCACCATCATCCACACGAACACCACGCCCAGTACCATGGTGACGATCAGCCACAGGCTGCGCAGGCCCGCAGGCAATTTCTTCAGCGCAGCCAGCAGCCACCCCAGCCCGCCGACGGCAAAGAAGATTGCCCCGCTGGCAATTTCGTTACTGAGCGACGACGCCCCCACGCGGTTCAGGGAGTTGAACGCGCGCATCGGTGAGCCCAGGTGCAGCGTAGAGGCGATAAATCCAATCCCCATCAGCACCCACAGGCCAAACATGCTCAACACTAAACGCTGCTGCTGTTCGGCATTGAGGTTCCCTTTTAACAGCGCCAGCGCCAGAACAATAAAGCCGCCCACTACGCACTGCCCAAAGACCGTGAAGATCATCAGCGGCCATTCATGCCATCCACTTCCCATCTCACACCTCCTTCGGATTTGCCAGGTAGCCGGTGGTGTCACCCGTCGGACGGCTGTTGGCGTTAGGTTTAATGACAATACTCGGCTTCGTGAAGTGCGCGGACGGCAGCGGTGCCACTGCGGCAAGCTGACCGTGTTTCTGACGCAGCTCTTCTATCGGACCAAAATCCAGCGCGCGCAGCGGGCAGGACTCGACGCAGATTGGCTTTTTGCCGTCCGCTACGCGGCTGTGGCAGCCGTCGCACTTGGTCATATGTCCTTTAGCGGCGTTGTACTGTGGCGCGCCGTACGGGCACGCCATATGGCAGTAGCGACAGCCGATGCAGACATCTTCATCCACCACCACAAAACCGTCCTCCCGCTTGTGCATCGCCCCGCTCGGGCACACCTTTGTGCAGGCCGGATCTTCACAGTGGTTACAGGCAATCGACAGGTAATAAGCAAAGACGTTCTGATGCCAGACGCCGTTATCTTCCTGCCAGTCTCCCCCGGCGTATTCGTAAATGCGGCGGAAGCTCACGTCCGGGGTGAGATCTTTATAATCTTTACAGGCCAGCTCGCAGGTTTTGCACCCGGTGCAACGGCTGGAATCAATGAAAAATCCATACTGGGTTGTCATCGGTTACTCCTTAAACCTTTTCAACCTGGACAAGGTTTGTGTGAGACGGGTTGCCTTTCGCCAGCGGCGACGGACGCTGCGTGGTCAGGACGTTAATACTGCCTGCCTGGTCGATGCGGTTGGCATCCGGGCTGTACCAGGCCCCTTCCCCCAGTGCCACTACGCCAGGCATCATGCGCGGTGTCACTTTGGCTTCAATGTGTACCTCGCCGCGACCGTTAAAGATACGCACGCGATCCCCGTTACGGATATCACGTGCTTTGGCATCCATCGGGTTGATCCACATCTCCTGGCGGCAGGCGGCCTTCAGTACGTCAACGTTGCCGTAGGTGGAGTGCACGCGCGCCTTGTAGTGGAAACCGGTCAGCTGCAGCGGGAATTTCGCCGTCAGCGGATCGTTATAGTTTTCGAACCCCGGCGTGTAGATCGGCAGCGGATCGATAACATCTCCCTCCGGCAGCTCCCAGGTAGACGCGATTTTGGCCAGCGCTTCGGAGTAAATTTCGATTTTGCCTGACGGCGTGGTCAGCGGATTCGCCTGCGGATCTTCACGGAACGCTTTATACGCCACGTGATGCCCTTCCGGGTCACGCTGCTTGTACATGCCCTGCTTGCGGAAGGTGTCGAAGTCCGGCAGATCGGGAATTGCTTTAAGAGAGAGCTCGTGCAGATGGCGCATCCACCCTTCCTGAGTACGCCCTTCGGTAAACTGCTGTTCGACGCCCAATCGCTTCGCCAGTTCGGAGGTCATCTCATAGATGGTTTTGCACTCGAAGCGCGGCTTGATGGCCTGGTCGGTAAAGATCACGTAGGACATGTTGCCGCAGGAAGCGTCCAGCGCGAAATCCATCTGCTCAGACGCGGTGCAGTCCGGCAGCAGAATATCGGCATATTTTGCCGAGGAGGTCATGTGGCAGTCGATCACCACAATCATCTCGCACTTCTTGTCGTCCTGCAGAATTTCATGGGTGCGGTTGATTTCCGAGTGCTGGTTGATAAGGCAGTTGCCGGCGTAGTTCCAGATCATCTTGATCGGCACATCCAGCTTGTCTTTGCCCCGAACGCCGTCGCGCAGCGCGGTCATTTCCGGGCCGCGCTCGATCGCGTCAGTCCACATAAACATGGAGATGCTGGTCTGAACCGGGTTATCCAGCGTCGGCATCCGCTCAAACGGCACTTCATAAGAACCTTCGCGCGCGCCGGTGTTACCGCCATGAACGCCGACGTTGCCGGTCAGAATTGAAAGCATGGAGATAGCGCGGGTGGCGATTTCACCGTTCGCATGACGCTGCGGTCCCCAGCCCTGGCTGATGTAGGCCGGTTTAGCTGAACCAATCTCACGCGCCAGCTGAACAATGCGCTCGACCGGAATACCGGTGATGGTGGAGGCCCACTCCGGCGTTTTCGCTACGCCGTCGCTGCCCTGGCCGAGAATATATGCCTTGTAGTGACCATTGGCAGGGGCACTGGCTGGCAGCGTTTTCTCGTCATAACCGACGCAGTATTTATCAAGGAACGGCTGATCGACGAGGTTTTCAGTAATCATCACCCACGCCAGCGCGGAAACCAGTGCCGCATCGGTACCGGGACGAATGGGGATCCACTCATCTTCGCGCCCGGCACCGGTGTCGGTATAGCGCGGATCGATAATGATCATGCGGGCATTAGATTTGGCGCGGGCCTGTTCGAGGTAGTACGTCACCCCGCCGCCGCTCATGCGGGTTTCGCCCGGGTTGTTGCCGAACAGGACGACCAGCTTACTGTTTTCGATATCGGACGGGCTGTTGCCGTCGGCCCAGCCGCCGTAGGTGTAGTTCAGACCTGCGGCAATCTGTGCGGAAGAGTAGTCGCCGTAGTGGTTGAGATAACCGCCGCAGCAGTTCATCAGACGCGCGACCAGCGTTTTACCCGGTGGCCAGGAGCGGGTCATCGTGCCACCCAGCGTCCCGGTGCCATAGTTCAGGTAGATGGACTCGTTGCCGTACTCTTTGATCAGGCGCTGCATGTTGGTGGCGATAATGTCGTAGGCTTCGTCCCAGCTAATGCGCTCAAACTTCCCTTCCCCACGCTTACCGACACGCTTCATTGGGTATTTCAGACGATCCGGGTTGTAGACGCGGCGACGCATGGACCGACCGCGCAGGCAGGCGCGAACCTGGTGTAACCCTTCGTAGTTATCGTCCCCGGTGTTGTCGGTTTCGACATACTTAATTTCGCCATCCACCACATGCATACGCAGCGGACAACGGCTACCGCAGTTTACGGTACACGCACTCCACACCACTTTTTCCGGAGCTGCGGCTGCGGATAGTGCGTCCGCCGCCGACGCCAGCCGGGTAAAAGGGAGCGTGAAGGCGCTGCTGGCTACAGCCAGGCCGCCTATTGCCGTGGTTTTCATCAACCCACGGCGAGTGACCTCGGCAGCCATTAACGCTTCAGGCGCTTTGATTTTCATAGAGACTCACTTTGGTTGCTCACAAAGAAAAAAGAGGCGGCACGAACCGCTATATAGTTTTGTAAATAACGAATTACTTCGTTATCAGCGTCTTATGCTGACTTTCATTCGGAGGAGTATTACTACTTTAGAGGGAGGGGGTATTGCGTCGTGTCAATTCATAGGCATAAAAAAAGCGCCCGAAGGCGCTTTTTTGTTGTGAGGCAAAGAATTAGCCGATGTACTGCTGGCCTTTCATGTATGGACGCAGCACTTCAGGGATCTCGATGCGGCCATCTGCCTGCTGGTAGTTTTCCAGCACGGCAACCAGCGTACGGCCAACAGCCAGACCAGAACCGTTCAGGGTATGCACCAGACGGGTTTTCTTGTCAGATTTGCTGCGGCAGCGTGCCTGCATGCGGCGCGCCTGGAAATCCCAGACGTTAGAGCAGGAGGAGATTTCACGGTAGGTGTTCTGTGCAGGCACCCAGACTTCCAGGTCGAAGGTTTTGCAGGCACCAAAGCCCATGTCACCGGTGCACAGCGCCATGCGGCGATACGGCAGGCCCAGCAGCTCCAGCACTTTTTCCGCATGGCCAGTCATCTCTTCGAGCGCGTCCATGGATTCTTCCGGACGGACAATCTGCACCATCTCGACTTTGTCGAACTGGTGCATACGGATCAGACCACGGGTGTCGCGACCGTAAGAACCGGCTTCTGAACGGAAGCACGGAGAGTGTGCCGTCAGCTTGATTGGCAGATCGTCTTCGTCAATGATCTCATCACGCACGAGGTTGGTCAGCGGTACTTCCGCGGTTGGGATCAGCGCATAGTTGCTGCTGTCTGCTTCTTCATCCAGCGGACGAGTATGGAACAGATCGCCGGCAAATTTCGGCAGCTGGCCTGTACCGTAAAGCGTATCGTGGTTAACCAGATACGGAACATAGGTTTCACTGTAGCCATGCTGCTCGGTGTGCAGATCCAGCATGAACTGCGCCAGGGCGCGGTGCAGATGGGCAATCTGACCTTTCATTACTACGAAGCGAGAGCCGGTCAGCTTAACCGCAGCGGCAAAGTCCAGGCCCGCGTGCATTTCGCCCAGCGTCACGTGATCGCGCACCTCGAAGTCAAACTCGCGAGGCGTACCCCAGCGCTTCACTTCAACGTTGTCGTTCTCGTCTTTGCCGACAGGCACGCTGTCGTCAGGAATGTTCGGGATAGCCAGAGCGATGTCACGAATTTCGGCCTGAAGAACGTCCAGCTCCGCCTTCGCCTGATCCAGCTCTTCACCCAGCTTGTTCACTTCCAGGCGTAATGGCTCAATATCTTCCCCGCGCGCTTTCGCCTGGCCAATGGATTTCGATCGAGAGTTACGCTCTGCCTGCAGATTTTCAGTTTGTACCTGCAGTACTTTACGACGCTCTTCAAGAGCGCGCAGCTTATCTACATCCAGCTTAAAGCCCCGGCGTGCCAGTTTTTCAGCGACTGCGTCTGGCTCATTACGCAGCAGATTGGGATCGAGCATGCTTATCCTGTGCTTATCGAATTAAAATAGGAAATGTGACCACAGCCTGCGGTCACAAGGATACAATTGCCAACATTACCGCAACGATTGAACTAACGGTAGCGTTTTATAGGGCTATTTTGATCCTGTCCGGCGAGCCAGGTGAGCTTTTCACCAATCTTGCCTTCAAGACCTCTGTTTGTGGGATGATAATAGCGCGTTTGTGCCATCTCCTGCGGGAAATATTCCTCCCCGGCGGCGTAGGCGTTAGGCTCATCATGGGCGTAGCGATACTCCTGCCCGTAACCCATCTCTTTCATCAGTTTGGTTGGCGCATTGCGCAGATGAACCGGCACATCATAGTCCGGGCGCTCGCGCGCATCCGACATCGCCGCTTTGAACGCGGTATAGACCGCATTGCTTTTCGGCGCGCAGGCCAGATAGACAATCGCCTGCGCAATGGCGCGTTCGCCTTCCGCCGGGCCTACGCGGGTGAAGCAGTCCCAGGCTGAAAGCGCAACCTGCATGGCGCGCGGGTCAGCATTGCCAACATCTTCTGACGCAATCGCCAGACAGCGGCGCGCAACGTATAGCGGATCGCCACCTGCGGTAATGATACGTGCGTACCAGTAGAGCGCCGCATCCGGCGCGCTGCCGCGTACGGACTTATGCAGCGCCGAGATCAAGTCGTAGAAACGGTCGCCTTTATTATCGAAACGCGCGCTGCGCTCGCCGGCAATTTCGGTGAGCAGTTCAGGCTTCAATACGCGCTTGCCCGCATCGTCCACTTCGGCCATATCGGCCATCATTTCGAGCGTGTTCAACGCGCGGCGCGCATCGCCGTTGACCAGCTCCGCAATCGCACGTCGCGTGTCGTCAGGCAGAACGATATCCTGCCCGCCGTAACCACGCGCTTTGTCGTCCATTGCCTGGGTCAGAACCTTTTCGATATCTTCCGTGGTCAGGGATTTAAGCAGGTAGACGCGGGCGCGGGACAGCAGCGCCGAGTTGAGTTCAAACGACGGGTTTTCCGTGGTCGCGCCGATGAAGAAGATCGTCCCGTCTTCAATGTGCGGCAGGAAAGCATCCTGCTGGCTCTTGTTGAAGCGGTGGACTTCATCGACAAAGAGAATGGTGCGGCGTCCGGCATTGCGGTTTTGACGCGCGCGCTCGATCGCCTCGCGGATCTCCTTCACGCCAGACGTTACCGCCGAGATACGCTCAACGTCCGCGTTGGCATAGCGGGCGATCACTTCAGCTAGCGTGGTTTTTCCGGTGCCGGGCGGCCCCCAGAGGATCATGGAGTGCAGATGCCCCGCCTCAATAGCGCGCGGCAAGGGTTTCCCCGCAGCCAGCAGATGCTGCTGACCGATGTACTGCGCTAAATTTTCTGGCCGCATACGGGCGGCCAGAGGTTGAAACGCATTATCTGAAAAATCGAGCGACAGGTTGCTCACTCACGCCTCTTACTTATTGCGTTGGTCGTCCACCGTTACGCCCTGCGGCGGGGTAAAGGTGAATTTCGATGCGTCAACGGCGCCGTTTTGCTGAGACTTAAGCTGGTAGCTGCTGCGCTGATCGTCCTGCTCAACCGCGCCGAACTGATTAATGGTACCGTTGGTGCTTACGTTGATGGTGAACTGCTTCAGATTGCCGTTGCTGCCTTTCGGCGTCAGGACAAACTCATCACCGTTCTGTTTAATGTTGTACTGCTGCCAGTCGCTGGTCTGGTTGCGGGCGATCAGCATAAACGGCGTATTGCTGGTCGCGTCTTTCAGCCAGGTCGCAGTGGCCTGCTCAACAAACGGGTTGAAGAACCACAGGGTTTTACCGTCAGAAACCAGGATGCTCTCATCCGGCTGGGTCATGTGCCAGTTAAACAGATTGGGGCGTTTCACCCATAAATCACCCTGTCCTTCCTGCACCGCGTTACCGCTGCCGTCCGTCACTTTTTGCGTGAAGCTGGCGTGGAAGCTGCTTACTTTATCCAGTCGGCTTTTAAGGTCGCTGGCTGCATCAGCCCAGACGCTGCTGGCTACAAAACTGGTGAGTAATGCACAGGCGATGGCGATTTTTTTCATTGTTATTCCTTAAAATACGTCTTCCCGAAATGGGGTTTCCGTTTCTATTCTGGACCTGCCAGAAGGCAGGCGACAGAAGAATATGCTTAATTTTTGCTGATTTACCCTTCTTTGCAATCGCTGAAGGTTAATCAAACGGCGGCGGAGCCAGCACCTCACGGTTACCGTTGTGCCCCTGCTCGCTCACAATGCCCTGCGCTTCCATCTGCTCGATGATGCGCGCCGCGCGGTTATAGCCAATGCGGAACTGACGCTGCACGCCAGAGATGGATGCTTTGCGTTTTTCAGTAACGAAATTAACCGCCTGGTCGAATAACGGATCCAGCTCTTCGCCACCGTCAAAGCCACCACCGCCGCCTTCGCTTTCGCTGTCGGAGGTAATGCCGTCAACGTACTGCGGACGTCCGCGCGCCTTCCAGTCCTGCACCACGGCGTGTACTTCCTGGTCGCGAACAAACGCGCCGTGTACGCGCACCGGAGAGGTGGAGTTCGGGCCGGAGTACAGCATGTCACCCATTCCCAGCAGCGACTCAGCGCCGCCCTGATCAAGAATGGTACGGGAGTCGATTTTGCTCGAAACGGTAAACGCAATACGGGTCGGAATATTCGCCTTAATCAGACCGGTGATAACGTCCACGGACGGACGCTGGGTCGCCAGCACCAGGTGAATACCTGCCGCACGCGCTTTCTGTGCCAGACGCGCGATCAGCTCTTCCACTTTCTTCCCGACGGTCATCATCAGGTCGGCGAATTCATCCACCAGCACGACGATATAAGGCAGTTTCTCCAGCACAGGATGCTGGGCATCCATGCTGTCACCCGGCTTCCAGTATGGGTCCGGAATCGGACGACCCATGCGCGCCGCCTCGGCGATCTTCTCGTTATAACCGGCCAGGTTACGCACGCCCAGCGCAGACATCAGCTTGTAGCGACGCTCCATTTCATTGACGCTCCAGCGCAGGGCGTTGGCGGCGTCCTTCATGTCGGTGACCACTTCCGTCAGCAGGTGCGGAATGCCTTCGTAGACCGACAGTTCGAGCATTTTCGGGTCGATCATGATGAAACGCACGTCTTCAGGCTGCGCTTTGTAGAGCATGCTAAGGATCATGGCGTTCACGCCGACCGATTTACCGGAACCGGTGGTACCCGCTACCAGCAGGTGAGGCATTTTCGCGAGGTCTGCCACTACCGGGTCGCCGGCGATATCTTTACCCAACACCACGGTCAGCGGAGATGGGTTATCGCGGAACTTGGTGTTATCCAGCACTTCACGCAGGTAAACGGTCTGACGTTTCTTGTTCGGCAGCTCAAGGCCAACGTACGGTTTACCCGGAATCACTTCCACCACACGTACCGCCACGGTCGACAGAGAACGCGCCAGGTCGCGGGAGAGGTTAGAAATACGCGCGGCTTTGACGCCCGGCGCCAGGTTCAGTTCGAAGCGGGTGATCACCGGACCCGGCGA
Source organism: Enterobacter cloacae complex sp. P6RS (assembly GCF_014982245.1). NCBI lineage: Bacteria > Pseudomonadati > Pseudomonadota > Gammaproteobacteria > Enterobacterales > Enterobacteriaceae > Enterobacter > Enterobacter cloacae complex sp. P6RS. The sequence goes on from NZ_JADCLB010000027.1 coordinate 9,098, forward strand.
GTAGTTCACCACGTCCGCCTTGATGCGGAAGTCTGCCAGACGGGCTTCCACCAGACGGGCCATCTGCTCCAGGGCAAACGTATCAACCGGCTCGACTTCAGCCGGTGGCGGCGTCAACAAATCCAGCGACGGCAGCGGCGTGCTCGGACGCTGCAGCGGACGGCTATCACCGTTACGCATCAGCAGCGGGTGAATCAGGCTCTCCTGCGGCTGCGGCTGCGGTGCTGGCTGCTGGTACTGCGGCGGCTGCTGTTGTGGCTGCTGCGGTTGCGCATACGGCTGCTGAACAGGTGGCTGCGGCTGCGCGTAAGTCTGTGCCTGCGGCGCTGGCGGCTGACGCACAGGCTCTGCTTCAGGCATCACGCTTGGGGTGAACAGCGGCTCGCTCGGGCCATCATCCACCAGATCTTTCATCGGCGAGAACTCGAAATCCGATAATGAGAACGGGTTCGCACCAGCTGGCTGTTCACCTGAGTAACGCTGCTGCTGGGTTGCCGCAAACTGACGCGCTAATTCGGCTTCAGCCGCGTCATCTTCGTCTTCCAGCATCGGTTCATCATGCTGATAGTCTTCACCGTAGCGCTGATTCTGCTGCGCGGCGAACTGGCGCGCCAGCTCGTCCTGCTGCATTTCATCAGCATCATCTTCGTAGTCCGTTCCACGCGCTTTCTCTTCGGCCATCCGCTGGGAAGGCAGCTTGATCCCATAGGAGGCAAGCTCACGACGGGTTGGAACGCGGACGCGGTTAGGGCGAGGCAGTTGCGGACCAATTCCCTCTTTCACCTGCGGACGCGGCGCACCGCCCGTTGCCAGGCTAAAGACAGGTGCCGCCGCCGCTGCGGCTGCGGTAGCCTGCTTCACGCTTTCCGCTACGGGGGCATCAGCAGGCGTCGGGTCGACCGGTGGAACCGAAACCGACGGGGCTTTTGGCGCAGGTTCCTGCACCGGTTCAGGCACAGGCTGATACCATGCCGCCAGCTGTTCGCGCTCACGAGCACGGCGTTCTTCAACTTCTTCAAAATAGTACATTGGCGGACGAGACGGTTTCACCTCTTCCACCACCTCAGGTTCAGGCTGAGGCTCGACATAAGGCTGCACAGGTTCAACCGGTTCAGGCACGTACTCCTGATAAGGCTGGGCCACAGGCTGCTCATAGTGCTGCTGTTCATACTCAGGTTGCGGCGGCTGATAAGGCTGCTGCCACTGCTCCTGCTGCACGGGGATATAGCTCTCTGGTTCCGGCGCGATAACAGGCTCCGGCGTGTGGACACCCGGCGCGGTCTGCCAGGCAACCTGAGGCTGCTGAATAGCGGATTCCGGAGGCGGAACTGGCGCGGATGGCATCACGGCTTCGACAGGCGCGGCATACGCCTGTGATGCTGTCGTTGCGGCTGCGGCTGCGGCAACCGGCGCGGTAACGGTATGGCCGTTAAGCAGCGGATCGTATTCATCGAAATCACCCGGCATCGCACGGTTGCCGGAGAAAAGCACATCATCAGGATCGACTGTACTACCCGCAGCGCGGTACTCCACCTGCTCGTCTTCATCCATACGCTTACCGGAGAAGAGCGCCGCGTCGGTTTTACGTCCAAGCGGGTTGGCAAATTTTTCAGCAACGCGCTGGCGACGCGCCAGGGCACCGCGCAGAATACGAGCACGACGAGATTCACGACGTTGCACCGGCGCATCGTCTTCCTCTTCGTACTCATCTTCATATTCTTCTTCATCGACCCACGTGTCGTCGCGGCGGGTACGGTTGCTCGCAAAGGTCAGGATCGTCAGAATAAAGCTGCCGATCTTCTCGGCAATGCTCACCCATGACCAGCCGGTAAACAGCGTCAGCCCGGCCGCCCAGATGCAGAGCAGCGCCAGCGTACCGCCGCTGCTGTGAAGCATCGGCTGTAGCGCAGAGCTCAGCAGGCTGCCAATCACCCCACCGGAGGCGAAGTACCAGATATCATCGGCATTAATCGCCGCCAGCCCGCAGGAGGTGAGGATCAGCGCCAGGGCGCCAATCAGGCGCAGGGAAACCGCAAAATAGTCGATGTAATCATCGTTCTGACGATGACGCCATGCAAACCAGCATCCGCCAATGATTATGACGGGAATGGTGTAGGCCATCACACCGAAAATGAAAAAGAGCGTGTCCGCAAGCCAGGCTCCGGGTACGCCGCCTAAATTATGGATAGGCTCATGCCACGCGGTTTGCGACCAGCTGGGATCGGAGGGGTTAAAACTGAGTAAGGCTGCCATCAGCCAGACGGCAAAAAGGGCAATAACGATCAGCAAAGCCTCGAGGAGACGACGTCCGCTGCTTAGCTTCGATAGTGTGACTTCTTTGTCTTCAGTGTATTCCTGGCTCAAGAAAGGCTCTCCAGGTATCAGGCATATCCTGCCTGTTTGCTAAAACGGACAACAGCGCCGGGGCTCCCCGGCACTGTTGCTGTATGGATTAACAGGAGTGTAATCAAACTACGCTGATTTTGCACCTGTTCCGTGTTAGCGCGTCTTAATAACCAGACGATTGCTCTGTTTGACCTCTTCCATCACCACATAGGTACGGGTGTCGTTCACGCCTGGCAGACGCAGCAGGGTTTCCCCCAGCAGCTTACGGTAGGCGGACATATCAGGCACACGGGTTTTCAACAGGTAGTCGAAATCACCGGACACCAGATGACACTCTTGAATTTCTTCAAGTTTTTGTACAGCGGCGTTAAATTGCTCAAACACATCCGGCGCACCACGATTCAGAGTAATCTCAACAAATACCAGAAGTGAGGCATCCAGATAATGCGGGTTCAGCAGAGCCGTATAGCCCTGAATAAAACCCTGTCTTTCCAGTCGGCGCACACGCTCAAGGCACGGCGTCGGGGAAAGTCCCACACGTTTTGAAAGCTCGACGTTGGAAATACGCCCATCCTTTTGCAATTCATTAAGAATGTTACGATCGATACGGTCGAGATCTTTGCCAGGGCGCTTCTTGCTATCTACCATTATTATTGTCTCTCTGTATTCCTTCCCTACTCCTGCCTGGACCCTGTGCACATCACTGTTCAGAGCCTGTACCCGTTAGTCATCACATCGCCTGGTTATGTATTAGACGCGATGCGGATTCGGGTTCTGTTGGTAAGAAGACCGCTGCCCGAAGGCTGTCACCGACATCACGTATGGCGTCTGTCCACGCCATGCGTAGATTTCACTGACACGGTAAAAATGGCATTTACGTGCATGCCTATGCGGCATACGGTTAACGCGGTTTTTTTTCTTCCTTGAATGTTTTCGCAAATGCGCAGGGGATTGTCAAAGCAAAACATCGTTTTTTAGTACAAGATGCCGGATATTCATTACGGGGGGGTATTAATCCTCATTTTACTGCTTTATAAACGAGCGGTTTTCAGTAGAAAACGTGACGTAACGGCACTGGATTCATCGGGCGCAGCTATTGCATATATCGAAAGCAAAATCCCAGTGCTCTTTTTTTACGGCAACAAATTCCCTACAATCCAGCCCATTGCCTGCCAACAACAATGGGGATCTCATGGGCACGACCAAACACAGTAAGTTGTTAATCCTTGGTTCTGGACCTGCGGGATATACCGCGGCGGTCTATGCTGCACGCGCAAACCTGCAGCCGGTTCTGATCACCGGCATGGAAAAAGGCGGTCAGTTGACCACCACCACGGAAGTGGAAAACTGGCCGGGCGACCCGAACGATCTGACCGGGCCGCTGCTGATGGAACGCATGCACGAGCATGCCGCCAAATTCGAAACCGAAATCCTGTTCGACCACATTAATAAAGTGGATTTGCAGAACCGTCCGTTCCGCCTGACGGGTGACAGCGGTGAATACACCTGCGATGCGCTAATCATTGCCACCGGCGCCTCTGCCCGTTATCTCGGCCTGCCGTCTGAAGAAGCGTTCAAAGGCCGCGGCGTCTCTGCCTGTGCGACCTGCGACGGTTTCTTCTACCGTAACCAGAAAGTGGCGGTTATCGGCGGCGGTAATACCGCGGTGGAAGAAGCGCTGTACCTGGCGAACATTGCCTCCGAGGTGCATCTGATCCACCGTCGTGACACCTTCCGCGCCGAGAAGATCCTCATTAAGCGCCTGATGGATAAAGTGGCGAGCGGCAACATCGTGCTGCACACCAACCGTACCCTGGAAGAAGTCACCGGCGATCAGATGGGCGTTGCGGGTCTGCGCATTCGTGATACCCAGAACACCGATAACGTCGAAACGCTGGAAGTGGCGGGCCTGTTTGTGGCAATCGGCCACAGCCCGAACACCGCGATCTTCGAAGGCCAGTTGGAGCTGGAAAACGGCTATATCAAAGTGCAGTCCGGCATTCACGGTAACGCGACCCAGACCAGCATCCCGGGCGTGTTCGCTGCCGGTGACGTGATGGACCATATTTATCGTCAGGCGATCACCTCTGCGGGCACCGGCTGTATGGCCGCGCTGGACGCTGAACGCTACCTCGACGGACTGGCTGAACAAGGTAAATAATCTTTACAAGTCAGTAACAAACGTAAATAAAGGCGGCCACAGGTCGCCTTTATTTTTGCTCGCGTGTAACATGCAGATGTCTAATTTCTTATAACGTCACCTGCAAAATACGCAATGGAAAAAACCCGTCAACAAGAGTTAACACGCTGGCTGAAACAGCAAAGCGTTATTTCCCGCCGATGGCTTACGATCTCCCGTCTTCTGGGGTTCGTTAGCGGTCTGTTGATTGTTGCCCAGGCATGGCTGCTGGCCCGCATTCTTAATCACATGATCATGGAGAACATTCCCCGCGAAGCGCTCCTGCTGCCTTTTATCGTTCTGATCCTGGTTTTTGTCCTGCGCGCCTGGGTGGTGTGGCTGCGTGAACGTGTCGGCTTCCACGCCGGACAGCATATCCGCTACGAGATCCGTCGTCAGGTGCTCGACCGCCTGCAGGAAGCCGGGCCCGCGTGGATCCAGGGTAAACCGGCCGGAAGCTGGGCGACGCTGATCCTTGAGCAGATCGACGATATGCACGATTACTACGCGCGCTATCTTCCGCAGATGGCGCTGGCGGTTTTTGTGCCGCTGTTGATTGTTATTGCCATCTTCCCGGTTAACTGGGTGGCGGCGCTGATCCTGCTGGGGACCGCCCCGCTGATCCCGCTGTTTATGGCGATGGTCGGCATGGGTGCGGCTGATGCCAACCGCCGCAACTTCCTGGCGCTGGGCCGGCTGAGCGGACATTTTCTCGATCGTCTGCGCGGGATGGAAACCCTGCGTATTTTTGGTCGCGGTGAAGCGGAAACCGAGAATATTCGCCTGGCATCACAGGACTTCCGCCAGCGCACGATGGAAGTGTTACGCCTGGCGTTCCTCTCGTCCGGCGTGCTGGAATTCTTTACCTCGCTGTCGATTGCCCTCGTGGCGGTTTATTTCGGTTTCTCCTATCTCGGCGCGCTGGATTTCGGCCACTACGGCACGGCGGTGACCCTCTCTGCCGGTTTCCTCGCGCTCATCCTGGCTCCGGAGTTTTTCCAGCCGCTTCGCGACCTGGGGACCTTCTATCATGCCAAAGCGCAGGCCGTTGGCGCGGCCGACAGCCTGAAAACCTTCCTGGAGACGCCGCTGGCGCACCCGGAGCGTGGTGACGTGGCGCTAAACGCTAAAGAGCCGGTAACCGTCGACGCGAGCGATTTCTGCATTCTCTCGCCGGAAGGAAAAGTGCTGGCTGGCCCGCTAAACTTTAGCCTGACCGCCGGAAAACGCGTGGTGCTGGTCGGCACCAGCGGTTCAGGGAAGAGTTCGCTACTGAATGCGTTATCCGGTTTTATGGCCTACACCGGTTCGCTGCGGATAAACAAAACTGAACTGCGTAATCTCGATCCCGACGCCTGGCGTAAGCAGCTCAGTTGGGTCGGACAAAACCCTCAGCTACCTGCTTCCACGCTGCGCGAAAACGTGCTCCTGGCACGCCCGGATGCTCGTGAAGACGAACTTCAGTCCGTTCTCGACCGCGCGTGGGTCAGTGAATTTCTGCCGCTGCTCCCGCAGGGTGTCGATACCGTGGTAGGCGATCAGTCTGCCGGGCTGTCTGTCGGCCAGGCACAGCGCGTGGCCGTCGCCCGTGCGCTGCTGAACCCGTGCCAGCTGATGCTGCTTGATGAGCCTGCTGCCAGCCTGGATTCACACAGCGAGCAGCGCGTCATGGCGGCCCTGAGCGCCGCTTCCCTGCAGCAAACCACCCTGATGGTTACCCATCAGCTGGAAGGCATTGCTGACTGGGATGAGATCTGGGTGATGGAAAACGGTCATATTGTTGAGCAAGGCAATTACGCCGCTCTTGTTGCCGCGCAGGGGCCGTTCGCCGCCCTGCTGGCGAACCGTCAGGAGGACATCTGATGCGTGCTCTGCTGCCTTATCTTGCGCTCTATAAACGCCACAAGTGGATGCTGACGCTGGGGATCGTGCTGGCGATTGTCACGCTGCTTGCCAGCATCGGCCTGCTCACGCTTTCCGGCTGGTTCCTGTCGGCCTCCGCCGTAGCCGGGTTCGCCGGATTATACAGCTTCAACTATATGCTGCCGGCGGCGGGCGTGCGGGGTACCGCCATTACCCGTACTGCCGGACGCTATTTCGAGCGGCTGGTCAGCCACGACGCGACGTTCCGCGTCCTGCAGCACCTGCGCATTTACACCTTCAGCAAACTGCTTCCCCTCTCCCCTGCCGGGCTGGCGCGTTTTCGCCAGGGCGAATTACTGAACCGTGTCGTTGCGGATGTCGACACGCTGGACCACCTTTACCTGCGGGTGATCTCCCCGATAGTGGGCGCGTTTGTGGTGATTGTGGTAGTTACGCTGGGGCTGTCCGTTCTGGATGTTCCCGTTGCGCTGACGCTGGGCGGGATCATGCTGCTGACGCTTATCATTCTGCCGCCGCTCTTTTACCGCGCCGGAAAATCCACCGGAGAAAACCTGACGCGGCTGCGCGGGGATTACCGCCAGCAGCTGACCTCCTGGCTTCAGGGCCAGGCGGAGCTGACCATTTTTGGAGCCAGCAAGCGCTACCGTGCCCGAATGGAAGGTACGGAGCTGAACTGGCATGAAGCCCAGCGCCGCCAGTCGGAACTGACGGCCTTCTCGCAGGCGCTGATGGTGTTAATCGGCGGCGTGGCGGTGATTGCCATGCTGTGGCTGGCATCCGGCGGGATTGGCGGTAATACCCAGCCAGGCCCTCTTATTGCCCTCTTTGTTTTCTGCGCGCTGGCCGCATTTGAGGCTCTGGCCCCGGTGACGGGCGCTTTCCAGCATCTTGGACAGGTGATCGCCTCTGCCCTGCGCATCACTCAGATTGCCGAACAGGAGCCTGAAGTCACGTTCAGTGCCGGGCAAACCACCGTGCCTGAGCAGGTGGCGCTGACGCTTGATAACGTGACCTTCGCCTATGACAAACAGGCGCAGAACGCGCTGGAGGGTATCAACCTTTCCGTTAATGCAGGGCAGCGGATTGCGATCCTCGGCCGTACCGGCTGCGGTAAGTCGACGCTGCTGCAGCTGCTGACGCGCGCCTGGGATCCACAGCACGGTCAGATTCGTTTTAATAATACGTTGCTGACTGATTTCAGCGAGCAGGCCCTGCGCAAGACCGTGGGCGTTGTTCCACAGCGCGTGCATCTGTTTAGCGCCACCCTGCGCGATAACCTGCTGCTGGCCGCACCAGAGGCTTCGGACGATGATCTTCGCGCCGTACTGGAGCAGGTCGGACTGCAAAAGCTGCTTGAGGACGAAGGACTGAACAGCTGGCTGGGAGAAGGCGGTCGTCAGCTTTCCGGCGGAGAGCTGCGCCGTCTGGCCATTGCGCGTGCGCTGCTGCATGATGCACCTCTGATGCTGCTCGACGAACCTACAGAAGGGCTTGATGCGACAACCGAGAGTCAGATCCTTGATTTACTGGCAAACGTTATGGCAGGAAAAACCGTCCTGATGGTGACGCACCGCCTGCGCGGGCTGGCAAGTTTTGATCGGATAATTGTGATGGACAACGGACACATTATTGAGCAAGGTAGTCACGCAGAGCTGTTGGCGAAACAGGGTCGCTACTACCAGTTCAAACAGCGTCTGTAGACTATATTTGTAGCGTCCTCACTCGCGTACTGGAGTTTTGCTGTCATGCGCCTGGTCCAGCTTTCTCGTCATAACATCGCGTTTCCTTCGCCGGAGGGAGCGCTGCGTGAGCCCAACGGGCTGCTGGCCCTTGGCGGTGACCTTAGCCCTGCGCGGCTATTAATGGCCTACCAGCGCGGCATCTTCCCGTGGTTTTCTCCCGGCGACCCAATTTTATGGTGGTCTCCCGACCCACGTGCCGTGCTGTGGCCAGCGCAGTTCCATCTGAGCCGCAGCATGAAGCGTTTCCATGCAAAATCCCCGTATCGCGTCACGCTGAATCACGCCTTTGGGCAGGTGATCGAAGGCTGTGCCGAAGATCGCCATGAAGGGACGTGGATCACCCGCGATATCGTCAACGCCTACCACCAGCTCCATGAGCTTGGCTACGCCCACTCCATTGAGGTTTGGGAAAAGGGGGAACTGGTTGGCGGCATGTACGGCGTGGCGCAAGGGACGCTGTTTTGCGGCGAATCGATGTTCTCCCGTGCGGTCAACGCCTCGAAAACCGCGCTGCTGGTCTTCTGCGAGGCCTTTGCCCAGCGCGGCGGACGCCTGATCGATTGTCAGGTGCTCAACGAGCACACGGCCTCTCTTGGTGCAGTTGACATCCCGCGACGACAGTATATCGAGCATCTGGACGCCTGCCGTCAGGAGAAGCTCCCACGCGACTTCTGGATCCCCAGAACGCTCTTTATGCCCAATGCTTAAATGTTTTCCGCATATTTTTTGTGAGGGTGTTATAATTATGCCGCAGAGTAGCTTCTGCCTGTTGCCCCGCCGCCGTTTGGGACCCTCGCTTCAGATAACGTTCTGACGTTTATCCTGTCGTCTCCCCTTTACGAATGCGCTTCCTGTTCGGTTGTACCGTGACGCTTGGGCAATGCGCCGAAACTGTTTTGCTGCGTTTTAATCGCGCAATTCTTTACTTAATTGATGAATTTCGGCATTATCTTGCCGGTTCAAAACTTGGTAGTGATACCCCAGAGGATTAGATGGCCAAAGAAGACAATATTGAAATGCAGGGTACCGTACTTGATACGTTGCCTAATACCATGTTTCGCGTAGAGCTGGAAAACGGTCACGTGGTAACTGCGCACATCTCCGGTAAAATGCGCAAAAACTACATCCGCATTTTGACGGGCGACAAAGTGACTGTTGAACTGACCCCGTACGACCTGAGCAAAGGCCGCATTGTCTTCCGTAGTCGCTAATTTTTTCGCCTGTAATGGCAGATGAATATATAAAAGGTCGGGTTAATCCCGGCCTTTTTTATTTATGGCGTTAGTGTTGCTGCTTCGGAAGATGTATTGTCATCCATGGTTGTACAGGAGCGATTAAATCCCCCGCCATAGAATGAGCCATGTCATGAAGTAATCCCGTCAGGTGCGGCAGCATATCACGGTCCAAATGCGACACCAGCAGCACATGATTCAACGCCCGGCAGTAGTCACATTTCGTTTCTGTATCTTCAAGCAACCACTCTTTTTGTCGCGGTTGTTCCGCTTCTTCCTCAAATTCCACCACCTGAAAATCACGCATTGATTCTGTGAGGCCGGATTTCACCTCTTCCAGGTAGGCTCCGAGACAACGGCAAACGGGCTGCGTTTGCGGAAGTGATTTGCAATCCAGCAGGATTTCGGTGAGCAGTTGGCAGCGCTCTGCAAGGGTTGGGAGATCGGGGTTGAGGGAGAGTTCGGTGTAGAGTTGGGCGAAGCTATTAATATTAGTCATATGTGATCCTTTATGCACGCAAGATTATCTGTGCACACACTTTCAGGACGCCAATCCCGGCACCTAATTTTTGCAGGTGCGCCGCCATTTTATTACTGTGGATTTATCCAGAAACCAACGTCGAACAAAACTGGAAAGCGCCTCGCAAAATTTCGCTGCGGCCTGTTCCCCTCTCCCTAAAGGGGCGAGGGAACTGTTCAGTGCATACACTATTTTGTGTGAAACCCTCAGCCACAGCGAAAGGAAAAAGGCAGGCATAAAAAAACCGGGCTATTGCCCGGTTTTTAGACCTACGTAAGAAATCAGTGAGCCGCTTCCGGCTTGTGCTTCGCCGCACTCTGGAAATCGTACGTCAGTTCGTTCTTCGCCTGGTCCAGCGCCACGGTCACCTGACCGCCGTCTACCAGCGAGCCAAATAGCAGCTCGTTCGCGAGCGGTTTCTTCAGGTTATCCTGAATCACGCGCGCCATCGGACGGGCGCCCATCGCACGGTCGTAGCCTTTCTCGGCCAGCCAGTTGCGGGCCTCCTGGCTCACTTCCAGCGACACGCCTTTCTGATCCAGCTGAACCTGCAGCTCGACGATGAACTTGTCTACGACCTGGTGGATCACTTCGGTAGACAGGTGATCGAACCAGATAATGTTGTCCAGACGGTTACGGAACTCCGGCGTGAAGATCTTCTTGATCTCCTCCATCGCATCGGTGCTGTTATCCTGGTGGATCAAGCCGATGGATTTGCGCTCGGTTTCACGTACCCCGGCGTTAGTGGTCATCACCAGCACCACGTTGCGGAAGTCCGCCTTGCGCCCGTTGTTATCGGTCAGCGTCCCGTTGTCCATCACCTGCAACAGGATGTTGAACACGTCCGGATGCGCTTTCTCGATTTCATCGAGCAGCAGGACCGCATGCGGATGCTTGATCACCGCGTCAGTGAGCAGGCCGCCCTGGTCAAAGCCCACGTAGCCCGGAGGTGCACCAATCAAACGGCTGACGGTGTGACGCTCCATATACTCGGACATATCAAAGCGCAGCAGCTCAATGCCCAACGCTTTGGAGAGCTGAACCGTCACCTCGGTTTTCCCCACGCCGGTCGGGCCGGCAAACAGGAAGGAACCAACGGGCTTGTGGTCATGCCCCAGTCCGGCACGGGCCATCTTGATCGCTTCGGTTAAGGCCTCAATGGCTTTATCCTGACCAAAGACCAGCATTTTCAGGCGATTGCCGAGGGTGCGCAGCGTATCGCGATCGCTCTGAGAAACGCTCTTCTCAGGAATACGCGCGATGCGGGCGACCACGGACTCGATATCCGCCACGTTAACGGTTTTCTTACGCTTGCTGGCCGGCATCAGGCGCGCACGCGCCCCGGCCTCATCAATCACGTCAATCGCCTTATCCGGCAGGTGACGGTCGTTGATGTATTTCACCGCCAGCTCCACCGCCGCACGCACCGCTTTCGCCGTGTAACGCACGTCGTGGTGCGCTTCGTACTTCGTTTTCAGGCCGTTGATGATCTGCACCGTTTCGTCAACCGACGGCTCGGTGACGTCGATTTTCTGGAAACGACGCGCCAGCGCGCGATCTTTCTCAAAAATGTTGCTGAACTCCTGGTACGTCGTGGAGCCCATCACGCGGATCTTGCCGCTTGAAAGCAGCGGTTTGATCAGGTTTGCCGCATCCACCTGGCCACCGGAAGCCGCACCTGCGCCGATGATGGTGTGGATCTCATCGATAAACAGGATACTGTTGGTGTCCTGCTCCAGCTGTTTCAACAGCGCCTTGAAGCGTTTTTCAAAATCACCGCGGTATTTAGTGCCCGCCAGCAGCGAGCCAATATCCAGCGAGTAGATGGTGCAGTCGGCAATCACTTCCGGCACGTCGCCCTGCACAATGCGCCAGGCAAGACCTTCGGCAATCGCCGTTTTACCCACGCCTGACTCGCCCACCAGCAGCGGATTGTTCTTGCGGCGACGGCACAGCACCTGAATCGCACGCTCCAGCTCTTTATCGCGGCCAATCAGCGGGTCGATGCCGCCAACGCGAGCAAGCTGATTAAGGTTGGTGGTGAAGTTTTCCATACGATCCTCCCCGCCTGCTTGCTCTTCATTGTTATTGACCTGATTGCTGGAATCCGATGCCTGGTTAGGCTCGTCTTTGCGCGTTCCGTGAGAAATAAAGTTAACCACGTCGAGGCGGCTGACTTCGTGTTTGCGCAGCAGATAGGCAGCCTGTGACTCCTGCTCGCTGAAGATGGCGACTAAGACGTTTGCGCCAGTCACTTCGCTACGTCCGGAAGACTGGACGTGGAATACCGCGCGCTGCAACACGCGCTGGAAGCTGAGCGTCGGCTGCGTGTCGCGCTCCTCTTCACTGGCTGGCAGCACCGGTGTGGTTTGTTCGATGAAGGCTTCGAGTTCCTGACGTAGCGCCACCAGATCCACGGAGCAGGCTTCCAGCGCTTCGCGGGCAGATGGGTTGCTAAGCAGTGCGAGCAGTAAATGCTCGACGGTCATAAACTCATGTCGGTGCTCACGCGCTCTGGCGAAAGCCATGTTTAAACTGAGTTCCAGTTCTTGATTGAGCATAGGCACCTCCCCCAATTTTATGCCTTATCAGGCCTTTTCCAGCGTACACAGCAACGGATGCTCGTTCTCCCTCGCATAGTCGTTCACCATCGCCACTTTGGTTTCCGCCACTTCGGCGGTAAAAATGCCGCAGATAGCTTTGCCACGATAATGAACGGTAAGCATCAGTTGCGTTGCACGTTCTACATCATAAGAAAAGAACTTTTGTAGCACGTCAATAACAAATTCCATCGGCGTGTAATCATCGTTCATTAACATAACTTTATACATAGATGGCGGTTTTAGCGCGTCGCGCACTTTATCTTCCGCCAGCTGGTCAAAATCCAGCCAGTCGTTGGTCTTACCCATTTTGCATAACCACTTTGAATCTACCTCAGATGTTAGATAACAATCATCTATTACTGTCATCCGCGATGTCTGTCACAAACTGTTGCAATAGCGTTAACTGCTTCAAACTTTGGTTGATTATTGTCCCAACTCCAGCGCCAAACGCTTGACGACGTCTTTCGTTTATCTAAATTGTACAAGCGTGAGATGGCGAGGTTTTGAACAGCCCCCACTCCACCACCGGTTCATTCCATCTTAATTTATAAGATTTACGAAGGATGTCGAAGCATGGAAATGGGTACTGTTAAGTGGTTCAACAACGCCAAGGGGTTTGGCTTCATCTGCCCCGAAGGCGGCGGCGAAGATATCTTCGCTCACTATTCCACCATTCAGATGGATGGTTACAGGACGCTCAAAGCCGGGCAGTCCGTCCGGTTCGATGTACACCAGGGACCAAAAGGCAATCATGCAAGCCTAATCGTACCCGTTGAAGCAGAAACGGTTGCATAGCTCTCTGTTTTATTGTGTACATCACGCAGTCAAAATGCCAGCCCGATCGGCTGGCATTTTTATTTTCGGGTTATTCCCGAGCCAGCGCGTCCACCGGATCCAGCCGCGCCGCGTTGCGCGCAGGCAGCCAGCCAAACAAAATCCCGGTAAAGGTGGAACACAAAAACGCGGTGAGTATCGCCATCGGCGAGAAGCCAATCTCCCAGCCGGGTAAAAAGAGCTGGAGCGCAAAGGCAATCATCATCGAGAGCGCAATGCCCATCGCGCCGCCCACCAGGCATACCAGCACCGCTTCAATTAAAAACTGCTGAAGCACGTCGCTGGCCCTGGCCCCAACCGCCATGCGGATGCCAATCTCCCGGGTGCGTTCAGTTACCGACACCAGCATGATATTCATCACCCCGATACCGCCAACGACCAGCGAGATCACCGCCACCAGCGTCAGGAACAGCTGAAGAGTACGTGTGGTCTTTTCCGCCGTTTTCAAGAGGCCGTCCATATTCCAGGTGAAGAAATCCTTCTTCCCGTGGCGCAACGTTAACAGCCGTTCCAGCTGCTGTTCCGCCAGCGCGCTGTCGTAGCCCTCCTTCACGCGCACGGTGATGGAGTTAAGCCACGACTGGCCCATAATCCGCCCGGAGATGGTGGTATACGGCAGCCAGACGCGCAGGATCTTGCTGCTGCCGAACATCGACTGCTTCTCTTCCGCCACGCCAATGACCGTGGCAGGCATGTTGCCGACGAGGATCACTTCGCCCACCACGTTCGCTTTATTGGGGAAGAGCTGCCTGCGCGAGTTGGCGTCCAGCACCACCACCTGCGCCCTCCCCGCCAGCTGCTCGGCGTTGAAGGTGGCGCCTTCGCTGAAGGTCATGCCGTAGACGTTGAAGTAGTCGCCGCTCACGCCGTTGGCGCTGGCCGCCACGTCGATGTTGCCGTAGCGCAGACGCAGGTTTTGCGAGACCGCAGGCGTAGCGGAGTTCACCCACGGCTGCTTCTGAATCGCCGCCAGATCGTCATACTTGAGCGCCTGCTGATACTGCGGCTCGTCGTCGCCGAAGTCTTTGCCGGGATAAACGTCAATGGTGTTGGTCCCAATGGCGCGGATATCCGCCAGCACCAGCTGCTTGGCCGCGTCGCCCACCACCACAATCGACACCACCGAGGCGATACCGATAATGATGCCGAGCATGGTCAGCAGGGTGCGCATTTTGTTGGCCGCCATCGCCAGCCAGGCCATGGTCAGCGCTTCACGAAAGCCGCTGGAGAACTGCGCCCAGCCGGTCGACGCAGGCAGCGCTTCCTTCGGTGCCGCCGCGCGGGACTCACGCGGCGGCGCGTTGCTCACCAGCTCGCCGTCGTGGATCTCTATAATGCGTTCGGCCTGCGCCGCTACCTGCGGATCGTGGGTAACGATAATCACCGTGTGGCCCTGATCGCGCAGCTGGTGCAGGATCGCCATCACCTCTTCGCCGGAGTGGCTGTCGAGCGCCCCGGTCGGTTCATCCGCGAGGATCACCTGCCCGCCGTTCATCAGGGCGCGGGCAATACTCACGCGCTGCTGCTGGCCGCCGGACAGCTGCGACGGCTGGTACTCCACCCGCTCCGCCAGCCCCAAACGCGTTAACAGCGCCTTCGCGCGCTCAAGGCGTTTCTTCCGCTCAACGCCCGCATACACCGCGGGAACCTCCACGTTCTGCGCCGCGCTCAGGTGAGAGAGCAAGTGGTAACGCTGGAAGATAAAGCCAAAGTGTTCCCGGCGCAGCTTCGCCAGCGCGTCGCCGTCGAGCGTCGAGACGTCCGTCCCGGCCACGCGGTACGTACCGCTGGTGGGTTTATCCAGACAGCCGAGAATGTTCATCAGCGTCGATTTACCGGAACCCGACGCGCCTACAATCGCTACCATCTCGCCCGCCTCCACGCTCAGGGAGATGCCTTTCAGCACCTCCACCGGGCCGTCGCCGGACGGATAGCTGCGACGAATGTCCTTCAGCTCAAGCAGCGCGGTCATTTAGCGGCTCCGGGCAGGCTTTCGCTGACAACAACCTCCTCGCCCTCTTCCAGCCCTTTCTCCACCACCACGTCGGTGTCGTTGCGCGCGCCAATCACCACCTCGCGCTCGCGCGTTTCACCGTTGCGCAGCACTTTCACCTTGTAGCGATTGTCCCCGGCGGATTCACCCAGCGCGGAGAGCGGAACGGTCAGCACGTTCTTCACGCCGGTCAGCTGGATGTGCACCTGCGCGGTCATGTCCAGGCGCAGCACGCCCTTCGGGTTTGGCACTTCAAAACGCGCATAGTAGAAAATGGCGTCGTTAACCTTTTCCGGCGTCGGCAGAATGTCTTTCAGCACGCCTTCGTAGCGGGTCTGCGGATCGCCGAGTACGGTAAACCAGGCATTCTGCCCCGGCTTAAGATGGATCACGTCTGCCTCGGAGACCTGGGCCTTCACCAGCATGGTGCTCATGTCCGCCAGCGTCAGAATGTTTGGCGCCTGCTGGGCGGCAATCACCGTCTGGCCCTGCAGCGTGGTAATTTGCGTCACTTCCCCGGCCATCGGCGCGACGATCTTTGTGTAATCAAGATTGGTTTTCGCCGTATCCAGCGAGGCCTGATTACGCTTGATTTGCGCGTCGATCGTGCCAATCTGCGCCTGTTTCACCGCCAGTTCAGTCGCGGCGGTGTCTAAATCCTGTTTCGAGATAGCCTGGGTTTTCGCCAGCGCCTGCTGGCGGGTCAGCGTCACCTGTGCCAGGTTACGCTCTGCCTGCGCCTGCGCACGCTGCGCGCGCAGCTCCATCAGCGTCGCTTCCACTTCGCGGATCTGGTTCTCAGCCTGCTCGGGATCGATAACGCCAAGCAGCTGGCCTTTTTTCACCTTGTCGCCAATCTCTACCGACAGCGTTTTCAGCTGGCCGCTGACCTGAGCGCCGACGTCAACTTTGCGCAGCGCATCAAGTTTGCCCGTCGCAAGGACATTTTGCTGCAGTTCACCCGGACGAACGATCAGCGTCTGGTACTGCGGCACAGGCGCGTTAAGCACCTGCCATAACCAGAATCCACCGGCTACAATCACCAGCGCCAGCAGCAGAAACAGCGTTCTGCGTTTTCCCTTGAGGTTCATAAATATTCCAAATAAATGTTCTGGCAATAATAAACGTTGATTCTATCTAAACGACTCCTTAACGAAACCCCTGTTCTCCGAAATCACCCTAATTTGTTTACAAGACGTTGATATTTCCCCTGCTGAAATAGCGGTATTCCAAAAGACTCAGGATTTATCATGTCTTCTATCGTCGATACACCTCTTCCAAACCTGACGCAGCCGACATCCGGCTGGCAACTCTTCAAAAACCTGGCGTTTGGCAAGATCGCGCCCGGCCTTGCATGGCAGAACCCCGCCTATCGCCGTAAGTTCATGCTGCGTTCTCTGGCGACGCCCGTGAGCACGTCTCGCCTGTTAACAAACCTCGCTAAGCAGCCGCGTCTGATGCAGATGCTGCAGGTGCAGCCCGGTTTGCCGTGTCGGCTTCATCGTCCCTGGCTGACGGTGAAGATGGATCGCCAGCACGCGCTGGAATCCCTGAACTGGCACTATCAGGCCATGAGCCGCCAGCTCCCGGCCACGCTCCTGAAGGGCTATCTTTCGACGCAGGGGACTACGCTGCTGACCTTAACCGGGAAAGATGAACAGCAATTTACCGTCCGCCTGTGTGCCGATGCGTTCCTGGATAAAGAGGGAGAGGCCACCCTCACCTTCTGCGACGTTCAGAATACGGTGCTGGCGGAGCTAACCTTTACGCTCTGCCAGTTTGAAGGTAAATCGACGCTGTTCATCGGCGGTTTGCAGGGCGCGAAAGCGCATGTTCCCCATGAGCTGATCCAGAAAGCGACGAAGGCCTGCCACGGTCTGTTCCCGAAACGCCTGCTGGTTGAAGCCGCCATGACGTTCGGCGCCGCATTCCCGGTCGTGCAGATTGTTGCCGTCAGTAATGCCACCCATATTTATCGCAGCTGGCGCTACCGCAAGAAAAAAGAGGGAAAACTGCTGGCCGATTACGACGGCTTCTGGAGTTCCCTCGGTGGGGAAAAACAGGAGAGCGGCCACTTTATGCTGCCGCTTGCCATGCCGCGTAAACCCGTGGAAGAGATCGCGAGCAAAAAACGCGCCGAATACCGTCGCCGCTACGCGCTGCTGGATAGCCTGATTCAGCAGGTGAAACAGGCGACCGAACGTTAATCCGCCCTTCCGCGTGCCAGCCACAGCACGCGGGAGAACATTTTCCGCAGCAGGGTCGGAACCGCCTCTACGCCCCGCCTTCCCGCTTCCGTCGCCACTTCAATGGCTAAGTCCGGTTTCGACGAACGGTGAATAGCTTTGGCGATCACGCGCCGCATGTTCATCGGGACGTCGACCGGCACCATCGCAATGCGGTGGAATACATCGTCAAAGCCCTGACGGTACATAAAATGCTCCATGTCCATCGCGGGCAGCATCGTTAAATGGTCCCGTTCTTCTTCCCGCTCGTTGTTCAGCAGGCTGCGCACGGTTGAGGCATATTTTTTCCCCGCTTCGTCGCCGTCCACCAGCACATGCCATTCAATTCCCATTCGGCGGGCAAATTTTATCAGCGGTTTTAATCCCGACTGGGCAAATTCGATCACCTTAATACCTTCTGCATCAAAATGGTGGCCGCACTGGCGCGCCAGTTCGTTGATGACCCAGGTCTCCGTTTCCCCCTCCACCAGCAGCCAGCAGCGGGCGAAGAGCGACGAGGCGCGATTAAAGCGTATATGAAACGCGATTCGCCGCCCGTCTTCGGCGTTCATCCCGCCGGGCCCGAGGCGGTACGCGGATACGCGGGAGGACTCGCGCACCAGACGGCAAATGTGCTCCACCGGCGTCAGCGATAGCAGCTCACCGGAGTTGGTGGTGGTAATCCGCTGGAGCGGCAGCAGATTCAGCAGGTGCCACGCCACGGAGAGCATGATGGGGTGCAGGCGCGTTTCCGGATCTTCCACCAGCAGCAGCGGGCGGGCATCCCGGTCAAGACGCACGGTGCCCTTCGCCTGCAGAAGCGTTGAAAACAGCCCCAGCAAAATCACCCGATGGGTACGCCCGCCGGGCCGGTCGATCATCCGGTTGATGATGTCGAGATAGCGCCAGCTGCGCTGTTCATCATGAGAACGGCGGCGCATCAAACGATGGCGCGACTCCGAGGTGCCCTGCTCGGAAAAATAGTGCTCCAGCAGTTGCACCATCGCCGACAGCCCCTGACGAATTTGACCATCGGTGAGGTTTTGCGGACGCGACACCAGCTCTCGCGCCAGGAAATCCAGCTCGCGGGCGGTGACTTCCACCTCCGGCATATTCGGTACGGTGCCGTTACGAATACGGCGCATAAAGCGGGCATCGCGCAGGCGTAACACCGGCGTCAGGCGGATAAGGTGACGCGCCAGATCGTCGATATTCTCCAGCGGAATCGGGTTGGCTTTCTCATCGAGGAATTCACGCAGGGTCAGTACCCCCTCGTTTTCCGCCATCTCACCTTCCAGCCGATAGAAAATCCGGTGGAAACCGTCGTCGCAGGGCACCCAGCAGGGCGACAGCGGGCGGAAGCGACGCACGCGGTGACGGCCGGGTTCGGATTCACGGAACGTCAGGATGATATGCAGGTGCTTCTCGCGGCCCGCGATATCGCCGGGCGGGAACCAGAAATCATCGTGGACGAAGTGATACAGCTTGTCTTCGGGTGAAAGCAGCAGCGTCAGCGCATCAAGCAGGCTGGACTTACCCCACGCGTTCTCGCCGATCAGGACGTTGTTCTGCTCCAGCTGCAGCGACAGGCGGTTAATACCGCGAAACCCGACAATTTCCACACGTTCGAGAAGCATAGATCCCCCGCGAAATGATCACTTTTTCCTTTAAGTTATCAGCAGTATAGCGGCAGGAACCCTGGCACGACAGCAGAACATTCACCCTTGCGGGATTTGAACTATGCTCTATTTACCGCTGAGTTGAACAAGGATTGACATCACATTGCCTTAAATCAAATTAACCGAATTTATTTAAGTGGCGAAGGGATGTTGTTGGTTTTTAAAATACGGGCTCTTTGAGTCGTCATCCCTTTATGGCGATATATCCCGCGCGCGGGAAAACGCGTGGAAAATTATTTTGAGGTGGTTATGTTTAGAAAATTGGCAGCAGAATGCTTTGGTACATTCTGGCTGGTATTTGGTGGCTGCGGTAGCGCCGTTCTGGCAGCAGCATTCCCGGAATTAGGTATTGGTTTTGTCGGCGTCGCGCTGGCATTTGGCTTAACCGTATTAACCATGGCTTTCGCCGTGGGGCATATTTCCGGCGGTCATTTTAACCCGGCGGTGACATTAGGCTTATGGGCGGGCGGGCGTTTCCCGGCGAAAGAGGTTATTGGCTACATCGTGGCGCAGGTGGTTGGCGGTATTATTGCGGCGGGCGTGCTGTACGTCATTGCCAGCGGTAAAGCAGGCTTTGACGCGGCGGCCAGCGGCTTCGCCTCTAACGGCTTCGGCGAACACTCTCCGGGCGGTTATTCCATGCTTTCTGCCATTGTAATTGAAATTGTACTGACCGCAGGCTTCCTGCTGGTGATCCACGGTGCAACCGACAAACACGCGCCTGCAGGCTTCGCGCCCATCGCCATTGGTCTGGCGCTGACGCTGATCCACCTGATCTCCATTCCGGTTACCAACACCTCCGTTAACCCGGCGCGCAGCACCGCCGTCGCCATTTTCCAGGGCGGCTGGGCGCTTGAACAGCTGTGGCTGTTCTGGGTGATGCCGATCGTCGGCGGTATTCTGGGCGGCGTGCTGTACCGCACTCTGCTGGAAAAACGCGATTAATCTTTCCCTCCCTCTCCCCGTGGGAGAGGGCCGGGGTGAGGGCAACAGGCCGCACCCCCACATAGACACAAGCCGGGTAAGGCGTAGCCACCGCCCGGCTTTCTTTTGCCGCTTTACTGAGCAGCCTTTATTGGGTAGTGTCTCTGGCGCTTAACAGAAACTCAAAAGGACCGGCTGTTCATGTTTTCAGGACTCCTCATTATTCTGCTGCCCCTGATTGTGGGCTATCTTATTCCGCTGCGTCATGAATCGGCCTTAAAGCTTATTAACCGTTTTCTCAGCTGGATTGTTTACGTCATTCTGTTCTTTATGGGGATCAGCCTGGCCTTCCTGGATAATCTGGCGACAAATTTACTTTCCATCCTGCATTATTCTGCGGTCACCGTGGTGGTTATTTTGCTGTGCAATATTGCCGCCCTGCTGTGGCTGGAACGCACTATTCCGTGGAAAAATAATCACCACCAGGAAAAGCTTCCCTCCCGAATTGCAATGGCGCTGGAATCATTAAAGCTCTGCGGCGTCGTGGTGCTTGGATTTCTTCTGGGCCTTACCGGATGGACTTTTTTGCAGCACGCGACGGACGCCAGCGAATATACCCTGATCTTCCTGCTGTTCCTTATTGGTATTCAGCTGCGAAATAACGGCATGACGCTGAAACAGATTGTCCTGAACCGTCGGGGAATGATCGTTGCCGTTATGGTTGTCGTCAGCTCCATGGTCGCGGGCGTGATTAATGCCTTTATTCTCGATCTGCCGCTAAAAACCGGCCTGGCGATGGCCTCCGGGTTTGGCTGGTACTCCCTCTCCGGTATTCTGCTGACCGAATCCTTCGGCCCGGTGATCGGCAGCGCCGCCTTCTTTAACGATCTGGCGCGAGAGCTGATTGCCATCATGCTGATCCCGGGTCTGGTTCGCCGCAGCCGCTCGACGGCACTGGGCCTGTGCGGCGCCACGTCGATGGACTTTACCCTGCCGGTCCTCCAGCGTTCGGGCGGGCTGGAGATGGTGCCCGCAGCCATCGTTCACGGCTTTATTTTGAGCCTGCTGGTTCCCGTCCTGATGGCGTTTTTCTCTGCCTGATACCTCTGTGGCGGTAGGGCTCCTGCCGCCAAAATTGCGCTAAATCAATCTCCCTCTATTTTGTCGCAGAAAGCTCTTTTCACCGTTCTGGCACAGGCATACCCTTAAACATGTATATTAAATATAACTTTTACAGGTGTGATTATGTTTTGTGTGCAATGTGAACAAACCATCCGTACCCCGGCAGGCAACGGCTGCTCTTACGCGCAGGGTATGTGCGGTAAAACCGCAGAAACATCAGACCTTCAGGATCTGCTGATAGCCGCCCTGCATGGTCTTTCCGCCTGGGCCTTCAAAGCCCGTGAATACGGCATCGTCGACCATTACGTCGACAGCTTCGCGCCGCGCGCGTTTTTCTCCACGCTGACTAACGTCAACTTCGATTCTCCTCGCATCGTCGGCTATGCCCGCGAAGCGATTGCCCTGCGCGAAGCTTTGAAAGCGCAGTGCCTGAATGCCGATACCAGTGCCCGCGTGGACAACCCAATGGCGGAGCTTCAGCTGGTGAGCGACGACCTGGGCGAGCTACAGCGCCAGGCCGCAGAATTTACCCCTAATAAGGACAAAGCGGCGATTGGCGAGAACATCCTCGGCCTGCGTCTGCTGTGCCTGTACGGCCTGAAAGGTGCAGCGGCCTATATGGAACACGCGCACGTTCTCGGGAAGTCAGATAACGACATTTACGCCCAGTACCACAAAATTATGGCGTGGCTCGGCACCTGGCCTTCCGACATGAACGCCCTGCTCGAGTGCGCAATGGAAATCGGCCAGATGAACTTCAGGGTCATGAGCATTCTTGATGCCGGTGAAACCAGCACTTACGGTCATCCAACCCCGACGCAGGTCAACGTCAAAGCGACCGAAGGCAAATGCATCCTGATTTCCGGCCACGACCTGAAAGATCTCTACAACCTGCTGAAGCAGACCGAAGGCACCGGCGTTAACGTCTATACCCACGGCGAAATGCTGCCCGCCCACGGCTACCCGGAACTGCGCAAGTTCAAGCATCTGGTGGGTAACTACGGCAGCGGCTGGCAGAATCAGCAGGTAGAGTTCGCCCGCTTCCCTGGCCCTATCGTGATGACCTCCAACTGCATCATCGACCCTACCGTGGGCGCGTATGACGACCGCATCTGGACCCGCAGCATCGTCGGCTGGCCGGGCGTGAGCCACCTTGAAGGCGACGATTTCGGTCCGGTTATCGAGCAGGCGCAGCAGATGGCGGGCTTCCCGTACAGCGAAATCGAACATCTGATCACCGTTGGCTTCGGTCGTGAAACGCTGCTGGGTGCGGCAGATTCTCTGATTGACCTCGTCAGCCGTGAAAAGCTGCGCCACATCTTCCTCGTTGGGGGATGCGACGGCGCGCGCGGCGAGCGTAACTACTTCACCGATTTCGCCACCAGCGTGCCGGATGATTGCCTGATCCTGACCCTGGCGTGCGGTAAATACCGTTTCAACAAGCTGGACTTCGGCAACATCGAAGGCCTGCCGCGCCTGATTGATGCAGGCCAGTGCAACGATGCTTACTCGGCCATCATTCTGGCGGTCACGCTGGCGGAAAAACTCGGTTGCGGCGTGAACGACCTCCCGCTGTCGCTGGTGCTCTCCTGGTTTGAGCAGAAAGCGATTGTCATCCTGCTGACCCTGCTCTCTTTGGGCGTAACCAACATCGTAACCGGCCCGACGGCGCCAGGCTTCCTGACGCCGGACCTGCTGGCGGTGCTGAACGAGAAATTCGGTCTGCGTTCCGTGACCAACGTTGAAGATGATATGAAGCAACTGCTGAGCGCGTAAGGAGCGATTCATGACCATGCCAACCTCACAATGTCCGTGGCGGATGCAGGTTCATCACATCCATCAGGAGACGCCGGATGTGTGGACGCTGTCGCTGCTCTGCCACGACTACTATCCGTACCGTGCGGGCCAGTATGCGCTGGTCAGCGTTCGCAACTCGGCGGACACGCTTCGCGCCTATACGATCTCCTCCACGCCGGGCGTGAGCGAGTACATTACGCTCACTATCCGCCGCATTGATGACGGTGCAGGCTCCCAGTGGCTGACCCGTGACGTGAAGCGCGGGGATTACATCTGGCTGTCTGACGCGCAGGGGGATTTCACCTGTGACGACAAGGCAGACGATAAATTCCTGCTGCTGGCGGCGGGCTGCGGCGTAACGCCGATCATGTCGATGCGCCGCTGGCTGGCGAAGAACCGCCCGCAGGCCGACGTGCAGACAATCTTCAGCGTGCGCTCTCCGGAAGATGTGATTTTTGCCGGTGAGTGGCGTGACTATCCGGTGACGCTGGTGGCGGAACACAACGCGACCCACGGTTTTGTGCCCGGTCGCCTGAGCCGCGAGTTGCTGCAAAGCGTGCCGGACATTGCGAACCGTACCGTGATGACTTGCGGCCCGGCGCCGTACATGGATATCGTGGAGAAAGAAGTTAGAGCGCTTGGCGTGACCCGCTTCTTCAAAGAGCGGTTCTTCACGCCGGTGGCGGAAGCGGCAACCAGCGGGATTCAGTTCACCAAACTGCAGCCCGCACAGACCTTCTTTGGCAGCGTGGGCACCACGCTGCTGGAAGCGCTGGAAAGCAACAAGGTGCCGGTAGTCGCGGCCTGCCGTGCGGGCGTGTGCGGCTGCTGTAAAACGAAAGTGGTTTCCGGGGAATATACCGTCACCAGCACCATGATGCTGTCCGACGCGGAAATTGCCGAGGGTTACGTGCTGGCGTGCTCGTGCCACCCGCAGGGGGATTTGGTCCTCGCATAAGCAATAAACGTTCGATCGTAGGCCCGGTAAGCGTCAGCGCCACCGGGCTTTTTTGCCGGGTGGCACTGCGTTTACCCGGCCTACGTTGTGCATGCTGCCTGTACGGCAGTGAACTGGAACAATCTACACCTATCACCTTGTCAGATAAAGAATTCCCCTAAAAAATACCCCTTAAACCCTTTTTCATCACAAATAATTCCGCTTAATAAAATCAAAGAGTTAAAAACCACCAATAAAAAGAGGCCAGAGACCCTTATATTTTCAGTACCCAGCTTTATTGCCACGCAGGCGCTTTCCCTAACGCAAACCGCCCTGCCCCTAAACACGCCACCGCCAGCGAGCCAACAAAGAAGTACACCAGACTTTCAATCGCCCATGCCCCAACCTTATCGAGCGCGAACGTTTCACCCACTCCCACCATCAGCCATGCCACGATCATCGTAAACGCCAGCACCAGCGCGGCCGGGCGCGTAAAGAGCCCGACAATAATCAGGATCGGTGCCACCACTTCGCCAATCAACACGCCGTAGGCAATAAATCCCGGCAGCCCTTTCTCTACCAGCATGCCGCTGATAAAACCCACGCCGCCAAACAGCTTATGCAAACCGTGAAAAAGCATCAGCCCACCGACGGCAAGTCGTAACAAGAGTTTGCCAAGATCGTCGCACGATAGCTTTTCATTAACAGTAATTAACAATGATTTAACCATTTGAAATGATTCCTGTTTTCACTGAGGCATCACCAGATTATGCCGAAGCGTGGCGCGTGAAAAGCACCTTTTAAATGGGGGGATTTGACGGGCAATACAGTGACTTTCTTCTAAGCTTGTAAGCGATATCACAAAAAGGAGACGGACAACCATGAAACAAACCGTGGCTGCATATATAGCGAAAACGCTTGAACAGGCTGGCGTAAAACGTATCTGGGGCGTGACCGGCGATTCCCTGAACGGGCTTAGCGACAGCCTGAACAAGATGAAAACCATCGAATGGATGCCGACCCGTCATGAGGAGGTCGCTGCCTTCGCTGCCGGTGCCGAAGCGCAGCTCACAGGAGAACTGGCCGTGTGTGCAGGCTCGTGCGGGCCTGGCAACCTGCATCTGATCAACGGCCTGTTCGACTGCCATCGTAACCACGTGCCGGTGCTGGCGATTGCCGCCCATATCCCCTCTTCCGAAATCGGCAGCGGCTATTTTCAGGAGACGCATCCGCAGGAGCTGTTCCGTGAATGCAGCCACTACTGTGAGCTGGTTTCATCCCCGGAGCAGATCCCGCAGGTGCTGGCGATCGCCATGCGCAAAGCCGTACTAAACCGTGGCGTTTCCGTGGTCGTTATCCCGGGAGATGTGGCGCTCAAGGCTGCGCCTGAAGGGGCCAGCACCCACTGGTATCACGCTCCGCAGCCGGTGGTAACGCCAGCCGAAGAGGAGCTGAAAAAGCTGGCGCAGCTGCTGCGCTACTCCAGCAACATCGCCCTGATGTGCGGCAGCGGCTGTGCGGGCGCGCATAAAGAGCTGCTGGAATTTGCCGGTAAGCTCAAAGCGCCCATCGTCCACGCCCTGCGCGGCAAAGAGCACGTCGAATACGATAACCCGTACGATGTGGGCATGACCGGGCTGATCGGTTTTTCTTCCGGCTTCCACACCATGATGAACGCCGACACGCTGATCCTGCTCGGCACCCAGTTCCCGTACCGCGCGTTCTATCCGACGGATGCCAAAATCATTCAGATTGATATCAACCCGGCCAGCATCGGCGCGCACAGCAAGGTCGATATGGCGCTGGTGGGCGATATTAAATCCACCCTTGCCGCCCTGCTGCCGCTGCTGGAAGAGAAAACCGACCGCAAATTCCTTGATAAGGCGTTGGGCGACTACCGCGACGCGCGCAAGGGGCTGGACGATCTCGCCAAACCGAGCGACAAAGCCATTCATCCGCAGTATCTGGCGCAGCAGATCAGCCATTTTGCGGACGACGACGCTATTTTTACCTGCGACGTCGGCACGCCAACCGTCTGGGCGGCGCGCTACCTGAAGATGAACGGCAAACGTCGCCTGCTCGGCTCGTTCAACCACGGCTCGATGGCCAACGCCATGCCGCAGGCGCTGGGGGCAAAAGCGACGGCACCGGAGCGTCAGGTTGTGGCGATGTGCGGCGACGGCGGGTTCAGCATGCTGATGGGGGATTTCCTGTCGGTGGTGCAGATGAAGCTTCCGCTGAAAATCGTGGTCTTTAACAACAGCGTGCTGGGCTTCGTGGCGATGGAGATGAAGGCAGGAGGCTATCTCACGGATGGCACCGAGCTGCACGACACCAACTTTGCCCGCATCGCCGAAGCGTGCGGCATCACCGGCATCCGCGTGGAGAAAGCCTCAGAGGTGGATGAAGCCCTGCAGCGCGCCTTCTCCATCGACGGTCCGGTACTGGTTGACGTCGTCGTCGCCAAAGAAGAGCTGGCGATCCCGCCGCAGATCAAGCTGGAACAGGCCAAAGGTTTTAGCCTCTACATGCTGCGCGCCATCATCAGCGGGCGCGGTGACGAAGTGATCGAACTGGCAAAAACCAACTGGCTCAGGTAAAACGTTTCGCATGACCTCTTAAAATAAAGGGATGTGAAATGATTGATTTGCGTAGTGATACCGTTACCCGCCCGAGCCGCGCCATGCTCGAAGAGATGATGGCCGCCCCGGTCGGGGACGACGTCTACGGCGATGACCCGACGGTCAACGAACTGCAGCGCTATGCGGCAGAGCTGAGCGGCAAGGAGGCCGCGCTGTTCCTGCCGACCGGCACGCAGGCTAACCTGGTGGCGCTGCTCAGCCACTGCGAGCGCGGTGAAGAGTATATCGTCGGCCAGGGTGCGCATAACTACCTGTACGAAGCTGGCGGCGCGGCGGTGCTTGGCAGCATCCAGCCGCAGCCGATTGACGCCGCGCCGGACGGCACCCTGCCGCTGGATAAAGTCGCGGCAAAAATCAAAGCTGACGATATTCACTTCGCCCGCACCAGGCTGCTCAGCCTCGAAAACACCCACAACGGTAAAGTGCTGCCGCGCGAATACCTGAAAGCAGCGTGGGAATTCACTCGCGAGCGCAACC
The DNA here is from genome assembly GCF_014982245.1 of Enterobacter cloacae complex sp. P6RS. Lineage (NCBI taxonomy): Bacteria > Pseudomonadati > Pseudomonadota > Gammaproteobacteria > Enterobacterales > Enterobacteriaceae > Enterobacter > Enterobacter cloacae complex sp. P6RS. Next base: position 36,234 of record NZ_JADCLB010000027.1, read on the forward strand.
TCGGCCTGCACGTCGACGGCGCACGCATCTTTAACGCCGTGGTGGAGTACGGCTGCGAGCTAAAAGAGATAACGCAATATTGCGACTCGTTCACCATTTGCCTCTCAAAAGGGCTGGGTACGCCGGTGGGTTCGCTGCTGGTCGGCAGCGCAGACTACATCAAGCGCGCCAACCGCTGGCGTAAAATGACCGGCGGCGGCATGCGTCAGGCGGGCATTCTGGCGGCTGCCGGACTGTACGCATTAAAAAATAACCTGGCGCGCCTCAAGGACGATCATGACAACGCCGCGTGGATGGCAACGCAGCTGCGCGAGATCGGCGCGGACGTGATGCGTCACGACACCAACATGCTTTTTGTGCGCGTGGGCGACGAGCACGCCGCTGCGCTGGGTGAATTTATGAAAGCGCGTGGCGTGCTGATCAACGCCTCCCCGGTCGTGCGCCTGGTGATGCATCTCGACGTAAGCCGCGAACAGCTGGCGGACGTGGTAAAACACTGGCAGGCGTTTTTACAGGGTTAAGGAGTATCACGTGCCGCAACGTATTCTGGTGCTTGGCGCCAGCGGATATATCGGTCAGCACCTCACTACTGCATTAAGCCAGCAGGGGCATCAGGTGCGGGCAGCGGCACGCAATACCGAGCGCCTGCAAAAGCTTGGTTTGCCTGGCGTGACCTGTCACAACGTCGATCTCAACTGGCCGAAGGAACTCCCCGCGCTGCTGGAAGGGGTCGACACGCTTTACTACCTGGTCCACAGCATGGGCGAAGGCGGGGATTTTATCGCCCACGAGCGTCAGGTGGCGATGAACGTCCGCGATGCCCTGCTGCAAACCCCGGTTAAGCAGGTGATTTTTTTAAGCTCGCTCCAGGCACCCGAACACGAGCAGTCCGACCATCTGCGCGCCCGCCAACTGACGGCAGACACGCTGCGCGGGGCGAATATTCCCGTCACCGAACTGCGCGCCGGGATCATCGTCGGCGCGGGTTCCGCCGCCTTCGAAGTAATGCGCGATATGGTCTACAACCTGCCGGTGCTGACCCCGCCGCGCTGGGTGCGCTCGCGCACCACGCCGATTGCGCTGGAGAATTTGCTCCACTATCTGGTGGCCCTGCTGGATCACCCGGCAGAGCAACACCGCGTGCTGGAGGCGGCAGGCCCGGAAGTGCTGAGCTATCAGGAGCAGTTCGAACATTTCATGCGCGTCAGCGGACGCCGCCGCTGGCTGATCCCCATCCCCTTCCCGACCCGCTGGATTTCAGTGTGGTTTTTGAATGTGATCACCTCGGTTCCCCCGACGACTGCCAAAGCACTGATCCAGGGGCTAAAGCACGATCTGCTGGCGGACGATCGCGCGCTGCGCGCATTGATCCCCCAGGCGTTGATCCGCTTTGACGACGCGGTGCGCCATACGCTGAAAGAAGAAGAGAAGCTGGTGAACTCCAGCGACTGGGGCTACGACGCGCAGGCCTTTGCCCGCTGGCGCCCCGAGTACGGGTATTACCCGAAGCAGGCGGGCTGCACGGTAAAAACCTCTGCCAGCCTTCACGCGCTGTGGGAGGTGGTGAACCAGATCGGCGGCAAAGAGCGCTATTTCTTCGGCAATATCCTCTGGCAGACGCGCGGTGCGATGGATCTGCTGGTCGGTCACCGGCTGGCGAAAGGCCGCCCGGCGCATCCGTATCTTAAGCCAGGCGATGCGGTCGACAGCTGGAAGGTGATCGTCGTCGAGCCGGAAAAACAGCTGGCGCTACTGTTCGGCATGAAGGCGCCGGGGCTGGGGCGGCTCTGCTTTACGCTCAAGGACAAAGGCGACCATCGGGAACTGGACGTTCGCGCCTGGTGGCACCCACACGGGATGCCGGGTCTGTTCTACTGGCTGTTTATGATCCCCGCCCATCTGTTTATCTTCCGGGGTATGGCAAAACGCATTGCGCAACTGGCAGAACAAAAGACGAAAATAAGTTAATAAAACCCTCTTTCTTTCACCTTTCCCATTGCAACACATCGTAATTCACGAAAGAATGCGCACGAAATTCTTTTCAACACAGTGGATTGATATGAAGGTACTGGTTACCGGGGCGACCAGCGGCTTAGGCCGAAATGCGGTCGAATTTCTGCGCAACAAGGGCATCAGCGTCAGGGCCACCGGTCGCAACGAAGCGATGGGGAAACTGCTGCAAAAAATGGGCGCGGAGTTCGTCCATGCCGACCTGACGGAGCTGGTCTCCTCGCAGGCGAAGGTGATGCTCGCCGGTATCGACACGCTGTGGCACTGCTCCAGTTTTACCTCCCCGTGGGGAACCCAGGAAGCCTTCGATCTCGCCAACGTGCGCGCCACGCGTCGTCTGGGCGAATGGGCCGTCGCCTGGGGCGTGCGTAACTTTATCCATATCTCCTCCCCGTCGCTCTATTTCGATTATCACCACCATCGCGACGTGCAGGAAGACTTCCGCCCTGCTCGCTTTGCCTGCGAGTTTGCCCGCAGCAAGGCGGCCAGCGAAGAGGTGATCGACCTGCTGGCGCAGTCAAACCCGCATACCCGTTTTACCGTCTTGCGCCCGCAGAGCCTCTTCGGACCGCACGACAAAGTGTTTATTCCGCGTCTGGCGCAGATGATGCACCACTACGGCAGCGTGCTGCTGCCGCGCGGCGGCGATGCGCTGGTGGACATGACCTATTACGAAAATGCCGTCCACGCCATGTGGCTGGCAAGCCAGCCGGACTGCGACAAGCTTATCTCCGGTCGCGCCTATAACATCACCAACGGTGAACCGTGCACATTGCGCAGCATTGTGCAGCGGCTGATTGATGAACTGCAGATCGACTGCCGTATCCGTTCCGTGCCCTACCCGATGCTGGACATGATCGCCCGCAGCATGGAGCGTTTTGGCAGTAAATCCGCCAAAGAGCCCGCGCTGACGCACTACGGCGTATCGAAGCTTAACTTTGATTTTACGCTGGATATCACGCGCGCGGAGACTGAGCTGGGGTATAAGCCGATTGTGACGCTGGATGAAGGCATTGTGCGCACGGCGGCGTGGTTACGGGATCACGGGAAGTTGCACCGCTAGCCTTTTTGCCCGGTGGCGGCTTCGCCTTACCGGGCCTACATCTCCTCGCCCCTCCGGGGTGAGGGGAAAGTGCAAATACTAAAACGGCAACCTTTCGGTTGCCGTTTGCTTTTACAGAGCCGTCCAGGCATCAGCCCATGCCAGACCTGCGCCTGGTTCATAGTATGCTGGGGCGTTGTTACACCAGCCGCTGTACGGGAACGGTTTGCACTGGAACAGTTTACCGTGGTTGTTCACGATATCACCTGCGTTGTACTTGCTGTTCGCGCTCCACGCCGGGTAAGCACCTTCGTCACCTGATGGCGTTGCCGCTTTCGCTTTAACGTTCAGCAGGTAAGTGGTGGTATTGCTCAGCTCGCCATCGCTGACGGTCAGGCTGATTTCAATCTGCTGCGCCGTTGCGGACTCAGGCGCCTTGAAGGTCACCACCGCTTTATCTTCGCCGGTCACAGTCTGGCCATCCTGAGAATGCCAGGTGTAGGTCAGCTTGTTGCCGTCCGCGTCGGTAGAGCCTTCCGCGCTCAGAGACACCTGTGCGCCCGCTTCAACTGCACCGATTGGACCCGCAATCTGCGCAACCGGCGCGTGGTTCACCGCAACAGGTTCAGCAGGGGTTTCATCCGGCGTTGGCGCTGGGGTCGGCGTGACGTCTTCAGATGGCGTAGGCGTTGGTGTGACCGGGGTTTCGTCCGGCTTCACCGCAGAACCGTCGTCATTCACGATATTCACGTTATAGAACTTCTGCACGCACTTGGTGTAGTCGCCCTCTTTGAACGCGCTGAACGGCGTCTGGTAGCCCACCAGCTGGCACGCATAGGTTGAACCGTTTGGCGTATCCGGGCTCCATCCCCAGTCCTGTTCCCAGTAAATCTTCAGGGCACCGGCACCGTATTCGTCGAACTGCTTCATGTTGGCACAGCCCAGCACTTCATTGGCCGGAACAGGCACTTTCAGGTAGTTCGCGAACTCTTTGTAGTACTTGATACGGTTCTGAGACTGAGCGATTTCAGTCGGGCCGCCGCACTCTACGCCGCCGTTGATGATCTGGGTGGTCACGCCGAAGCCAGGGACCAGACCGTTGGCTTTATCATGATCGTTCGGCTGCCACGTGCCGTCGATAACCTGCAGCATGCTTGGTTTTGGCGGCTGCGGGTAGGCGAAGAAGAAGATCGCGCTCGCCAGGTTCAGCCAGGTATCCGCCACCAGCTCAGGTTTATCCAGCAGGGTACGCACGTCGCCGTACATTGCTTCGGAGAACGGACCGTAGTTGTAGTTGTAGGACAGCTGCTTCGCGCCGCGACCGAAGTAGCTCAGGAAGTCGCCGTCTTTATCCTTACCGCACGGCCAGGTCTGGCCCTGCCATACTTTCGGGTCACATTCGCCGTTATAGCCGCCCTTTTGGCCTTCGCTCCAGCCCATTTCACGCACGTGGACCAGCGCCTGACGCCACTCGGCTTCCGGACGCCAGCTTTCGTGTCCGCCGGTTTCCTGGGCAAAGTGGGCAAACATGGTGGCCAGCTCTTTGCGGCAGATCGCATCGCTGTCGCGACCGTCGTTATAGGTCTTACACAGCGCCGGGAATTTACCTACGGCTTTCAGGAAGTTGCTGTAGGTATAGGCCTGAGCGCGCAGCGGGAAGAGATAATCCCAGTCGCTGGCCTTCACGATCCCTTCCACGCGCTTAACGTTGTCCGGGTTCGCCGCACGACCTGGCTCAATCATTTCGACCTGCGCGTTATCAAGGGTCTGAATCGTCTCTTTAACGGAGGTCATCAGCGGGAAGTTAGTGAGCTCCTGCTCTTTCTTCGCCAGATCGCTGGCTTTCATGGTGTACGGCTCGCCGGTGGTCGCCTGCAAAGAGGCAGCCTGCGCCATAAAAGGTGCAACGCAAGCACCAGCAACAAGTACACTCAGTAACGTCCTTTTGTTCATTTCAATATTCCTGTTTCAGTAAGATTAAAAAAAGAATCCCGGTTTATGTATTAATCCATTAATAAATAAACCACAGACAGCTGTTTTCACTTTTCGAAGAACACCAAAAGGAATTCTTCAAAAATAAAAAACGTTAATAACGCGCTGCTAATTTCAATTCCTGATATTTTTTCCAGACTTTGTGGGCATACATCATACGCTGCGGATAGTTCTCTCTTTTTAATCCGGCGTTATAAGCCCCTACTGCTTCCCAGTTATAACCGTAGACCTTAATCATGTTTGAGAGAATCGACGCTCCCACCATAATTGAGGTACAGGGTTCGGCCATCAACCGATACTCATCAATGCCTTTTCTCTCAAGCTCCGTAAAGTGTGAGCTGTTTATTTGCATTAATCCGACATCGCGTGTGCCATCATGATTTTGCCCTACCGCATACGGGTTCATCCCCGATTCAACGTTAGCGATGGCGTACAGCAAATAAGGATCGACATGATAATAGTGCGCGGCGTTATTCCAACAGTTTGCCAGTGCGCCGTGGCTTATTATCAATAATAACAAGATGAACTTTTTCATTTTTACCTGCTGACATTTTCGGTTATTTCTCCTGGCCAACATCCTGTAAAATGAAGTTTGAATTGCTCCCCCCAATAAGGGGGGAGCATTTATTGGGCTAGATTATTTGCAGTCTGTTGCTGCGCCTTCTTTTACCCATACATCGCTGTTAGCCGGGTTATCACCACGGGTCCACCATTTGGCACGGTAAACGCTGCCCTGGTAAGTGGTGGTATCACCGCCGTTATAGACCAGGTCAGAACGCCAGTTCATCTTCACGTTGCTCACCAGTTCCCATGCATCCACACCGAAGCCAGGCTGGTTGCCCTGAGTCCAGTACTTCGCTTTCCACACCAGATGGTCGAAGCTTACGGTATCGCCATTGTTGTAGATTTTGCTGGCATCCCAGGCAGCATATTTGCTGGCGTTAGCATCGACAGGCGCGTCGCAGCTACCGGTTGCAGAACCTTCGTCAGATGGCGGAGTCACATCATCAGCCGGAGGGGTCACATCGTCAGCTGGTGGGGTCACATCGTCAGCCGGAGGGGTCACCTCATCAGCCGGTGGCGTTACGTCAGCCGGTTTTGGATTCACAGTCACCTGCACGTTAGACTGCACGCTGGTTTTACCATCCGTCACAACAACGCTCAGCGTGTAAGAAGAGGTATTGTTCACCTCTGGCGCAGTGATGCGAACGTTAGCAGTATCGGTACCCGTTGCGTTCATATCAGCCGGTACGCTCCAGCTGTAGGTCAGCGCATCGCCATCAGGATCGGAGGCTTGTGCATGCAGAGAAATCGCTTCACCGGATTCAACGGTAACGGATTCCATGGCATTGATCACCGGAGCCTGGTTGGCCTTAGGCGCTTTGTTCACTACCTGTACGTCGATAGCGTTGCTCAACCCTTTAGCGTCGGTCACGGTCAGGCGGAACACCAGGTTCTGATCGCTGGTCACGGCCGGTACGCTGAAGCTGGCTTTCGCTTTGGTGCTGTTCGCCAGGGTCACGGTGGCGCCGGAAACCTGCGTCCATTTATAGGTCAGCGCATCGCCGTCCTGGTCGCTGGAGGCTGAGCCGTCGAGCGTGACAGTCGCCGGGCCCGTTACCGTCATGTCGGTTGCAGAAGCGACCGGCGCATGGTTGGTTACAACCGGCTCAACAGGCGTAGAGCTGCCGCCCAGCAGGCTTTCGTTCATGGCATTCAGGATATCGCCGTTATCAGATTCGATAGACCATGCGAACAAACCACCCAGGTTTTTGCTCAGCACGTATTTGCCTTTCGCATTGACGGAACGGGCGTTATCGTATGTCACCAGCTCACCGGTGGATTTGTTGAACACGTACGGCGCTTCTGCTGCTTCGTCGTATTTGTATTCCCAGCCTGGTTTGCCCAGCATCTGGTTTACAATCTGACGGTAGTCAACAATACCGTTTTCCCATGTCCCTTTGATTGGACCCGTCGCGGTACCGGTGAATGGATTGTCACCCGTGTAACCGTGAACGCCGGTCCAGCCGCGGCCATACATGCCCGCACCGACGACGATCTTGCCAGGCTGAACGCCCTGCGCCAGCATCTCTTTCACTGCGTTATCGGTGGTGTAGTTGGTATCTGGTTTCCAGGACGCACCGTACAGCGCGGTCTGGTGACCCAAATCGGTATTACTCCACGCACCGTAGAAGTCGTAGCTCATCAGGAAGATATGGTCGATGTACTGCTGCGCGGTGTTGTAGTCCACGTCTTCGATCTTATCTTTACCTGCACCGATTGCCGTGGTCAGCTCGTAGGTACGGCCAGTTTCCGCAGACAGCTCGTTCAGCATCTGACGCAGGTCATGCATCAGCGCGGTGTAAGTCGCTTTGTCGGTCTGCGGGTTACCCAGCTTGGCGTTCTCACCGCCGCCGCCCGGGAATTCCCAGTCGATATCCACACCGTCGAACACTTTCCAGGTGGTCAGGAAGTCTTTAACGGACGCAACGAAGCGGTCGCGCAGCACTTTGTTATCCATCTGATAGAACGGGTCAGACAGAGTCCAGCCGCCTACGGATGGCAGGATTTTCAGATCAGGATGGGCTTTTTTCATCGCCATCAGCTGGCCGTAGTTGCCTTTGTACGGGTCGTCCCAGTTGCTTACGCCCTGCTGAGGTTTTTGCAGCGCAGCCCACGGGTCGTGGATCGCCACGGTGTAGTCCTGGCGGCCCTGACAGGCGCGTTTCAGAGACTCCAGCGCGCCGGAGGATTTGGCGCTGTCGTTAATGCCGTCGCCGCCACAGATTGGAATGAAGCCGTACAGCAGGTGGTTAATGTTCGCGACAGGAATTTTGTCTGCCGAGAAGTTACGGTCGTACACGCCCCACTCAGGGAAGTAAGCGCCAACCACTTTATCGGTGTGCTGCGCGAACGCTTTGTTGTTTTCCAGCAGCGGGGTGTTCAGAGGAAGCAGGTGGCTACCGTCGGTGTCCGCCACGATGATCAGCTTGCTGGCGCTCTTGGTGCAGCCGCTGTCGTTACACAGCTCAACCTGCTCCTGATAGCGTCCGCCTTTCTTCACTTTAAAGGTCGCAGAGCCTGCGGCACTACCCGCACCGGTCCAGACGGTCTTGCCGTCCAGCAAAACTTTTGCAGACGTTGGGGCATCGCCGCTCCAGACGTTCCACTCCACCTTCACGTCAACGCCATCTTTATGCACTTTGATGAGGTTGTTGTAGTCCTGTGCCGCCTGATCCACCTCTACCAGCGCAAACTTATCATTGCCTGATGTAATTGACGGTGTACCCGGCGCCGCTGCAAATACTGAGCTTGTTGCGGCTGCAACAAAAAGCGCCAGATATTTAGGCTTCATAAATTTCATTTTTTATTTCCTGATAAATTTATTCGTAACGTAATAATCCATGTCTTCCTTGAGAGCATGGAGTCTATTTGCGTAATGCGTATTTAACCAACCTGAAAACCGTGACAAAAAACGTCTTGCTGCGTTGTATTCCTCCATAAAAAGATACAAGCCCAAATTCCGTGTAGCTTATATCTTTTACGATACACTGAGCGCAAAGAGACATCCTTCTCTTCCACCGTCAAAAAAACTTATAAAAAAACTTGACCTGTATATTTAAAATATGAAAGCAAACTGCTGTCCAATAAACACGACTATTCCAGCAAATGACAGATAGGGTCCGAAAGAAATAGTGAGGTTATTTTTATTTAAATTATTTAACGCGAAATAGCCCGCGATACCGCTCAACGCTGCGGCAAGTTCAATTGAAGGCAGCGCCTGCCAGCCGCACCAGGCGCCTAAGGCCGCCAGCAGCTTAAAATCGCCGTAGCCCAGCCCTTCCCGCCCGGTCAGCAGGCGAAAGGCCCAGTAGAGCAGCCAGAGCGACAGATAGCCCGCTACCGCACCGAACAGTGCGTCCTGCAACGGCAACCTGTGGTCAAATACATGGAGTAAGAGACCTGCCCACAACAGCGGCTGGGTCAGGCAGTCCGGGAGAAGCTGATGCTGCCAGTCGATCATCGCCAGAGGCAGTAAAAACAGCGCGAGTAACCACAGCGAAAACAACCCCTGAACGTCCGGCATGCACCAGGCCGTAACGCCAAAAAACAGCGCCGAGAAAAATTCGATCAAAAATAACCGCAGCGGAATGGTCGTGCCGCAATGGTGGCAGCGTCCCCGTAATAACAGCCAGCTGACCAGGGGGATATTTTCCCATGCAGCAAGCGTGTGCTGGCACACCGGACAGTGCGAAGCAGGAAAGAGCAGATTGCCGCTTCCCTCTTCATCCATTACGATCCCCGGCAGGCGCTCGGCAACAACGCCAAGAAAACTGCCCATAATCCCGCCCAGGATCGTACTCATTATCGGAAAACTAACCGGGCAGGCCTCCCGGATCAGCGAGAAGGTATTCATGCGTTTTTTGCCCAGGTGAGCTGCACCTGCGCTTTTACATCACTGAGATGGTCAACCGGCGTGAGGTTTATTTTTTGCAATCTGACGCCGGAGGTTTGATTAATTTCGCGCAGCCAGTTTTTTAATTCATAAACATTTACCCGATTAACCACGAACGATAAAGTTTGTCCCTCCTGGCGCACGTCCGTCAGCGACAGGTTAATTTCATTGGCGCTTTTCTCGACCACCGTGCGTGGATTATCCGTTTTGACTAACTGAACCTGAAGATGATTTTTATCAATTTCATTGCGCATCCAGTTAAGCGTCTCTTTTTGTCTTTTAAGCGTCGATTTACTATTTTGAATCATATTATCCAAAGGGATGACTCCTGCGTAATACACCGCAGCCCCAAGCAGGGCAACGATGCAGAGTTTTAAAATAACTTTCTCCCGGGCGCTGTAGTTCTGGTAGCGTGATTTCAGCTGCGCGATTCGCTCTTTCATTTATGTTTCCCTACGATCATGGCGGTATAGGGTTTGGTGGTTGAAACAGGCTGTAAGGTAAAATCGAAATTCTCACGGGTCTGGTTAACAAACGCCTGCAACGCGGGCTGGTTTTGCGCGCTGACGCTCAGCGTCAGCGTGTTTTGCTGCGCATCGTATTCCAGAAGATCGATTTCCATCGCAGGCACTGACTGCCGGGCGGCCGCCAGCTCGTCCAGCTGAAGGAAGATCCCCTTACTCTGTTTTTTGACGTTCTGACCAAAGTGATATTTGATGTTGGTCTGGTGACGCATGCTGGGGAAATGGTGCTTATACACCTGGAGGATCTCTTCCTGTATCTGGTTTTCCTGCTGCACCAACATCCAGGCCATCGCAATGCGCGGCCCCAGCAGCAGGCCAACGGACAGCAGGCCCGCAATTGCCACTGCGGCTTTCATGCTTTTCGCGACGCGCCCGTTACCGGCCTTAAGGCTGAATTCACCGTGAAGCAGATTCACGCGACAGGCCTGCCACTGCGGCTGGATCAGCACCAACGGATGCTGCCAGGGCTGGGCAATGTCGACGTCCACACCAGCAGGCGCTTCGCCGTAACAGCACACATCCCCCTCTCCGGCCTTCTGCATCAGAAGCGGCAGCAGGCTCGCTTCCATTTCGCTGGCAACATGCGGTGATAAACGTAGCCAGTAGCCGTCGTCCTGAGCGACAAGAGTACTTCCGCCAGCCGTCACGGGCAGCAACCAGGCATCCGGCAGCACCTGGATCACTTTTAACCCCGCCTCCTGACAGCGGCTTAACCACCCGCGCAGCAGATCGGCGTCTATCGCCACCGCATCAACCTCAGCGCCTTTTTTGTTCAGCACCGTCCAGTGGAGATTATCCACCTCGCCAATCAGCGTCTCTTCCGCCATCCAGGAGAATGCCGTCGCCTGAGAGGCGACTTTCTTCGGCAGCGTAAAATGGCGGAAGATCATGCTGCTGGCGGGCAGCAGCAGACAAACACGGGCCGCCAGTGGGTGGTCCGCCAGCGCGTCCAGGCTCTCCAGCGTCTCAACCTGCTGGCTGCCGGAGACACACCCCATTATTTTCCCGCCCTCGCGGTTATCGGGACGAACAAAAAGTACCTGTTTCATAGCGATCTACTTTTCTTATTCAATCATTCGGTAACGACGTTGCCACGTCACGATCTCACCGGCCTCGTTATTGACCTGAAGCTGGCTAACCACGCGAAGCGTTAATTCATCGGTATTGCCGGTATAGTTCACGCGGAAATACCGGCTGCTGATGGAGAGAAGCTCAGCCACCTGCGGGAGATCGTCTTTCAACTGCGGGAAGGTCTGCTCCAGCGCTTTGCTGAAGGTTTCCATATTTTCCCAGCCGGTTTCTGGACGCGAATCAATCAGGCGAACGGCATCATCTTCCGTTAATTTTCCGGGGAACAGGGCGGCCAGTAAGGCGGCCTGTTCCGGTTTCAGGGTGTTCACATCCACCTTGCTGGCAGAGTCCGGCAGCGCGCAGAGCAGCTTGCTCACCTTCGGATATGCCGCTACCGGGAACGCGGGCAGCTGTTTGATCTCAGCAATGGTGCGCATCATCTGGTTCGCGGGCTGTCGGGCGGGCACAACGCCCGCCCAGGCATCGCTCTCTGCACCGTCTTTGGCCGTCGTCGCGTCGCCATCGAGATAGTCCACCAGCTGTTGATACACCTCTTCTGCCGTAGTGTGGCTGATGCCGCTTTCCGTCAGGATCTGCTCAACAATCTGCTCGTTGCGCGGTTTTTCCGGCACGGCGGGCGCGTTTTGCCCCTGTGGTATTTTCTCTGCGGCCAGCAGGTTATTGACGTTAAAGCAGTCCTGCGCGTCTTCCACCTGGCTGACCACCGTGTAATCTTCGCCCCGCGTCTCCAGCGGCTGGTGCCAGTCGCCGTCAAGGTTCAGGGCCTTGTTTTCACCGGTGGCATCGGTCTGCAGGCGATCTTTCACCACCTTCTCCTGCGCCTGCATCGCCCAGCGCAACTGCTGCTGGCTGACCTGATAATGGGTTTTCTGCAGATTGCGACAGAACTGCTGGCTAATTTTGGCGGCCAGCGCCGACATCATGACCAGCAGGATCAGCACCACCAGCAGCGCTACCCCTTTCTGTTTACGTAATGCACTCATGATTTTGCTTCCGGTGCCGGCAGCGGCGCAGGTGCGGTCTCTGGCGCAGCGGCGGGCGTCGCCGCCGCTTCAGGCATATCGCCCGGGGTCGTAAAGACCCAGCGCCAGGTATCGCCGTTTTCCATGTTCAGCGTCAGCTCCACGCCGTCCGGCAGATGCGCCGGGTCGCTCCAGCTTTTCTGCCAGCCCTGACGGTAAAAACGCCACTGCAGCGATTTCACCTCACTGACAATCGGCACTTCATCGGGCTTCGCGTCCACCGGGCCATCAATCACCGGCCAGACGTCGCGATACAGACGCCCCTCTTCCAGGCGCCAGCGCACACGCTCCAGCTGGATCGTTCCGCTCACGCCATTCAGCGTGGTCAGCTCAAGCGCATCATCCACCTGACGAAACAGATCCGGCTCGTTACGCGGGGCGCGCGCCTGCAGCTGGTAGAAATCGCGCTCCATCAGATTCCAGGCCCGCTGCAGCTGATTGAGCTTCGCGGCGCTGGCGTCGGTTGCCGAACTGGTGCGCATTGCGCCGTCCAGAATTTGCCAGGCCAGGGTGCTGATCACCGCGAAAATGGTCAGGGCAATCATGATCTCCAGCAGGGTAAACCCGCGCTGGCGTCGCGTTTTTTTCACTTGCTCTCTCCCGGCGGAACGATCTGCAAAGCGATAACCGGCTGGCTGTCGTCCCCTTCCGCGTAGACGCGAATGGCGTTCGCCCAGCCGTTGTCGGCGGTTTTCACCCGCTGCTTGCGCCAGTTCCAGCTGCGCCCGCCCATGATTTCCGTCCCCTGCGCCTCGGCGTCCGGGAAGTCGGTTTTCGTGAGCTGCGCTTCCGCCAGCTGATTTTCCGCCACCCAGCTGGCCTGCAGGGTATCGGCCAGGCCGTGAGTGAAACGCACGTTCAGGGAGACCGAATTCATCAGCGCCAGCGCGGCGGTGGAGAAGATCACCAGCGCGACCATCACCTCCAGCAGCGTCATCCCCTTTTGCTTTTTGCCGTTAGCCATCGTTCTCTACCGATACAGGCGCAGCGCCTTGCGACACAACGCGGAAATGGTGCTGTTTGTCATAGCTTTGCAGCGTCAGCGTGAAGCGGCTGATTTCGCCGTCCGGTAAAAAGAGCACCTGCGGATCGGCGCTTACCGTGGCGGCAAGGCGCTGGGGCGAGAGCGAAACGTGCATCTCTTCCGGGAAATCGCCTTTGGTGGTAATACGCCCGGCGGATAACGGCACCCAGTGACGTTCGCCGTTTTTATCCTCAAGCGTCACCAGCTGATAATTATCCGTCGTGATGACCAGCCCGACGATATTTCCGTCCATCACCGCACGGTCTGAACCATAATCAACGAGGGCTTTTAATTGCTGGCCAAATATATCCGCACCGCTGCGTGAGGGTATGGTTGACACCACCATCATGGCGCAGCTGGCAAATATCACCAGCGCCAGAATAATTTCCAGCAACGTAAAGCCGCGTTGTTTAGTCATTATTTCTCTTTCTTATCCAGAGACCAGTTCGTAATATCATCGGCGGTATTGGCTTCACCGTCCGGACCGGCGGAGAATACGTCGACCGCGCCGTGTTCGCCCGGGCTAACCAGAATATAATCTCCGCCCCACGGGTCCTGCGGCAGGCGACGGATATAGCCATCAGCACGGTAGCCGTTCGGGATTGGCGCGATTTCAGGCTTGGTGACCAGCGCCTGTAAACCCTGCTCGGTTGTCGGGTAGCGGTGGTTATCCAGCTTATACATATCCAGCGAACCTTCGAGCGCGACAATATCGCTGGTTGCTTTTTGCGTATCTGCTTTTTCTTTATTGCCCATTAAGTTTGGCACTACCATGCTCGCCAGTACGCCGAGAATAACAATGACCACCATTAATTCGAGCAAGGTGAAACCCGCCTGACGCGCCAGGTTTTTACGTTTTAAAGCCATGATTTAACCTACCATATTATTAAGTTGCAGAAGCGGTTGTAATATTGACAGCACGATGAATAAAACAATCGTCGCCATGGATACCACCAGCGCCGGTTCAAATACCGACAGCGTTAATGTAATTCGATGCTGCAATGCCGATTCCTGGTTTTCCGCCGCGCGGTCCATTAAATTGCCTAATTCCCCGCTCTCTTCGCCGGAGGCAATCATATACAGCATGGTTGGCGGGAATAATTTCGCCTGCTCCAGCGCCGCATACAAAGATGCCCCCTGGCGCACGGTATCCGCCGCCTGCTCCAGCACCTGCCGGGCGTAGAGGTTTTCGATACCGTCCATCGCGATGTACATCCCCTCCAGCAGCGGCACGCTGCTGGCCTGAAGAATGCTCAGGGTACGGATGTAGCGGGCGCTGTTGATGGCGCACACCAGCTTTTTGATCGGCGATCCGTTCACCAGCCAGCTATGCCAGCGGAAACGGTTTTTGGCGTTTCTCAGCCAGGTCTTAAAGCCGACAAACCCGCCGCCGAGGATCCCCACGATGTAGATCCCGTACGCCTGCAGAAAATCACTCACCGCAATCAGCGTGCGGGTGGTGATCGGCAGCTGCTGCTTCATGTGGGTGAACTGCTCGATCACCTGCGGCACCACCGCCACCAGCAGAATGCTGATGACCGCGATGGCGACCACGGTCAGGGTAATCGGGTAGACCATCGCCTGCGTCAGCTTGCTTTTCATCTTCTGGCGCTGCTCGTTGTACTCCGCCAGCTTCTCCAGCACGTCGCCCAGGTGGCCGGTTTTTTCGCCGGCCATCACCAGGGTGCAGTAGAGCTTGTCGAAGGTGCGCGGAAACTGGCTAAACGCGTCGAACAGCGTGTGGCCTTCCACGACTTTCTCGCGGATCTCCACCACCATCGCCGCCAGCTTTTTGTCCTCCGTCTGCTTCGAGATAGCCTTCAGCGCGCTTTCCAGCGGCAGCGCGGCGTTGACCAGCGTCGAAAGCTGGCGGGTAAACATCGACAGCACCGGCGTGGAGAGCTTTGCGCCGGTTTTCGCTTTACCGGACGCCGCCTCGCGGGTTTCGTTGATGCTGACGGGCATCAGCTTTTGCTCGCGAAGCCACTGGCGAACCTGCTTTTGCCCCTCGGCCTGCAGCGTGCCGCGCTGGGTTTTCCCCGCGCCGTCCGTTGCGGTCCAGGCGTAGAAGGCCATTACGCATCCCCCCCACGCTCGGCGGTGACGCGCATCACCTCTTCCAGCGAGGTCACGCCGCTAATCACCTTCAGCAGCCCGTTTTCACGCAGGCTGTAAGCCTGCTTAAAGAGTTGCGTCTCGATGGACATTTCGTCCTTATCTTCATGAATGGCGCGGCGCATGGTGCTGTCCACCACCAGGAACTCATGAATACCGGCCCGGCCCTGATAGCCGCTCTGGCGGCAGTGTTCACAGCCCACCGCGCGGTAGATTGCTTTTGGCGGCGCGTCCATAAAGCTGAACAGCGCTTTTTCATTGGCATCCAGCGGACTGGTAGTCCGGCAGTGCGTACACAGCCGACGCACCAGACGCTGGGCAATGACGCCGAGCAACGATGAACCGATTAAAAAGGATTCCAGCCCCATATCCCGCAGGCGCGTAATCGCCCCGGCGGCGCTGTTGGTGTGCAGCGTAGACATGACCAGGTGACCGGTAAGCGACGCCTGCACCGCAATTTGCGCGGTCTCACCGTCACGAATTTCCCCGATCATCACCACGTCCGGGTCCTGACGCAGAATGGCGCGCAGCCCGCGGGCAAAGGTCATGTCCACGCGCGGGTTAACCTGCGTCTGCCCCACCCCTTCCAGCTCGTATTCAATCGGGTCTTCAACGGTCAGAATGTTGCGTTCGTGACCGTTCAGTGCCGAAAGAATGGCGTACAGGGTGGTACTTTTACCGGAGCCTGTCGGCCCGGTGACCAGGATAATGCCGTGCGGGCGGTCAATCAGCCCTTTCAGCTTCTCCAGCTCTTCATCAATCAGGCCCAGCTTGTTGATGTCAGGCTTAAGATTGCTTTTATCGAGCAGACGCATCACCACGCGCTCGCCGTACTGGGACGGAATGGTCGAGACGCGCACGTCGATCGCCTTGCGACCAATGCGCAGGGAGATACGGCCATCCTGCGGCAGGCGCTTCTCGGCGATGTCGAGTTTTGACATGACCTTGATGCGCGATACCAGCAGCGGCGCGAGCTTGCGCGCAGGCTGCAGCACCGGGCGCAGCACGCCGTCAACGCGGAAGCGAATGCTCAGCGTGCGCTCAAAGGTTTCGATATGAATATCCGACGCGCCGTCCTTCACCGCCTCGCCGAGAATGGCGTTGATCAGGCGGATCACCGGCGAGTTTTCGTCGTTATCGAGCAGATCTTCGTTATCCGGGATCTCCTCGGTTAACGCCATCAGGTCGATATCGGCGTCCATATCTTCCACCAGCTGCTGTGAGACGCCGCTGCTCTGCTGCCAGATTTTGGCCAGCATCTCGTCAAACGCTTCCGGCGTGAGGGTGACCGGGACGAACGCGCGTCCCAGCACCCGGCGCACTTCCAGCAGTGCAAATGCCGGGGTGTCATCACGGATATAGACGTCATTGTTATAAAATAAAACGCCGTTATCTTTTGCGTAGCTGCTGCTACACAGTGTTTTACTCAGTTCGTCCACGTTGCCCCTCCGCCTTACTCTTTAAACGGATTGCGTGTCGCGCTGGTTTTCACCGGTGCGGCATGGGTGGCCGTCTTAGTGTCGGCAGACGGAAACGCGGGCAGAATGGCGTTATCCGCTGGCTCAATAATGCCGAGCTTATTCTCCTCCACGCGCTGCATCTGGCGAACGCGGATCTGGTCATATTTCTCTTTCGACGCGGCGCTGTAGTTGTCGTCGTCACGCAGGACGGTGGTATGGATAAACACCATCAGGTTGCGTTTCGACGTGTCCTGCGAGGTGTAGCGGAACAGCTGGCCCACCAGCGGGATATCGCCGAGCAGCGGCACTTTGGAAACCGACTGCTTGGTGACGTTTTCCATCAGGCCGCCGAGCACCACCGTCTGGCCACTGTGGACCATCACTTCGTTATTAATGGTGCGAGTGTTGAAGGTTGGGCCGAGGCTGGCGTCTTCCGTCGCGCTGTTGTCAACGCTGGAGACTTCCTGCTCAATCTTCAGGTGGATCATGTCGCCGTCGTTAATCTGCGGCACAATTTTCAGCTTGGTACCGACGGTCTTACGCTCAACGGAGTTAAAGACGTTGTCGCCGCTGGTGGTCTGCGAACCGGCAAGGACCGGCACGTCCTGGCCCACGTTAAACGACGCTTCTTTGTTATCCAGCGTGACCACGCTCGGCGTGGAGAGAATGTCGTTTTTACCGTCGGTGGAGAGCGCGGTCATCAGGGCACCGAAGTCGCCGTTGAAGAAACCGGTCGCCAGGCCGGTGAAGCTTGCCCCCTTCATGGTGCCGTTTTTAATCTGGCTGATAGGCAGGCCGGTTGAGCCGAACTGCACGCCGCCGTGTTTGCTGGTCCACTGCACGCCGAGATCCAGGCCGTTACCGTCCTGCACTTCAGCAATGATCGCTTCCACCAGCACCTGCGGACGGCGAATGTCGAGCTTGTCGATCACCTTCTCCAGGGAGTTCATCACGTTAGGCTGCGCGGTGATCACCAGCGAGTTCGTTGACTCATCGGCGCTAATATTCAGATCGCTGGCCGCCGTGGCGGTTTTCGACTTCGGCGCACCCGCCTTGTCTTTCAGCTGCTCGCCAATACCGGTCAGCACCGGAACCACTTTGGTGGCGCTGGCGTATTTGAGGTAGAAGACGCGGGTATTCCCCTCGTTGTTCTGCTCGCGATCCAGCTGATGGATCAGGGAACGGGTGCGCATGCGCGCATCTTCCGAACCGCTGATCACCAGGCTGTTGGTCTCGTCATCCGCTACCACCTTGGTGGCGAGCTGCGGCGCGTTCTGCCCCTTCTGCTCTTCGTTGTTGAGGTTGTTCAACATGTCGGAGAGCTCTTTGGCGGACGCAAAGCGCAGCGGCACGATTTCGCGACGCTGAATGCCGTCTCTGTCGACGCGCTGCACCAGATCCACCAGGCGGTTCACCACCGAGGCTTTCCCGGTTAACAGCAGGACGTTCGACGGCTCAAAATGCACCACGTTACCGATACCGGTGGCATCGTTCAGCTGGCGCAGCAGCGGCGCCAGCTCGCGCACCGGCACGTTTTCCATGCGCACGACGCGGGTGATGATCTCATCGCCTTTGCCCGGATTTTTGCTGTCGGCCAGCGGGGCCCCGGCGGTGCGGGCTACGCTTGAGCGCACCACTTTCACCATGCCGTTGTCCATCGGGATGACAGACAGACCGTACAGGTCCAGCACGCTCAGGAAGAACTGGTAATACTCATCTTCCGTCAGCACGTTATAGGTTCTGACCGACACCGTGCCCTGAACGGACGGGTCGACGAGAATGGTTTTGTTAAGATTGCGGCCTACCGTATCGATAAACTCGCGGATATCGGTATTTTTAAAGCTCGCGCTAAAGTTAGCTGCAAGCAGCGAACTGGAATATAACGACAATGCGGTCAGCGCCACGCACGCCCAAGGAAATTTCTTCATGTCTGTACACTTGTTAATTGTTTAGAACATTAACCCGAATATTTTCAAGGTGAGCGTGACGTCTGACGACGACCTCCGCTTCTTTCATTTTCGACCAGTTGGCAATAATACTTTTTGCCTTTGCTTCATCGGTCATATCGACAGAGTTGACTTTCACAGCCACGTCGCCCTTTTCCAGCCCGGAATGGCTGAAGAATGCTGAGGCATTCCTTGGATTGATGTTGTAGCCTTCCAGTTGGCCTTTTTCGATTACCGGTTTTAACACCAGATAATCATCCAGATGCACGCTTTCCGCGCCTGCATCTTTCGTCGATTTGGTTACCGGGCCGCTTTCAACGCCGCCCTTAAAATAGTCAGGCTTATTTAACGCCAGTACCTGCGTAGCACCTTCATAATTAACCACCACATTGTCTTTGTTAATTTCCTGAATAAAGGCATCGTTAAAACCGGTCAGCGGCTCGCCTTCGCGATAGCTGCGCTGGCCTGCCGGGGTTTTAATCACCGCAAAGGAGAGCCAGGCATCGTCACTGCTGACAATTCCTTCAATTTCCGCTGCCAGCGGGGCTTTCGCGGCAGCCGGTAAGTTATCCTGACGCACCGCAGCCGTGAACAGAGTAAATGTCTTTTCTTCACGACGATTTTTCAGCGGCTGTTCATCAGATTTAGCCAACTTATTCGTAACTTTTTTATAATCTTTAAACGTGAGATATCCTTGCTGGCCGCAAAAAATTAACAGCACAAACATAATACAAGGCGTTATCCACCGTGACAGAAATGAGAACCTCATTTTTCATCTGGCCTTTAGCAAAGCGGAAATAAGCAGCATCGGGCTGCGCCAATATGTGTGAAAAATAGTAATTAACTGCCGTAAATACGACCATCGACTTCGCCATTAACTTTAATAAAAAAAACTATTGACCAAAGAAAATCGGGATGTTAGGTCATTACAACTGGATATTTTTACCCTGTGCGCAAATTGACCACCCTGTAGCGTTGCTTTACTTTCTCGTCCTGTTGCTATTCCTAATCAGAGACGGTAAGTCGTTATGTATCAGAGCCACTTTAAATTTAAACAACCGCCATTCAGAACAATCACGGCTTTCTCCGGCGATTTTCTGGTGCCTTATCATCAGGACGTATTCAACCTGCTGAAAGAGAAAAGCCAGGTGGCGGGAATTATCGGGCTCTTTTGCAACGACGCACCGCTGCTGGGCCACTTCAGCGATGCGCTGAAGGCCAGCCTTCCTGGCGCCATTGCCATCAACGCGTTTCCTAAGCTGAGTGCCAGTAGCCTGCTGTACAAGCTCAACCCGGGAACGAAAGAGAGCAAGAGCCGCATTCAGGCGGTGGATGCCGTGCTGCATCAGTGGCAGGGCGGAAAAAACCGCAGCAAAACCCTGGTCATCCGTCACGCGGAAGCGATGAAGGAGACCTGCCGTGAGGTGCTGGGGATGTTGCTTACGCGTGCTCAGGAGCTGGAGTTCCGTCTGTCCATCGTGCTGATGGGCAGCGCGGAGCAGGAAGCCGCCCTCTTACCCCCATCTGAACTTCGCGAATATGCCCATACCCGTCATACATTGCGTCCCCTGACCTGCCGGGAATTTCTCAGCTATGTGCAGGCGCAGTGTGAAGAACACGGGTGCGAGAATTCGCCGCTAACCCCGGCGCGCGTGCGCAAGATGCACGCGCTGACCAAAGGCAACATCAGCAAACTGAATGAACTGGCGCACCTGTCAATGCTCGCGGCCTGGACCGAACGTGCAGCGCAGGTCAGCCCGCGTCATTTACGCCTGGCGGCAGGCGAGATCCTCCCGGCAAAAAAACACGGTAAGCGCCTGGCGACCGTGGGATTGTTCGCCTCGGTTCTGTTCGCCGCCTGCGGATGGTATTTAACCGCCTCAATCAATGCAAAACTGCCGATTCAGCTTCCCGTACCGGCGAGCTGGAAACAGCAGAAGCCAAAAGCCGACGCGCCTGTCGTGCCGGTTATCGATAATGAAGTGGTTAATCAGCCGGATGCGATGCACCAGCTGTACCTGATGTGGGGGTATGACGCCTCCGCGGATGATGCGCTGTGTCAGAACGCCGGGAAGGTCAATCTGATGTGTAAACAGGGCAACGCGTCACCGGATGCGCTGGCACAGGAGGGTTATCCGTGGGTCAGTGAACTCAAAACCGGTAACCATCTTAACTACGCTGTTGTCGCCCGCGTAGGCGATGACTCGATGGATCTGCTGATGAATAACCGCACCTGGCAGGTGAGCCGCAGCTGGTTTAACCAGCATGCCACCGGTAACTTTACCCAGCTGCATCGCCTGACGCCGGAAGGCAAAGATGCCATCAGCGCCGCCAGCGATGCGAAAGACATGGGCTGGCTGGATCAGGCGCTGAGTCTGGCTCTTGGCCAGCCTGAAACCCATGCTCAGACCTGGACGGCTGAGATGATGAAACGCACCCGCGAGTTCCAGCAAAAAATGCATCTGCATGTGGATGGCATTCCTGGGGAAGATACGCTGATGCAGTTAATGCGTGAAACCCATACCACGCCGAGCGTGTTGATTCAGGCCACGCATGCCACACCGGACGCCAACACGCAGGAGAAGCATTCCTAATGTCTACCATCTGTCTTGCGGCTCAGCGCAGCTACGTCACCGGAGAGGCGGTCTGGTTTTCGTACCGCCTCCCCAGCCTGAGAAAAATTTGCGGTCATACCTTTTTATGGGTATTGGGTTTGTGCGCCCTGGTCATGGCAGGGCTGTACGCGCATATTTACTGGAATTTGCGCCACCCGGCCCCTGAACCGGTAAAAGCGAGCGTCGCTAAACCGGAAACGCAGCTTTCCGATATGCATTATGTGTACGTGAGTAAACCGTTCCCGCATCCGCATCCTAAACCGGCGCCGGTACGGGAAGAGATGCCGCCCATGCAGGATCTGCCGATAAGCACCGATGATGCTGACTGGCAACAGGCCCCTGACAGCACCGTGCCGCAGGATGCCGGGCACGATACCTCGCGTGATACCCTGCCGGGAACCGAGGCGCACGAAAACGCCACCGCGTCGTCGGGAAGTGAAGATGCTTCGTTAGCCGAATTGTTTAAGCAGGCGTTAAAAGAACAAGAGCAGGATTATTCTCAAGGCAAAATTCCCGCGCCGCCGGTTGACGAAACGCAGGATCAATCGCAAAGCAGTTTGTTGCATAACGATCACGTCCAGTCTCCTTTGAGTAAAAAAGGAGACCGGCTGGAGTAGTTAATATTTTTCAGGCAGCGTGGTGAGGTTAAGCAGACGACCTTTCTCCACCACAATATATTGACCTTTTTTCAGGTCGGAGAGGATTTTAATAATGGTACTGCGGGCCAGGTTGGTATATTCCTGAATATAGTCATAAATATTAATATCGCGCTGTTGGTGAACAATCAGCTCATTAATTTCGTAGAGGAATTCGCGGACCACAGAATAGGCGCTACGGGCGACCAGAACATCATCGCGTTTGCTCAGCAGGCAGATGTACCAGGAGAGCACTTTGGTCAATTCAGGCCACAGATTTTTCTCGGTCATAAGCTGCGCGAAGGCCTCTTTTTTGATGCTGCGTACCACGGTATTTGCGCGGACCAGGCCGTACATATGGGCTGACTGATAGAAAATAGCGGACAGGCCAAACACGCACTGTCCGGTGACGGTAAACATGCAGAGTTCGTCTGATTCACGACGGAATTCGACTTCGCCGCTGACGATAATATGAATATACTGAGAGTCAGCCGTGGAAATTTTCTGCCATTTCTTTAAGGTTTTCTCTTCAAAACCTTCCGTGGCAGAAATAATGGCTTCCATTTCAGGTTGTGGACGTAATTTTTTACCGTAAATGCTTAACATTGTTATACCCATTTAAGATTAGATTTATTAGACATAGCATGGCCGCGGTATTAAAACCGAAAACCAACAATCTTTTCCTGATGAAAGGCTCAAGGAGAAAATAAGAACGCCTGCCGGCAGCAATATTTTTTTGATTTACTTAGCAAGCTATGTGTCTATCTTAAATCCGGATAATTTTAAGTCAATTTACTAAAAATGAATTGAGTTTGTACTTAAGATTAATCTCAAGCACAAATAAGGGGAAAACGCGCATTCGGGCGCAAACCGAAGGTTTACCCCTGCCCGTATTTCTCTAAAAGGGCTTCTGCAATGGCCATCGTTTCCACATCCGCGACGCCGTTCCATACCTGCGGGCGATAGTGCATCTGGAAGGCGGTGATAACGCGTTGCTGCTGCTGATCCGTGGCGTTGTCCGGCACCTCATAGCCATAGCGCATCAGCAGATCGAGCAGGGCTGCACGATCTACCTCCTGATAGCGCGGACGACCATTGATATAGAAGTTCACGCGCCCGGCATCGGGCCAGGCCCCAATCCCCTGCTTCGCCAGCGCCTGCCAGGGAAACAGCGGGCCGGGATCGTCCTTACGCTGGGGCGCGATATCAGCATGCGCCACCACGTTCTGCGGTTTAATGTCGTACCGGGCGATAATGTCTTTCGCAAGCGGGATAAGCGCCGCGATTTGCGCGGGCTCAAACGGGGCGAAAACTTTCACACCGTCGCGCTTCTGCCAGCCGCGGTTCTCCAGCTCAATGCCGACAGACGTGTCGTTGATCCGGTTGGTGCCGCGCCAGAAGCTGATGCCCGCATGCCAGGCCAGCTCGCTCTCCGGCACCAGCTGCCAGATGCGCGGTTTGCCGTCGGGTGCGGGCGGCTTCGCAGGGATGAGATAGTGGGAGCTGACGTTTTTGTCCGTCAGCGTGGCCAGCGAGGTGTCGAAGTCGTCGGCGGTGTAGTGGATCACCAGCACCTTTATCCGCGGGTAGGCCGCCTGCGCCTGATGGCGGGTATCCAGCTCGTAGGCACCTTTATCAACAATGCCTTTTTCCTGGGCGCATCCTGCCAGCAACATCGCCAGCAGGAGCGTTGAAAGCGAGCGCTTCATCGACGGGTTTTCACCGCCGTGCCGCTTACGCTCACCATCAGCATGCTCGAATCTTTGCCGACGGTTTCATAATCAATATCGATTCCTACAACGGCATCTGCGCCCAGCGCTTTGGCCTGCTCGCCCAGCTCCTTAAACGCAATTTCGCGCGCTTTACGCAGCTCTTTTTCGTACGCGCCGGAGCGTCCACCGACGATGTCACGAATCCCGGCAAAGAAATCCCGGAAAATGTTCGCGCCCAGAATCGCTTCGCCGGTGACCACGCCGCAATACTCGGTAATGGTCTGTCCTTCCAGGGTTGGCGTTGTTGAAAACTGCATACTTTCTCTCCTTCTTTAGCGTTCAATGCGTTAGCAACAGCATTATCGGTTCGTTACGCTATGATTGAAAGGATAGTTAATAAATAAGGAAATCAACATGCGCTACTCTGCTTTAACACTTTTAGTGCCCTGCGCGCTGGTGCTCAGCGCCTGTACTACCACGGTCACGCCAGCCTTTAAGGATATCGGTACCCGCAGCGGCCCCTGCATAGACGGCGGCCCGGATACCGTGGCGCAACAGTTCTATGATTACCGCATTCAGCATCGCGGAAATGATCTCACCGCCCTGCGCCCGTACCTGAGCGATAATCTTGCAAAACTGCTCAACGATGCCACTCGCGATCCGCAGCATAACGCCCTGCTGAAATCCGATCCGTTCTCCAGCCGCACCACGCTGCCGGACAGCGCCGAGGTGGCCAGCGCGTCAACCATCCCGAACACCGATGCGCGGAACATTCCGCTGCGCGTGAAGCTGACCCAGGGAACCCAAACCTGGCAGGACGAAGTGCTGATGATCCGTGAAGGCCAGTGCTGGGCGGTGGACGATGTGCGCTATATCGGCGGCAGCGTTCATGCCCCGGCCGGCACGCTGCGCCAGTCGATTGAGAACCGCTAGATCATTAGTGATAAAAATGTTACCCCCGTAAAATGTCCGGCATTTCACGCGGAATGCCGACATTTATACTCGCCGACCTTGCCGTTCGCTATTTTGTGCTATGTTTAAGAGGAAATGCGGGTTATATTTAACTTTTAACGCAGAAATATTGCATAACTATTCTGTCAACGGTACTATCTGCGGCCTCAATTGCTATAGATTGCCTGGATGAGTAAAGACTGCCCCGATGAGTATTAAACTAAACGGCATTAACTGCTTCTACGGCGCACACCAGGCGCTGTTTGACATCACGCTGAACTGCCCGGAAGGCGAAACGCTGGTTTTACTTGGCCCAAGCGGTGCAGGCAAAAGCTCCCTTCTGCGCGTCCTTAATCTGCTTGAAATGCCCCGTTCCGGTACGCTGGCTATCGCCGGTAACCATTTTGATTTCGCGAAAACCCCGTCAGATAAAGCTATACGCGAACTGCGTCAAAACGTCGGCATGGTCTTCCAGCAATACAATCTCTGGCCGCACCTGACCGTGCTGCAAAACCTGATTGAAGCCCCGTGCCGCGTGCTGGGGTTAAGCAAAGATCAGGCCATCGCGCGTGCTGAAAAGCTGCTGGAGCGTCTGCGCCTTAAGCCCTACAGCGACCGCTATCCGCTGCACCTCTCAGGGGGTCAGCAGCAGCGCGTGGCGATTGCCCGCGCGCTGATGATGGAACCCGCGGTACTGCTGTTTGATGAGCCTACCGCGGCGCTGGACCCGGAAATCACCGCCCAGATCGTCAGCATCATTCGCGAGCTGGCGGAAACCAATATTACGCAGGTCATTGTTACCCACGAAGTGGAAGTGGCGCGTAAAACCGCCAGCCGTGTGGTCTACATGGAAAACGGGTATATCGTTGAGCAAGGTGACGCGAGCTGCTTCGCGAACCCGCAAACCGATGCCTTCAAAAACTATTTATCTCATTGATTGTGTCAGGGGAAATATAATGAAAAAAGTATTACTTGCCGTGCTGCTTGCTGGCGTTACCCTTTCCGCTACCGCAGCCCAGACCATTCGTTTCGCCACGGAAGCCTCCTACCCTCCGTTTGAGTCCATTGATGCGAACAACAAAATTGTTGGCTTCGACGTAGACCTGGCAAACGCCCTGTGTAAAGAGATCGACGCAACCTGTACCTTCAGCAACCAGGCGTTCGACAGCCTGATCCCAAGCCTGAAGTTCCGCCGTATTGACGCCGTCATGGCCGGTATGGACATCACTCCTGAGCGCGAAAAGCAGGTGCTGTTCACCACCCC
Source organism: Enterobacter cloacae complex sp. P6RS (assembly GCF_014982245.1). NCBI lineage: Bacteria > Pseudomonadati > Pseudomonadota > Gammaproteobacteria > Enterobacterales > Enterobacteriaceae > Enterobacter > Enterobacter cloacae complex sp. P6RS. The sequence goes on from NZ_JADCLB010000027.1 coordinate 62,094, forward strand.
TTACTACGACAACTCCGCCCTGTTTATTGGTCAGAAAGGTAAATTCACCTCTGTCGATCAGCTGAAAGGCAAGAAAGTCGGCGTGCAGAACGGCACCACGCACCAGAAGTTCATCATGGATAAACATCCGGAAATCACCACCGTTCCGTACGACAGCTACCAGAACGCGAAGCTGGATCTGCAGAATGGCCGTATCGACGGCGTATTTGGTGATACCGCTGTCGTGACCGAGTGGCTGAAAGCCAACGACAAGCTGGCGCCAGTGGGCGACAAAGTGACCGATAAAGATTACTTCGGTACCGGTCTGGGGATTGCCGTTCGTCAGGGCAACACCGAGCTGCAGCAGAAATTCAACGCTGCGCTGGAAAAAGTGAAGAAAGACGGCACCTACGAAACCATCTACAAAAAATGGTTCCAGAAGTAATTCCTGATGAATGAAATTTTTCCTTTAGCAAGCGCCGCCGGGATGACCGTCGGCCTTGCCGTTTGCGCACTGATTATCGGCCTGGTGCTGGCGATGTTCTTTGCGGTGTGGGAATCAGCAAAATGGTTCCCCGTCGCCTGGGCGGGCTCCGCGCTGGTCACCGTACTGCGTGGGCTACCGGAAATTCTGGTGGTCCTGTTCATCTATTTCGGCTCCTCACAGCTGCTGCTCACGCTGTCGGACGGCTTCACGATCAATCTCGGCTTTGCGCAGATACCGGTGCAGATGCAGATTGACAACTTTGACGTCAGCCCGTTCCTCTGCGGCGTGATTGCCCTCTCCCTGCTCTACTCCGCGTACGCGTCGCAAACCCTGCGCGGTGCGCTGAAAGCGGTACCTCAGGGGCAGTGGGAATCCGGTCAGGCGCTAGGCATGTCGAAAGCAGCGATCTTCTTCCGTCTGGTGATGCCGCAGATGTGGCGCCACGCCCTACCGGGCCTGGGCAACCAGTGGCTGGTATTGCTGAAAGATACCGCGCTGGTGAGCCTGATCAGCGTGAACGATTTGATGCTGCAAACCAAAAGCATCGCCACCCGTACTCAGGAGCCATTTACCTGGTACATCGTGGCGGCGGCTATCTACCTGGTAATCACGCTGCTCAGTCAGTACATCCTCAAGCGTATTGACCTGCGTGCGACGCGCTTTGAACGGAGACCAGGCTGATGCTTGAATATTTCCCGGAGCTGATGAAAGGGCTGCACACCAGCCTGACGCTGACCGTGGCGTCCATCATTGTGGCGCTGATCCTGGCGCTCATCTTCACCATCATCCTGACGCTGAAAACGCCGGTGCTGGTGTGGATCGTGCGCGGCTACATCACCCTGTTTACCGGTACGCCGCTGCTGGTGCAGATCTTCCTGATTTACTACGGTCCGGGCCAGTTCCCGTCGCTGCAGGCGTATCCGGTTATCTGGCACCTGCTCTCTGAGCCGTGGCTCTGCGCTCTGATTGCCCTTTCGCTGAACAGCGCGGCCTATACCACCCAGCTGTTTTACGGGGCGATCCGTGCCATCCCGGAAGGACAATGGCAGTCCTGCGGGGCGCTGGGCATGAGCAAAAAAGACACGCTGGCGATCCTGCTGCCGTACGCCTTCAAGCGCGCGCTCTCCTCTTACTCTAACGAAGTGGTGCTGGTGTTCAAAAGTACCTCGCTGGCCTACACCATCACCCTGATGGAAGTGATGGGTCACGGGCAGCTGCTGTACGGGCGCACCTATGACGTGATGGTGTTCGGCGCGGCCGGCGTGGTCTATCTGGTGGTGAACGGTCTGCTGACGCTGATGATGCGACTGATTGAGCGTAAAGCGTTAGCGTTTGAGCGCAGAAATTAATCACGCGAGTGCATAAAACGTAATTACCAGAGCGGATAACCCGATGGCTTATCCGCTTTTTTTTATATTCAACATAATATTTAATCATATTTATTGCATATAAATTCATTAACTGGCATTGTACATCCATGCCGCAGACACGGCGCATAATGACAAGATAGACAGACGGGAGCATTACAATGAAAAAGTTAGTTCTGGCCGCACTACTCGCCACCTTCGCCGCTGGCGCATCCGCTGCTGATAAAATCAATTTTGGCGTTTCGGCCACCTATCCGCCGTTTGAATCGCTGGACGCCAGCAATCAGATCGTCGGTTTCGATATCGACCTGGCGAAAGCCCTGTGCAAGCAGATGCAGGCCGACTGCACCTTTACCAACCATGCCTTCGACAGCCTGATCCCGTCGCTGAAATTCAAGAAATACGATGCGGTGATCTCCGGGATGGACATCACGCCGGAGCGCAGCAAGCAGGTGGCGTTCACCGACCCGTACTACGCCAACTCGGCGGTGGTGATTGCGAAGAAAGGGGCTTACAAGTCCTTTGACGAGCTGAAAGGCAAACGCATCGGGATGGAAAACGGCACCACGCACCAGAAATACCTGCAGGACAAACATCCTGAAGTGAAAACCGTCGCCTATGACAGCTACCAGAACGCGATTATCGACCTGAAAAACGGCCGTATCGATGGCGTCTTCGGCGACACCGCCGTGGTAAACGAATGGCTGAAAACCAACCCGCAGCTGGGTACGGCAACGGAAAAAGTGACCGATCCGCAGTACTTCGGCACGGGCCTCGGCATCGCGGTACGTCCGGATAACAAAGCCCTGCTGGAAAAACTGAACGGCGCGCTGAAGGCGATTAAAGCAGACGGCACGTACCAGAAAATCAGCGAGCAGTGGTTCCCGCAGTAATCTCTTTTTGCCGGGTGGTCTGGCCTACGGGGGTGGTCTGTAGGCCGGGTAAGCGCAGCGCCACCCGGCAATTTCTCACAGCGGCACAAAGAACCTGAACCGCGCCCCGCTCACGGACTCCATCAGCCTGATCCCGCCGCCGTGCAGCTCCAGCATTCGCTTAACGATTAACAGCCCTAACCCGCCGCGGTTCTCCCGCGATGCCTGGGTATTCAGCGCCGAAGGCCGCTGGAACAGATCGTCGCGCAGCGCGGCATCCACGCCCGTTCCGGAGTCTGCCACTTCGACCTGAAGCCGTTCATTCTCCTGCCACACCGCCAGACGAATTTCCCCGCCAGTGGGCGTATGACGCATCGCGTTATCGAGCAGGTTGGTCACCACGCGCTCGATCATCGACACATCGGCATTGACCAGCGGCAAGGGGCCCGGCACGTCAATATGCAGATTCACCTCGCGCGTGCGGGCGGTAAGCTCAAACTTCTGCGCCACGTCGGAAATCAGCTCTCCCATCGCGAAACGCTCGCGCTGCGGCTTAATGCCGCCGTGCTCAAGGCGCGCCAGCTCGAAAAGCTGCTGGGAAAGATGTCGTACCTTTTGTCCCTGACGCAGCGCGGTGGCGAGATACTGCTGGTGCTCCTGCGGCGTCAGGGTGGCGGATTTGAGCGACAGGGTTTCAAGATAGCCCAGCAGCGAGGTCAGCGGCGTGCGAAGATCGTGCGAAATGTTGGCGATAAACTCCCGGCGCTGGCGATCGCTGTCGGCCAGCTGGTCCCACTGGCGGGTAATTTTCCGCGCCAGCTCGATGAAACTGTTGCGCAGGAGCGCCACTTCGTCATTGGCCGCGGCATCCGGCGGCTGTGCTGCGAGCAGCCTGATTGCGCTAATGCTGTCCTGCTCCAGGCCGGTGACCTCTTCCGTCAGGCGCTTAACCGGACGCGTCACCCAGTACCAGACCAGCAGTCCCGCCAGCAGGCCAAACAGCGCGACCCACAGCAATGACCAGAGCACCGTGCTCCAGAGCGCCTTATGCCAGGCCATTTCCGCCAGCGCGTTCGACTCCTCGCCCTGCAAAATAATGTACAGGTAGCCCTTAAGCTCGCCGTCCTGCCGCAGCGGCGTGGCGCTGAACACTTTTTTATTTTGACTGCGCGGGTCGTTGCCCAGTACCGGTATGGCGGTACCGCTCAGGAAGGTCTGAACCGGTGCCAGGTCGATTTTTTGCCGCTGAATATGGCCCGGCGGTGCGGCATCGGCCAGGATATCGCCGTCCGGCGAGATAACGTACAGTTCAACGCTCGGGTTGAAGGTCATCAGCCGGTCGAACAGCGGCTTCAGCGCGGTGCGGTCAACCCTGCCCTGCGCGTCCAGAATCGGTTCCCGCTGGACGATCTGCTGCGCCAGGCCGCCCGACAACCGCTGCACCATCGCGTTGCCGTACTGCATACTGCTGTAGAGCTGTACCGCGCAGGCGACGGTCGCGCAGAGCATCATCAGCAGGACAAACAGCAGCGTCAGGCGCTGGCTCAGGCTAAAGCGGCGCATCATGGTTTGGCTCCGCAAATTTATAGCCCTTGCCCCAGACGGTGCGAATTATCTCCGGCTCGGCGGCGTCCTTCTCAACCTTGATGCGCAGGCGGTTGATATGGGTGTTGACGGTGTGCTCGTAGCCTTCGTGCTGATAGCCCCATACCTGCTCCAGCAGCGCCAGACGAGAAAACACCTCGCCGGGATGGCGGGCGAAGAAGTACAGCAGTTCGAATTCGCGCGGGGTGAGATCCACCACCTGGCCGTGAAGCAGCACGCTGCGCGCCAGGGGATCGATCGTCAGGCCGTGGGCCTGAATTTGCCCGTCAGCCTGCGCCTGCCCCATCGCCTGCTGGCGGCGGAACAGCGCTTTGATGCGGGCAATCAGTTCCTGCACTGAAAAGGGTTTTGCCAGATAATCATCGGCGCCGGTTTCCAGCCCGGTGATGCGGTCGGTTTCGCTGCTGCGGGCGCTGATGATGATCACCGGCAGGTAGCGGGTCATCTGGCGGATGCGGCGGCAGATCTCCAGGCCGTCAACGTTGGGCAGCATCAGGTCGAGGATCACCGCATCCCACGGCTGTTTTTCAAGGCGCTGCAGGGCGTTGCCCCCGTCGGGCTCGTGGGTGATGGCGTAGCCTTCGTCTTCTAAGTTGAGCCGCAGAAGCGCCGCGATATCGTGGTCGTCTTCCACCAGCAGGATCTGCTTCATGGGTAAGCCTTTATTCATCTCTTATGACGTAAGCTTACCTGATTTTATGGGCGGGCAGAGTTCACATTTTGTTTAAGATTTCACGAGCAACGTCAGGACTTCATAATGTGCGGTATGCGGGAACATATCGAAAAGCTGCACGCGTTCAATGCGGTAGCCCGGCAGATTAGCGATATCTTTCGCCATGGTCTGCGCATTGCAGCTGGAGTAGACGATAAAATCGGGTGCCATCTGGCTCAGATAGTCGCAGAGGGATTTGCCAATCCCACGACGCGGCGGATTAACCAGCACCAGCTCCGGCACGTTGCCCTGACCGGTCGCGAACTGCGTGGAGTCCAGCGCCTGAAAGTGCAGATTGGTTAACCCCAGCTCGGCGGCGGACTGCTTTGCGCAGGCAATCGCTTCGGCGGAGATCTCAATGCCGGTGAGCTGCATCTCAGGCGTGGCGCAGTGCAGGCCAAAACCGCCCACGCCGCAGAACAGGTCCCACATATGATGGATGTTTAACGCGCGCACCCAGTCGCGGGCGGTGGCGTACAGGCTGCTTGCCACGGTCGGGTTGGTCTGGAAGAAGCTTTGCGGGCGGATCCATAGCGGTACGCCGTTGAAGCTCTCCGCCAGCGCGTGCTGGTCGGTGAAGAAAACCTCTTTCTCCCCTTCCATGATCGCCATATGCACCGGCTGAATGTTTGCGGTAATCACGTTTAACTGAGGAAGCTGTTCCTGCAGCCACGGCAGCGCCGCGCGCAGCTGCTCCAGCTTGGCTTCCGAGCGCAGCACGAAGCGCAGCATCATGCCGCCGTCGATCTGGCTTTCCGTCAGGAGAAGGTACTTCAGCTCGCCGCGCCTGCGGGCAACGTTGTAAGGCGTTAACCCCGCGCGAGCGATAAACGGTTTCAGTGCGGCAAAGACCGGCTCAAACGAGGCGGGATAGAGCGGGCAGTCGGTTAAGTCTTCCGGCGTGCCGTCGCGGTGCAGCATCCCCAGCAGCGGTTTTTCAACGCTTCCGCTGACCACCATTTTGGCTTTGTTACGAAAGCCCTGCTCCGGGCCGCTGACGGGTGCGCACCACTCGCCCACCGCGTGCGCTGCCAGCAGCTGTTGCAGGTCGGCCATTTTGGCGGTGAGTTGTTGAGAGACCGGCTGTTCTATCCACTGACAGGAGCGGCAGCGTCCGGCGTCATAGAGTGCGCACTGCATATGAAAACCTTAAGGAAAACGAGGGCTGCGATTATACACATTATTGCAGGCGGAAGAACCGCCGACTGGACGCCGGAACGAAAAGCAGGCAGAGCACCAGCATATCCGGCAGTTTTTGCATGACCAGCGCATGGAAAATCTCACGTCGCGACTCGCCCGGAATGCTGAACAGCTCAGGATAGCCATAGCCCAGCGAGGCGGCCCACAGATAGCTGGCGGCGGTCACCTGCGTGAGCAGATAGACCCAGCGCGCCCAGTTTCGCCCTTTGACCAGCGAAAACGCGCAGTAGATCTCGATAAACACCAGCACCAGGCTGCTTAAAAAGACCAGCGTCAGATTCCACGTCTGCACGCTGCGGTGAATGAATTCCCCGATGCCGCGCACGCCCAGCGTATTCAAAATCATCAGCACGTCCAGGCAGCGGATCATAATAATGGCGAGCGCCGCCACCTGAACCAGCGCAGGAACGTTAGGACGAGCGTGCGTAATACGTGATTTTTTTACTAATCCCAATGTTTTACTTCCCTGAAAAACAGTGCCGCGTCATGCGCGGCACATCACCGGAAATATTAAATCCTTCAGCCGCGTCTTGCACGCTGGATATCGCGCACGCGCTGTTTTTCCGCGCGCGCCATCAAATACCAGGCGATAAATCCGACAATTCCGACCACGCCGAGGATGATAGAGGCCAGGGCGTTGATCTCCGGGTTCACCCCCATGCGCACGCTGGAGAAGACCAGCATCGGCAGCGTCGTCGCGCCCGGCCCTGAGACAAAGCTGGCGATAACCAGATCGTCGAGGGAGAGCGTGAACGCCAGCAGCCAGCCGGAGATCACCGCCGGCATAATCATCGGCAGGGTAATGATGAAAAAGACCTTTAGCGGCGTGGCGCCGAGATCCATCGCCGCCTCTTCAATGGAGCGGTCCAGCTCGCGCAGGCGCGAGGAGATCACCACCGCCACATACGCGGTACAGAAGGTGACGTGCGCCAGCCAGATGGTGAGCATGCCGCGATCCGCCGGCCAGCCGATGGCGTGCGCCAGGGCCACGAACAGCAGCAGCAGCGACAGGCCGGTAATGACGTCCGGCATCACCAGCGGGGCAGTGATCATAAAGGCGAAACCGTTTGAGCCGCGAAAACGCCCGAAGCGCACCATCACCAGCGCGGCGATGGTGCCCAGAACGCAGGCCATCGTGGCCGCCAGCGCGGCAATGGTCAGGCTCAGCCCCACCGCGCTCATCATTGCGTCGTCGTGGAACAGCTCGCTGTACCAGCGCGTCGACCAGCCCGCCCAGACCGTCACCAGCTTAGAGCTGTTGAACGAGTAGATCACCAGCATCAGCATCGGCGCATACAGGAAGGTGAAGCCGATAACGAGGATCAGAATGCGCCACGGGGAGCGTACTACCGGTAAGTTGTTCATCCGCGATCTCCCATCTGTTTCTGCTGATGCTTATGGAACCACATGATCGGGACGATCAGCAGCAGGAGCATGATAATCGCCACCGCCGACGCCACCGGCCAGTCGCGGTTATTGAAGAACTCCTGCCACAGCACGCGGCCAATCATGATGCTGTCCGGCCCGCCGAGCAGTTCCGGAATCACAAACTCCCCGACCGCCGGAATAAACACCAGCATCGACCCGGCAATGATTCCGCCTTTGGTCAGCGGGACAATCACGCTGAAGAAGGTCTTCAGCGGACGCGCGCCGAGATCGAGCGAGGCTTCCACCAGCGAGTAGTCAATCCGCGTCAGGGCGGTGTAAATCGGCAGCACCATAAACGGCAGATAGGCATACACAATGCCGATATAGACCGCAAGGTTGGTGTGCAGGATGGTCAGCGGCTGATCGATGACCCCAAGCCACATCAGAAAATTATTCAGCACCCCGTTGTTTTTCAGGATCCCCATCCACGCGTAAACGCGTATCAGAAACGATGTCCACGACGGCAGGATCACCAGCAGCAGCAGGATGTTGCGCGTTGAGGGCTTGCTGTGCGCCACGGCCCACGCCAGCGGGTAGCCCATCACCAGACAGCAGAGCGTAGAGATCGCCGCCACCTGCAGAGACTGCAGATAGGCTTCGAAATAGAGCGGATCCTCGGTGAGCTGGAGGAAGTTGCCCAGATTCAGCGTCAGCGTCAGCTGCCCATCGGCCCACTCCCACAGATCGGTATACGGCGGGATCGCCCGCGCCATCTCCGCCAGGCTGATCTTAAAGACGATCAGGAACGGCAGCAGGAACAGCAGGATCAGCCACACGTAAGGCATGGCGATTACCAGCTTGCGCCCGTGGTTCATCTTAAGGCGCGTCAGCCAGTGGGCAAAGCCGCCCGGTTTTTTGACGCGGGCTGGAGGTTCAAGTGTGCTCATGATCGCTCCTTATACCGTCAGCACGACGCAACTGTCCGCGTCCCAGCACAGGCGCACTTCGTCGCCCCAGGTCGGCTGCCCCTTGCGGTAGCGATGTTCGTTCTGTAGCTGCGCGCTGAGCATCTGTCCGCTTTTCAGGCGCACGTGGTAAATGGAGAGATCGCCCAGATAGGCAATGTGCACCACTTCCCCGACGGCAAAGTTATAGCCATCAGCAGGCGGATCGTCACAGAGCATGATCTTCTCCGGGCGCAGCGCCACGTAGACCGGCACGTTATCCACCACCGAGCTGTCAGGATCGACCTTAAGCGGATGCTGCAGCCCCGGCGATTCGATGACCAGACCATCCTCCTGACGATCCTTCAGCAGCCCTTCAAAAACGTTGACCGAGCCGATGAACTCCGCGCTGTAGCGGGTGGTCGGATGCTCGTAAATCTCTTCCGGCTCGCCAATCTGCACGAACTTCCCGCGGTTCATGATCGCGATACGCCCGGCCATGGTCATGGCCTCTTCCTGGTCATGGGTGACCATCACGCAGGTCACCCCCACGCGCTCGAGGATATCGACCACTTCGAGCTGCATACGGTCGCGCAGCTTTTTATCCAGCGCGCCCATCGGCTCGTCGAGCAGCAGCAGTTTCGGGCGTTTCGCCAGGCTTCTCGCCAGCGCCACGCGCTGACGCTGGCCGCCGGAGAGCTGGTGCGGCTTACGCTTCGCGAACTCCTGCATATGCACCAGGCTCAGCATTTCGGCCACGCGCGCGGTGATTTCGGCTTTCGGCAGCTTGTCCTGCTTCAGGCCAAAGGCGATGTTTTGCTCCACCGTCATGTGCGGAAACAGCGCGTAGGACTGGAACATCATGTTAATCGGGCGCTGATACGGCGGCACGCTGGAGAGATCCACACCATCGAGCATGATTTGCCCGGCGGTTGGCTGTTCAAAACCGGCCAGCATACGCAGCAGGGTCGATTTACCGCAGCCCGATGCGCCCAGTAGCGCGAATATTTCGCCTTTATAGATAGTCAGGCTGACGTCGTCCACGGCATGCTGGCCATCGAAAGATTTGGTGAGGTTACGAATTTCAAGAAGCGGGGTCAGCGCTTTACGGACTTTCGCCTGCGGGCGGGGGATCGCGTCATTCACGGGGTGCTCTCCGGCATAGATCAATACTGGTGCAAACGCACCGTCTGGGTGCGCATCGCCGGGCGGCGCGAACGCTTGCCCGGCCTACGGGTTGTGTAGGCCCGGTAAGCGATAGCGCCACCGGGCAACATTACCAAACGCCGTTATTTTCCGCTTTTCACCTTGGTCCACGCGCGGGTACGCACGCGGTCAATTTTTGGATCCTGAACCTTCAGGGTGAACAGCTTGGCGAACACGTCCGCTGGCGGATAGATAGCCGGGTTACTGCGGATCGCTTCACTCACCAGCGGCACGGAGGCCTTGTTACCGTTGGCGTAGTAAACGTGGTCGCTGATGTGGGCGATCACCTCAGGACGCATCAGGTAGTTAAGGAACTGGTAGGCTTCCTCTTTGTTTTTCGCGTCAGCCGGCATGGCGAAGACGTCAAAGAAGGCCAGCGCCCCCTCTTTCGGAATGAAGTAGGACACATTCACGCCGTTTTTCGCCTCTTTCGCGCGGTTCGCCGCCTGCCACACGTCCCCTGCCCAGCCGATCGCCACGCAGATGTCGCCGTTCGCCAGGTCGTTGATGTACTGGGACGAGTGGAAGTAGCGAATGTTTGGACGCAGCTTCAGCAGCAGATCGGTCGCCGGGCCGGTGTAATCATCGGCTTTATTGCTGTTCGGGTCTTTGCCCAGGTAGTTCAGCACGGTGGCGAAAATCTCTTCCGGCGCATCGAGGAAGGAGACACCGCAGCTTTTCAGCTTCTCAAGGTTTTCCGGCTTCAGCACCACGTCCCAGCTGTCCAGCTTAACGTCCGGGCCCAGCGCGGCTTTGACTTTATCCACGTTGTAGCCGATACCGGTGGTCGCCCACAGGTAAGGCATGGCGTATTTGTTGTCCGGGTCGTGCTTCGCCACCAGCTTCAGCACTTCCGGATCGAGGTTTTTCCAGTTCGATAACTTGCTCTTGTCCAGCGGCTGGAAGACGCCCGCCGTCAGCTGACGCTCCAGGAAGCTTGCGGAAGGTACGACCAGGTCAAAACCGGTGCTGCCTGCCATCAGCTTTCCTTCCAGCACTTCGTTGGAATCGAAAACGTCATAGACCACTTTAATGCCGGTCTCTTTTTCAAAATTCGCGACCGTGTCCGGCGCAATATAGTCAGACCAGTTGTATACGTGCAGCGTTTTTTGTTCCGCAGCGAGCGTGCCGGCAGAGACGGCCATCAGAGCACCCGCAACCAGACCCGATAACCATTTTTTATTCAAGGCGATCATAGTGTTATTCCTTCTGAAAGCTCGTTAACAAACGAACTAAACTGTGCAATCTGGATATATGCAAAAATCATGCATAGTTTGTCGCTCTGCTCAAAATAAAAAGAAACCTCTTTACCCGGCAGGATCCGCTCGCTTTTTTAAGCATCGCAAGAATAACTGTAGCCCGTGTCTCCGGCTATAGCCCAGACGAAAAAACGCCTTTTATCAATTTTTTATGCAGGTTAAGTCTACGTGATAAGCCGAAATGGCCTTGAGGGAGGTGAAAAATTCTTTAAAGAAAGGTTAAAGGCAGCAGAAAAAATGGCCTTCTGCAGCCGCTATGGCAGCGACTGCGTAAAAGTCAGACAGGCTTAGTGAAGAAAATTGGGAGATGCATCATTATTCTCAGCATCGTCTTCCGCGCTGTACAGCAGATGATGTGCATTGGCTTCCATCATAACCATGGAAATTTGCTCTTCGCTCAGGCGCATAAACCAGGCGAACTGCTTGAACGACAGCCCTGCCCCGGAGAATAAAGACTGGCAAACTACCAGTTTTGGCAGATTATCGTCCTGTATATCGAGAAATGCTTTCACCGTCAAAGAACTGGCGTTGATAGCCGAGAGATCGGAGGCCAGCGCCAGCAGCGCAGAAGGCTTCACTTCGGCCAGCGCGGAAAAAAGGATCACGTCGTTAATCAGATCGATTTTGGCATCGAAAATGCCGTCGAAATTCTGCATATGAGGCAGATGCAGCGCCTGGCAGGAATCACATTCGAAGAAGGTGATCCCGGCATCATCAAGCCATTGACGTAACGTATCCAGTGTAGGTACGACCTGTAAATCCATCGCTGTGCAGCCTCTTTAGTAAAAACTTCGCATAGGGTACTCAAAAAGCGCCCGGTAATCCATTTAACCGCCCGTTTTCAGACAGTAACCCGGCGTGGCATGACGCTCGATCCATGAGATCATTTTACCTGCAATATCGACCCCTGTGGTTTTTTCCACACCTTCCAGCCCCGGGGAGGCGTTCACCTCCATCACCAGCGGCCCGCGCGTCGCCCGCAGAAGGTCCACGCCCGCTACGTCCAGCCCCAGGGTTTGCGCCGCTTTCACGGCTATTTCCCGTTCGCGTTCGCTAATATCGGCTACCCGCGCGACGCCGCCGCGGTGAAGGTTAGAGCGGAAGTCGCCCTCTTTGGCCTGGCGCTCGATGGCCGCCACGACCTCGTTCCCCACCACGAAACAGCGAATGTCGCGCCCTTTCGCCTCTTCAATGTACTCCTGCACCAGAATGTGCGCATTCAGCCCGCGAAAGGCGTCGATCACGCTCTCAGCCGCCTGACGCGTTTCCGCTAACACCACGCCAATACCCTGCGTGCCTTCCACCAGCTTGATCACTAAAGGCGCGCCGCCCACCATATCGATCAGATCGCTGGTGTCGTCCGGTGAATGGGCAATGCCCGTGACGGGGAGATCGATCCCCTGTCGGGCGAGGAGCTGCAGGGAGCGCAGCTTGTCGCGAGCGCGGGAAATGGCGACGGATTCGTTGAGCGGATAGCTTCCCAGCATCTCGAACTGGCGCAGCGCGGCGGTGCCGTAGTAGGTAATCTGGGAGCCGATGCGGGGGATGACCGCGTCAAAGTGGGGCAGCTTGCGGCCTTTGTAGTGAATCGACGAGGCGGCGGGGTCGATGTTCATATAGCAGGACATCGGGTCGAGGATCTCAACCTGATGCCCGCGTTTCGCCGCCGCTTCTCGCAGGCGCTTACATGAATAGAGCGTTCCATCCCGGGACAATATGGCAATTTTCACCCTGCACCTCTCTGAAGACATGGAAAAAGCCTGCATATCATATACTCAGGCAGGCGCAGGAGGAATGGACTATCGCGTTGCCCAGCCCTGCTTGTGCAGATACTCAAGAATAAACGGGCGGTTTTCTTTAATGATGGTGCGGCGAATATGATCCGTCCAGGTGTCGCGACGGTTATTGCTGCCGCGCGTCAGGTAGTAGTTCGCCAGCTCTTCGTCGTATTGATTCAGGACATCCTGATCGACCGGCTGGTAATGGTTTTCATGCACCAGCATCGCGGCAGGAATGCGCGGCTTGAGATCCGGGTTGTCCGCCGGCCAGCCGAGGCAGAGGCCAAACAGCGGCAGCACGTGTTTTGGCAGCTTCAGCAGGTCGGTCACGCTTTGAATGTTGTTACGCAGCCCGCCGATATAGACACCGCCTAACCCCAGCGATTCCGCGGCCGTAAAGGCGTTTTGCGCCATCAGCGCGGTATCCACCACGCCCAGCAGCAGCTGTTCGGCCAGCCCAAGTTCCGCCTCAGGGCAGATCTGCAGGTGGCGGTTAAAGTCGGCGCAGAACACCCAGAACTCGGCTGCCTGAGCCACATGCTTCTGCCCGCCGGTGAGCGTCACCAGCTGTTCACGCATGGCTTTATCGGTAATGCGGATAATCGAGCTGCACTGCAAAAAGCTGGAGCTGGAGGTGGCTCTTGCGCTGTCAATAATCGCATTACGCTGCGCCTCGGTAATCGGCTCATCGGTAAAGTGGCGAATGGAGCGGTGGGACTGGAGCAGGTCTATGGTTGGCGTCATCTTGTCTCTCTTTAGTCTTGCTTAATACGTATGGCAGCCAGTATAGGCAATGATGTGCGCGGTGTAATTGGCGAAACATAGCTCATAGATATTATAACGACAGGCGAAACCTTCTTTAATGACGGCGGGTTATGGGGCACTATACGTGTCATTCGCCGTCAGGCTTGTTTTTTGAGGAGAGAGAAATGTTTGCAGTAATTTTTGGTCGTCCAGGGTGCCCTTACTGTGTGCGCGCGAAGGAGCTGGCTGAGAAACTGACCGAAGAGCGCGATGACTTCAACTTCCGCTATGTGGACATCCACGCGGAAGGCATCACCAAAGCCGACCTGGAAAAAACCGTCGGTAAGCCGGTTGAAACCGTGCCGCAGATCTTCCTCGATCAGAAACACATCGGCGGTTGCACCGACTTTGAGGCCTACGCAAAAGAGCATCTGGGCCTGTTTGCCGAGCAGTAATGAAGAGACGCCCTCACCCTGAGGGCGTTTTTATTTGCGGTGCCGTCGCTGCTGAACCAGGCTGCGCACAAACAGGTAGCACAGCGCGCCAAGCGCGCACCAGAATACGCCGCTCAGCAACCACGCCAGCTCCTGCCAGAAACTCCGCGTTGAAATATACATCAGGCGCATCATCAGCAGACACAGCGGTGCAGCGAGCATGGCGCCGAGCAGCGGTTTCACCACCTCCCCTTTACGGGAGAGAAAACTGGCGGCAGCCCCAGGCAACGTGAAGAAGAGCAACCCCAGCTCAGGATGCCCGGACGCCCTGAACGCGCCCTTTACATTAAATGCGAGCGACATGCACACGACAGTGAACAGCAAAAAACAGCTGATCACCCCCGCCCAGTTTCGTTTCATATTCAAACTATCCTCCTGACTTATCTCTATCAAATACACATTCGTCGGGTAGACGCCCAGTCAGATAAAGCAGTGCGGCAATCCATGCCAAAGTACGCACAGGGTGATGCGATAATCAGTAGCTGTCAGTAGCTAATGCGATTAAACTACACGCCAGCTAATGTTTTAGGGAATAAAGCAGGAAACAGGGAGCGTTAACGCCTTTCCCTGACCCAGAAAACAGTAGCCCAAAAAGTCCTTTCATTCAACAACTTACTGGTAAACAAGAAGTTAGCCTCCGTGAATATAAACGTCGCAGACTTGTTAAATGGGAATTACATCCTGTTATTATTTGTGGTACTGGCGCTGGGTCTTTGCCTGGGTAAATTGCGCCTGGGTTCGGTTCAACTCGGTAATTCCATTGGCGTTTTAGTCGTCTCCTTATTATTAGGCCAGCAGCACTTCAGCATTAACACGGACGCGCTGAACTTAGGTTTTATGCTGTTTATTTTTTGCGTTGGCGTAGAAGCGGGACCTAACTTTTTTTCAATTTTCTTCCGCGACGGCAAAAATTATCTGATGCTGGCGCTGGTGATGGTCGGCAGCGCGCTGCTGATCGCGTTAGGACTGGGCAAACTGTTTGGCTGGGATATCGGGCTTACGGCCGGTATGCTGGCCGGCTCTATGACGTCAACCCCCGTGCTCGTGGGCGCCGGTGATACCCTGCGCCATTCCGGCATGGCGGGCGCGCAGCTCTCTACCGCCCTCGACCATCTGAGCCTGGGCTATGCCCTGACCTATCTGATTGGTCTGGTGAGCCTGATCGTTGGCGCGCGCTACCTGCCAAAACTGCAGCACCAGGATCTGCAGACCAGCGCCCAGCAAATCGCCCGCGAGCGCGGCCTGGATACCGATTCCAAACGTAAAGTCTATCTCCCGGTTATCCGCGCCTACCGCGTCGGGCCGGAGCTGGTGGCATGGGCAGACGGTAAAAATCTTCGCGAACTGGGGATTTACCGCCAGACGGGTTGCTACATCGAACGTATCCGCCGCAACGGCATTCTGGCGAACCCGGACGGCGACGCGGTGCTGCAGATGGGCGACGACATCGCGCTGGTGGGTTACCCGGACGCCCACGCCCGTCTCGACCCGAGTTTCCGTAACGGCAAAGAGGTGTTCGACCGCGACCTGCTCGACATGCGCATCGTCACCGAAGAGATCGTGGTGAAAAACCACAACGCCGTGGGCCGCCGCCTGGCGCAGCTGAAGCTGACCGACCACGGCTGCTTCCTCAACCGGGTGATCCGCAGCCAGATTGAGATGCCTATCGACGACAACGTCGTGCTCAACAAAGGCGACGTGCTGCAGGTCAGCGGCGACGCGCGACGCGTAAAAACCGTTGCCGACCGCATCGGCTTTATCTCTATCCACAGCCAGGTCACCGACCTGCTGGCCTTCTGCGCCTTCTTTATCGTTGGCCTGATGATCGGGATGATCACCTTCCAGTTCAGCAACTTTAGCTTCGGCATCGGTAACGCCGCCGGTCTGCTGTTCGCCGGGATCATGCTGGGCTTCCTGCGAGCGAACCACCCGACCTTCGGCTACATTCCGCAGGGCGCGCTGAACATGGTGAAAGAGTTCGGTCTGATGGTGTTTATGGCGGGCGTGGGCTTAAGCGCAGGCAGCGGCATCGGCCACAGCCTGGGCGCCGTCGGCTGGCAGATGCTGGTTTCCGGACTAATCGTCAGCCTGGTACCGGTGGTGATCTGCTTCCTGTTCGGCGCCTACGTGCTGCGTATGAACCGCGCCCTGCTGTTCGGAGCGATGATGGGGGCGCGTACCTGTGCGCCAGCCATGGAAATCATCAGCGATACCGCGCGCAGCAACATCCCGGCGCTGGGGTATGCAGGCACCTATGCTATCGCGAACGTACTGCTGACGCTGGCGGGCACGCTGATTATCATCATCTGGCCGGGACTCGGATAACTCCTAAGTTTGCGCGTAATGAAAAAATTTTTGTAACGCGCAGAACTTTTTTAGCAGGGGGCAGTCATAACTAGTGCCACTGCTTTTCTTTGATGTCCCCAATTTGTGGAGCCCATCAACCCCGCCGTTTTGGTTCAAGGTTGATGGGTTTTTTGTTGCCTGAAATTCCCCGTCCTGTAATCTGACCTTCTCTCTTTCCACTAAAACATATATGATTAATCGAATATGATTTAATCTACCCTCAGGAACACCCATGCTCCACCCGCTCCAGCTCTTCAAAACCCTCTCCGACGAAACGCGACTCGCCATCGTCATGCTGCTTCGCGAAACGGGAGAATTGTGCGTCTGCGATCTCTGCGCCGCCACCGCCGAATCTCAGCCGAAAGTCTCCCGCCATATGGCCTTGCTGCGCGAGTCCGGGCTGGTTATCGACCGCCGCGAGGGTAAGTGGGTCCATTACCGTCTATCTCCCAATATGCCCGCATGGGCGGCAGCCGTTATCGACACCAGCTGGAACTGCCTGCGGGAAGAGACGCGTCTGAAGCTGAAAAACCGACTTCCGGGCTCGTGCTAACCCAAACACATTCACAAAAACAGATATAATGGAGTAAGCGATGTTTCTGGCTGGGGCAATTTTTCTGTTTACGCTGGTACTGGTCATCTGGCAGCCCAAAGGGCTCAGTATCGGCTGGAGCGCGACCATTGGCGCCCTGCTGGCGCTGGCCAGCGGGGTAATTCACATTAACGATATACCTGTGGTCTGGAAAATCGTCTGGAACGCCACGGCGACGTTTATCGCCGTCATCATCATCAGCCTGCTGCTGGATGAGTCCGGCTTTTTCGAGTGGGCGGCGCTGCACGTTGCCCGCTGGGGAAACGGTCGCGGGCGATTGCTGTTTACTTATATCGTGCTGCTGGGTGCGGCCGTGGCGGCGCTGTTTGCCAATGACGGCGCGGCGCTAATCCTGACGCCTATCGTCATCGCCATGCTGCTGGCGCTGGGGTTCAGCAAGCAGGTCACGCTGGCGTTTGTGATGGCGGCAGGTTTTATCGCCGATACCTCCAGCCTGCCGCTGATTGTCTCCAACCTGGTCAACATCGTGTCGGCAGACTTCTTTAAGCTGGGGTTCAGCGAATACGCCTCGGTGATGATCCCCGTTGATATCGCCGCGATTGTCGCAACGCTGGTGATGCTGCATCTTTTCTTCCGCAAGGAGATTCCCCCGGAATATGACCTGGCGAAACTTCAGGAGCCCGCGCGGGCCATTCACGATCTCCCGACGTTCAGAACGGGCTGGATCGTGCTGCTGCTTCTGCTCGTTGGCTTCTTTGTGCTTGAACCTCTCGGCATTCCGGTCAGCGCCATCGCCACCGTCGGCGCGCTGATTTTATTCGTTGTCGCAAAACGGGGACATGCAATAAACACCGGAAAAGTGCTGCGCGGCGCACCCTGGCAAATTGTTATTTTCTCGCTCGGGATGTATCTGGTGGTGTATGGCCTGCGCAATGCCGGGCTGACGGATTATCTTACTGGCGTGCTGAATAGCCTGGCCGGACACGGACTGTGGGCCACCACGCTGGGAACCGGGTTCATCACCGCGTTCCTGTCATCCATAATGAACAATATGCCCACGGTGCTGATTGGCGCGCTCTCCATTGAGGGCAGCATGGCGACGGGATTGCTCAAGGACGCGATGATTTACGCCAACGTGATTGGCTGCGATCTGGGGCCGAAAATCACGCCTATCGGCAGCCTCGCCACCCTGCTCTGGCTCCACGTGCTGGCGCAGAAAAACATGACGATAACCTGGGGCTACTATTTCCGGACGGGCATCATCATGACGCTGCCGGTCCTGTTTGTGACGCTCGCCGCGCTGGCGCTACGTCTCTCCTTCACACTGTAATGAGCCAATGATATGAGCCACATCACCATTTACCACAACCCCGCCTGCGGCACCTCGCGCAATACGCTGGAGATGATCCGCAACAGCGGCACGGAGCCGGAGATTATCCTCTATCTGGAAACCCCGCCGTCGCGCGATAAGCTGACCACCCTGATTGCCGACATGGGCATTTCGGTGCGGGATCTGCTGCGCAAAAACGTGGAGCCCTATGAACAGCTCGGCCTTGCTGAAGATATCTTCAGCGACGACCAGCTTATCGAGTTTATGCTGCAACACCCGATCCTGATTAACCGTCCGATTGTGGTAACGCCGCTGGGCACCCGCCTGTGTCGCCCGTCTGAAGTTGTCCTCGACATTCTGCCGGACGCGCAGAAAGGCGCGTTTACGAAAGAGGATGGCGAAGCCGTCGTGGACGCCAGCGGGAAAAAAATCGAACACAGGTAAAACAGGCAGGGCGAGTGATGCCTAAGGGTTCCCCTCGCCCGCAATTCTCCCCACCATCGCCCGAATTTCCTCCCGGCTTAATGGCTCTCGGTCAGTCACATAGTGCAGCGTCATCCCTTCGATGAAGGCATCCAGCGCGCGGGTGGTGACCGGGTCGAACCACTGCTCCAGCGTGGTCTGGCTCATTTTCATCCAGTCCTGCATCACCGTTTTGAGCGCCGCGCTGCGGTGCATAAAGGCGTAGAGCTGATACATCAGTGCCATGTTGTGCGGCGTGGTCACCTGCGAGCTGTGGATCAGCGTAGTGATGGATTCGCACGCCATCTCCGGCCCGGTGACGCCCGCGAAGAAATCCCGGTACTGCTGTGACATCTGCCAGGTAAACCACGTGAAGGCCTCCTCCAGCAGCGGCTCCATGCCGTCGAAATAGTAGGTCATCGACCCCAGCGGCACGCCCGCGCAGCTGGCGATTTTACGGTGCGTAACGGCGTGAATCCCGTGTTCGGCAATGGTATCCAGCGTCGCCTGGAGAATTTTTTCACGTCGATGCGGATCGTTCGGTGGTCTGTTCATAAATCCCTCACCTGGTTTGTGTACAAATGTACACAAACTTGCTAGTGTTGTCGCTACTGTTGTACTTCTGGTGCTACCCCAATGACGCTGACCTCTTCCCGCAACGCCCTGCGACTACGCATGTGGGCATTGTTTATGTTCTTCTTTATTCCCGGTCTGCTGATGGCCTCCTGGGCCACACGTACGCCCGCCATTCGCGACATTTTGTCCGTCTCCACCGCGGAGATGGGCATCGTGCTGTTCGGCCTGTCGATAGGCTCCATGAGCGGCATTCTCTGCTCCGCGTGGCTGGTAAAGCGCTTTGGCACGCGGGCGGTGATCCGCACCACCATGTGCTTCGCGGTGTTCGGGATGATCGTGCTAAGCGTCGCGCTGTGGTTTGCTTCGCCGGTGCTGTTTGCCCTGGGGCTGACGGTATTTGGCGGCAGCTTCGGCTCGGCAGAGGTTGCGATTAACGTTGAAGGGGCGGCGGTCGAGCGCGAGATGAACAAAACCGTGTTGCCCATGATGCACGGCTTTTACAGCCTCGGCACGCTCGCCGGCGCGGGCGTGGGGATGGCGCTGACGGCCTTTGGCATGAGCGCGAATCTGCATATCCTGCTGGCGGCGCTGGTATGCATCATTCCGATCCTGACCGGCATTCGGGCGATCCCGAACGGTACCGGCAAGAATTCCGCTGAAGAACAGCATTCGACGGAAAAAGGGCTGCCCTTCTACCGCGATTTCCAGCTGATGCTCATCGGCGTGGTGGTGCTGGCGATGGCCTTCGCGGAAGGTTCTGCCAACGACTGGCTGCCGCTGCTGATGGTGGACGGCCACGGCTTTAGTCCGACCTCCGGCTCGCTGATCTACGCCGGGTTTACGCTGGGGATGACCGTCGGGCGCTTCACCGGCGGCTGGTTTATCGACCGCTACAGCCGCGTGGCGGTAGTGCGCGCCAGCGCCCTGCTCGGCGGCCTGGGTATCGCGATGATCGTCTTTGTGGACGTGGACTGGATTGCCGGCGTCTCGGTGATCCTCTGGGGGCTGGGCGCGTCCCTCGGCTTCCCGCTGACTATTTCTGCCGCCAGCGACACCGGCCCGGATGCCCCGACCCGCGTCAGCGTGGTGGCGACCACGGGCTACCTCGCCTTCCTGGTCGGGCCGCCGCTGCTCGGTTTCCTCGGTGAGCACTACGGGCTGCGCAGCGCCATGCTGGTGGTGTTAGGGTTGGTTATCATCGCGGCGCTGGTGGCGCGCGCGGTGGCAAAGCCGGAAACGGAACAAACGTCAATGGAGAAGGGATATGAGCGTTAAACTGATCGCCGTCGACATGGATGGCACATTCCTGAGTGATGCCAAGACCTATAACCGCCCGCGCTTTCTGGCGCAGTATGCGCGCATGAAGGAGCAAGGCATTCGCTTTGTGGTCGCCAGCGGCAACCAGTATTACCAGCTGATCTCCTTCTTCCCGGAGATTGCGCATGAAATTGCCTTTGTTGCCGAAAACGGCGGCTGGGTGGTCGATGCAGGGGAAGATGTCTTCAACGCCGAGCTGACAAAAGCGCATTTCAGCACCGTGGCCACCGTCTTAAACGACGTCCCCGGCATTGAGATTATCGCCTGCGGGAAAGGCAGCGCCTACACGCTTAAGGCCTATGACGATGCCTTCATTGATATCGCGTCAAAATATTATCACCGTCTCGAAAGGGTGCAGGATTTCAACAGCCTGAACGACATCTTCTTCAAGTTCGGGCTCAACGTTTCCGATGACGAAATTCCGCGCATTCAGGCGCTGCTGCATGAAAAGCTGAGTGACATTATGGTGCCCGTCACCACCGGTCACGGCAGCATTGACCTGATTATCCCCGGCGTGCATAAAGCCAACGGTCTGCGGATCCTGCAAACGCGCTGGGGCATCGAGGACAGCGAAGTGGTGGCCTTTGGTGACAGCGGCAACGACGTGGAGATGCTGCGTCAGTCCGGGTTCAGCTTTGCGATGGCGAATGCCAAACCGCATATTAAAGCGGAGGCGCGCTTTGAAGCACCGCATAATAACGAGGAAGGCGTTTTAAACGTGATTGAGAAGGTGTTGAACGGTGAGGCACCGTTTAACTGATACCGTTCGGTCAGGCGGCCTCGCCCCTCACCCAGGCCCTCTCCCCAATGGGGAGAGGGAAAAAAGATTATGGTTGCAGGGCGTTTCCGACACGTTTGTCCTTCAGGAACACCACCATCAGGCCAACCCACAGCACGCCGTTAGCGAGGTTAAACAGGCTGAACAACCCGTTGCCGCCCAGCGCGTAAGCGTGCTTGCTCACCTCGATACCGACGGTAAAAATCAGCATCTGCAGCATGCCCATCGCCGCAGAGACCGTACCTTTACTCATCTCGCTCGCAAACAGGGTCAGGCGCACCAGGCCAGCGTTCGCCACACCAATTCCGAAGGCATAAATGCTCAGCCCCGCCGTCATCCACAGGTAGGCGTGGGATGACGCGACGGTCGCTACCGCAGCCAGAATCAGCCCTGCCGCAATCGGCCAGCCGCCCATGATAATCAGTGAACGCACGGTGCGGCGAGACGTCAGACGGGCCAGCACCAGGTTACCGATAATCAACGCGCCAAAGATCGGCACCTGCAGCAGGCCGTACTCGTAGCTGCTGAGCTTTTCACCGCTGATGATAATAACCGGTGACTGCGCGATCCACGCCAGCAGAGGCAGGCTAACGAATCCGGTCGCCAGCGCTCCCGCCACAAAGCGGCCATTTTGCAACACGGCTTTGTAATCCCGGCCCAGCTCTTTCAGCGAGAGTTTTTCGCCCAGACGGGTAGCCGTTTCCGGCATCGCGCGGTGCAGGCCGAAGAACGCGATGGCGGCGAGAACAGCAAAGAGCACAAACATCCCTTCCCACGGCGCAACGTGCACCCACGCGGCCCCCACCAGCGGCCCGAGTAAGGGGGCGATCAGCGCCACGTTAGCCATCAGCGCGGTAATTTTGATACACACCGCCTCCTCAAACGACTCCTGGATGGCGGCATACCCCACGGCGCCGATAAAGCACAGGCTCACCCCCTGCAGGAAACGCAGCAGCGTAAATTGTTCAATGTTTTGCGCCAGCAGCGTGGCGAGGCAGGTAACGATAAACCACACCACGCCCGTCAGCATCACCGGACGGCGGCCAATACGATCCGACAGCGGGCCTAACAGCCACTGCAAAAACATGCCGCCAGCCAGATAGGCGGTCATGGAGGTCGGCACCCACTCGATTCCCGCGTTGTACTGCTCCACAACGGCCAGCATACCGGGCTGGATCATATCGTTGCCGATATAGGTAGAGAATTCGTAGAGCACCAGACACAGAGGGAAAAGCAACGCCTGACGACCCAGACGTGAACCAGAAGAAGAACGGTTTAACATGCAATCTCTTTATAATGACAAAATCGCGACGAGTGTAATGAAATGCCGTAATCCGAGATAGTGATTTATCGAGGGGAAACAGAAATAAAGCACATATCGTCTTCGTTTAAGGTTTCCTTAAGTTGACAGATTTATGATAGCGCGATTACTCGTCAATGATCCCTAACTATGGCACTCACCTCCAGCCGTTCAGAATTGTCTAACTTACAGACTAATAAGACAAAACAGCTTTACCGCTTACCGTCCCGCTTTTATGGTTATCAGCTTTTGGTGCTAGTGGCGCTTGCCGTGGTGTTTACGTGGCTATCGCGCGATGAAGCGCTCGACAGATGGATCACCGGTTTTTGGTATGACGCGGCGACACAGACTTTCCCGCTGCAGAAAGACCACCTGCTGGATCTGCTGAACCATCGTCTGGCGAAGTACATTGCGATTGGCTTAGGCGCCGTGGCGCTGCTTTACGGCGCTTACAAACGTAACGCAAGGCTTGTCACAGCCGCGCTGCTGATGGGGCTTGGCGCGCTGGTGGTTGGCGTGCTGAAAAGCATCAGCCACCACAGCTGCCCGTGGGATCTGGTGGAATATGGCGGTAAGGCCGTGTCTTACCCCCTGTTCAGCGCCGTTCCGGCAGACAGCGGCCCGGGCCGCTGCTTCCCGGGTGGCCATTCTTCCAGCGGCTTTATGGTGATGGGGCTGTTTTTTGCCTTCTGGCGCGAGCGTCCGCGTCTCGCCTGGAGCTTTGTGGTCCTTGGCGCGGTTCTGGGTCTGGCGATGGGCTTCGGCCAGGTGATGCGCGGGGCACATTTTTTCTCTCACAACCTGTGGGCCGGGTGGTGGGTCTGGTTTTCCCAGGTGGCGGTCTACGGGCTGGTTTCCAACCGGTTTGCAAAAGAGTGATTACGCTATGCTAGAGAATCTGAATTATCAGCTGTTTTATCTGATCAACGCCACCCCGGCCTCGCCAGAGTGGATGATTGATTTTGCCACCTTTCTGGCGAAAGACCTTATCAGCATCGTGCCTGCGCTGGCTGCCATTCTCTGGCTGTGGGGGCCGCGCAGCCAGGTTAAGGCACAGCGCCAGCTGGTGATCAAAGTCGCGATGGCGCTCGGGGTAAGCGTGCTGGTCAGCTATCTTCTCGGCCACGCGTTCCCGCACGATCGTCCTTTTGTCGATCGCATTGGCTACACCTTCCTGCACCACGCGCCGGATGACTCTTTCCCGAGCGATCACGGTACGGTTATCTTCACCTTCGCGCTGGCTTTCCTGTTCTGGCATCGCCTGTGGTCGGGTGCGGTGCTGATGGTAGTCGCTGTGGCTATCGCCTGGTCGCGCGTTTACCTTGGCGTCCACTGGCCGCTGGATATGGTGGGCGGTTTCCTGGTGGGGCTGATTGGCTGCGTGAGCGCGGCTATCCTGTGGAATCTCTTCGGAGAGGCGCTCTACCGCGGGCTCTCTTCGCTCTATCGCGCCATTTTTGCCATCCCGATCCGCAAGGGCTGGATACGTGACTAACCCCAACCGGACAGGTTACACTGAGCCCCCGCCCTGCGGGGGCTCACTTTTTTATCCCGAGGAACTATGGAAACACGACGCGATGACCGCATTGCTCAGCTGCTGCAGGCGCTGAAGCGCAGCGATAAGCTGCATCTGAAGGAAGCCGCCAACCTCCTCGGCGTCTCAGAGATGACCATTCGTCGCGATCTGAACAGCGACAGCGCCCCCGTGGTACTGCTGGGCGGGTACATCGTCCTTGAGCCGCGCAGCGCCAGCCATTATCTGATCAGCGACCAGAAGACGCGTCTGGTTGAAGAGAAGCGCAAAGCCGCGCGCCTTGCGGCTACGCTGGTTCAGCCGCACCAGACGCTGTTTTTTGACTGCGGCACCACCACACCGTGGATTATCGAAGCCATCGACAGCAGTATTCCCTTTACCGCCGTGTGCTACTCCCTGAACACCTTTCTGGCGCTTCAGGAGAAACCCGAGTGCCGGGTGATCCTCTGCGGCGGCGAGTTTCACGCCAGCAACGCCATCTTTAAGCCGCTTAACCTGCAGGACACGCTTAGCAATTTATGCCCGGACATCGCGTTTTATTCTGCGGCAGGCGTGAACGTGCGCCAGGGTGCAACCTGCTTTAATCTGGAGGAGCTGCCGGTGAAGAACTGGGCGTTAAATGCCGCGCAGTATCATGTGCTGGTGGTCGATCACAGTAAGTTTGGCAAGGTGCGTTCGGCAAGAATGGGCGAGCTGGCGCAGTTTGATGCCATCGTCAGCGATTGCCGCCCCGATGACGAGATTGTGGCCCATGCAAAGGCACAGCAGGTGAAGTTGATGTATTGAGGTTATGCCGGGTAAGCGCAGCGCCACCCGGCATAAAACTTAACTAAACCAGCTGCCAAACCAGCTATGGAATTTCATCAACACGAAATCCCACATCCGGCTGAAGAAGCCGCCCTCTTCCACCGCTTCCATCACAATCAGCGGACGCTGTTCAATCGACTTGCCGTTTAGCTGGAAATCAATCGTCCCGACCACCTGGCCTTTTTTCAGCGGCGCGGTGAGCTGCGGTTCGGTCAGGGTATAGCTTGCTTTCAGGTTTTTCAGCTGACCGCGTGGAATGGTCACGGAACCGGCCTCACCCGCCCCCAGATTCACCTCGCTCTTGTCACCAAACCAGACGCGCTGGCTGACGAACGTGGCATCCGGTTTAATCGGCGTCACGGTTTCATAGAAGCGGAAGCCCCAGGTCAGCAGTTTTTCTGACTCGTTAAAGCGGATGCGGTCGGTTTTGGTGCCCAGCACCACCGAGATCAGGCGCATGTCGCCCTGCGTCGCGGAGGCCACCAGGTTGTAGCCCGCGCCGGCCGTAGTGCCGGTCTTCATTCCGTCCACGTTAACGTTGCTGCTCCACAGCAGGCGGTTGCGGTTCGGCTGGCGAATTTTGTTGAAGGTAAACTCTTTCTCTTTGTGGATGGCGTATTCATCCGGCACGTCGTGGATCAGCGCTTTTCCCAGCAGCGCCATGTCGCGCGCGGTACTGAACTGTCCCGGCGCATCCAGGCCGTGGACCGTTTTGAAGGTGGTGTTGGTTAAGCCGAGCTTTTGCGCATAGCCATTCATCAAACCAATAAAAGAATCCTGACTGCCGGCAACGTAGTCGGCCAGCGCGATACACGCATCATTTCCCGACTGAATGATTACCCCTTTGTTCAGATCGGAGACGGAGACCTGATCGCCAGGCTTCAGGAACATCACCGACGAGCCCCGCAGCGCCGGGTTGCCGGTCGCCCAGGCATCCTTCCCGATGGTAACCATATCGTCCAGCTTGATCTTGCCCGCTTTTAACGCCTGCCCAACCACATAGCTGGTCATGATTTTGGTCAGGCTGGCCGGATCGAGTTTCTCATCCGCATTGCCTTCCGCCAGCACCTTACCGCTGGAATAGTCCATCAGGATCCAGGCGCGCGCGTCCACAGGCGGCGCTTCGGGCGCAGCCTGTTCAGCCGCGTAGAGTGTTGGTGCAAATAGGAAAAGGAGCGCAGAGCCTGCCGCCAGGCTGCGCAGAGAAGTCATTTTTCGCGTCATAAATGCCACCCGAGTGTCCATTCAAAAATTACGTCACATCACCGTGTCGCAAGAAGCGATGAGTAATAGCGCACTAAAACGGTTAAAGAAACCCAACGAGGGTAAAGTTATTAAAGTTTATGCAATAACATTCATTTACGCTTTGATTCAGGCGATTTTTTTGTCTTCTGTTGCGTAATTGTTAGGT
The DNA here is from genome assembly GCF_014982245.1 of Enterobacter cloacae complex sp. P6RS. Classification (NCBI taxonomy): domain Bacteria; kingdom Pseudomonadati; phylum Pseudomonadota; class Gammaproteobacteria; order Enterobacterales; family Enterobacteriaceae; genus Enterobacter; species Enterobacter cloacae complex sp. P6RS. Next base: position 88,523 of record NZ_JADCLB010000027.1, read on the forward strand.
TTATCTCACCATGGCAAAAAGCCGACCCGGATTCACACTCATCAGGAGTAAATATGATTACGCTGTGGGGCAGGAATAATTCGACCAACGTTAAGAAAGTGCTCTGGACGCTGGAGGAACTGGATTTACCGTTTAACCAAATCATGGCTGGCATGTCGTTCGGCGTGAACAAAGAGGCCGACTATCTGGCGATGAACCCGAACGGCCTGGTGCCGCTGCTGCGCGATGACGAAACAGACGCAACGCTTTGGGAGTCCAACACCATAGTGCGTTACCTTGCCGCCCAGTACGGTCTTGGCCGCCTGAGGGTTGAAAACCCGGCGCAGCGCGCGCAGGGTGAGAAGTGGATGGACTGGGCAAATCAGACGCTCTCTCCCGTTCACCGCGTGATCCTGATGGGGCTGGTGAGAACCCCTGAAGCCGAGCGTGACTACCCCGCCATTCATGCCGCGCAGGATGCCTGCGAAAACCTGTTTGCGATGATGGACGATGAGCTGGCGAAGCACGCCTGGTTCTCCGGCGATACGTTCGGCGTGGGGGACATTGCCGTAGCGCCGTTCGTCTGGAACCTGACCAACCTCGGTCTGAAATGGACGCCGCACCCAAACCTTGACCGCTGGCTTAAGCAGCTTAGCGAGCGCCCGGCGTACCGTAACGTGGTGATGATCCCGGTTACCTGATTACGCACCGGACGGGCTGACTTTTAACAGCTGCCCGTCCGTTTCGTCGGTCAGGACATACAGATAGCCATCCGGCCCCACCCGCACGTCGCGAATACGCTGCTCCCGGTCGCCCAGGATCCGCCCGTCCTCCGTCACCTTATTGCCGTCCACGCTCAGCACGATAACGTCCTTTTCCTTCAGCGCCCCAATAAACAGCTTGTTTTTCCACTGCGGGAACACGTCGCTATTGTAGAACGCCATGCCGCTGACCGCGGGCGACACTTTCCAGACAAACAGCGGCTTTTCGGCTCCCTCAACGTGCTCGCCTTTGGCTTCCGGGATTTTCAGCCCACTGTAGTTAATGCCGTGCGTCGCCAGCGGCCAGCCGTAATTTTTGCCCTTCTCCGGGATGTTGATTTCATCCCCGCCGCGCGGGCCGTGCTCGTTCAGCCACAGCGTGTCGCTCCAAGGGTTCATCGCCATCCCCTGCGGGTTACGAATGCCGTAGGACCAAATTTCCGGCCGCGCGCCGGAGGTGTTCACAAAGGGGTTATCCGGCGGCACTTTACCGTCTTCGGTGAGGCGCACCACCTTACCCTGCAGCTTGTCCAGATCCTGCGCCGTCGGGCGCTGGTTGTTCTCGCCGAGTCCAATAAAGAGATACCCTTTGCCGTCGAACACCAGTCGCCCACCAAAATGGTTACCGGTTGAGAGTTTCGGCATCTGGCGGAACACCACCTGGAATCCCTCGATGCGGGAAAGATCGTCGCTCAGGCGACCATAGCCCACCGCCGTTCCGGCCTTGCCGTCACGCCCGGCTTCGGCGTAGCTCAGCCAGACGCGGCGCGACTTTTCAAAATCAGGCGCCAGCACCACGTCCAGCAGTCCTCCCTGGCCGTTCGCCCACACCTTCGGCACGCCGACAATGGGATCGGAAAGTCCTTTCCCGGCCTGCCAGCGCTTGAGCTGCCCGCCCTTAAGAGTGACCAGTAAACCGTCATTACCCGGCAGGAACGCCATCGACCAGGGGTGATCGAGTCGGTTTTGCAGCACCTCAACCTTTACCGCCTCTGGCGCAGCAAGAAGCGAAAACGGAATGAACAATGCAGGCAGGAAAATCAACGAGGATCGAGGCATAAAGCGCTCCTTTTTCGGCATATGGCATAAAGATTAGCCATTACCTCCGGGCGCGTTACCACTTTTACAAAAGCTTAATCAGATGGGGGGAGTTGTCTCCCCCCGAACTCAGTGCTGTGCAAGCGTCTCGTGCTTGTTAAGACACGTGATGCAAAGAGAGAGCGTTGTCAGGCAGTTTTCAAGCTTCTCCGCGTTAACAGCGATAAAATTTGGGCAGTCGTGGCGTCCGTTCATCAAACATACCCCTGCAATGGAGAGCACCTCAGCGGCGCGACGCAGCGCCATCAGCTCGCATTCATCGTATTCCGCCTTCAGGGTCGGTGCTTTTTCACGCATGAAATTACACAGTTCAAACAGATTATCACGCAGATGTTCGCTTTCGCTGACTGACATATAGCCCTTTGCCTTCCTGAGCTGCAGATAGGCGGCCAGGTCGATTCGGGCGTTGATCAGCTTGTTAAGCAGATCGCGTTTCAGTCTGTCAACGGACATGCTATTTCCTCCTCTGTCAGCCATGTTGCACATTCAGAATAAGGTCATTTTTTGTACAGTTTAATGCCTGAGATCAATTATTCTTAACTGATTAACATTATTTACAATGTTACAACCTCGGCCTGGCGCATCCGCCTTGCAAAGAGTGTATAAATCCCCCGCGATACGCTGTAAAATCCCGCCCTGATGACTCCATAATTGATGAATTTTCAACCTATGAGCAATGTTACGCACCAGCCGAAAATCGGCTTCGTCTCCCTGGGCTTCCCAAAAGTCAAAAATAATTCATTGCTAACTTTGTTCTAAACCCCGGTATTACTGACCCAGACGCAAAAACGCCGGGATATAAACCCGGCGCTTTTAATCAACATTTAATGCTGTCTCCCACAAATTCATTCTTCACGAAAGCCGGGTTTACCGTTGGCTTTACGCCATTCTTTAACCTCTTTAACCACCCCTTCAGGACTATCTTCACGGTCATCTCGGGGGTAGTAGATAAGGTCAGACCCGTCAGGGTGCTCGGTCAGGCGCTTAAATTCCAGTATGTTTTTTATATCTTCACTTTCTGAAGTGTCCGCAACGTTGAAGAGTTTACGGACGAACTCCAGGAACTCGTTTTCTGTGTAGTCACTTATGCTTTTCAATTACTCACCTCGATGGATCTCAATGTGGCGTTTCGGTGTTACAACGCCCATGTTGTCAACGTCGTACACTTCGCCGCCTTCGCTGATCGGTCTAATATGATGAATATCATATTTGATCTTGCCGCCAACTTGTTCGGATTCTCTCGGGGCGGGTGCTTTTCCTGCTCGAATATTACCTAAGTTACCTCGTTTAAATTGTTGGCTCAATTCAGGATCTTTGCTCACTTCTAGCCAGAATGCTTCCCTGAAGCCGTCGAAGCTGGAGAAGGTACGCCCACGCAGTTTATCGGCGATCTGAAATGGAATCGGAGAGCCATTCCCCTGACCCGCATCGGTTAACCATGTGCCTGTCACTTTCTTGCCCTTGCCAGTGACTTGTCCCGGATTGTTGCGAATATAGATATAAATTGGCGGGATGTCTGATACGGGCAGGATCAGAATATAATCCGCGAAATTTTTCTCATCCGGTGCCGGGGTTGTTGTGCTGGTGCTCTGAGTTCCATCCGGTAACGGGTTAACAAGGATGGTTCCCGGTAGCTTTGGAGGTGTCTGATTACCTGTGTTTGACGGAGCGTTAACACCGGAATGATCCGGGGTCCAGATAAGGGTAACGGGGTTTTCTTCCTCAGTGGTGAAGGTGTACGCCTCATAGCGGCGGTCCCATTCCATCTTACGGACTCGCACCATATCCTTACCCGGTGGCGTGTGATATCCACGCGGTACGGGATTTCCGTTGATGTCATTCTCCCAGGTGTAACGCACGCGAGTAGGCGCTTCACGCATCTGTGCAAGCCGCATACGGTCGATGAAGTCCTGTTCTCCTTCATTGAGTTTGCCGGGCATCATGCCTACCAGGAATCCGGCAACGGAGGCACCAGCGCCGCCAGCGGCGATTTCC